>JAAZCQ010000005.1 GCA_012513225.1 Erysipelotrichaceae bacterium
AAGTATTGGAATTAGTATAAACGCAAAAATCACTCCTCCTAAATCAAATATAACTGTATTATTTGATGCACCAACTATTGAAAGATATAAAGGTAAAGCTACATTTCCACCTTCACAAGTAGTCATCATAAAGTGAGATATGTGAGAAAATCTCTCTCCAGTAAACTTTCCTAATAATTTTCCGACTATAAAACTAAGTACAAATACAATAAATACATATAAAACAATAAGTAGTGCAGAAGATTCAATTTTTGATGAAAATAAAATACTAAAAATCATTATTGGAAATAATATATTAAATACTAATGTATTAGCTCCATCTTTTTGTTTAGGAGTTATAAATCCTTTTACTCTAGAAATCATTCCCAAACAAATCATAAACAGCACCGGTAATAATGTATTTATTGCATTCATTTATGGCCCCCTTTTTAATTAATCATCAAGTTCAACTTTTAAATCTTTAAAAAAGCCTTCAGTACCTATATCTATAAATAACCCAACACTTCCCTTTAAATCTTTTCCGTGTTTCATATCTTTTACTTCTAATACTAATTCATTATTTAAATAAAATAATCCATGTGAATCTTTAATTACTGCTTTTAAATTAACCCACTCATCTAAACCTATTTTTATTGGATTTTCATAATCAGTTATTCCCTTATCTCTAAAATAAGAAAATGTATATTTTGGATAAGAAAAATATTGACAACCTCTATTTTTTCTTACAGGATCAGTAGTAAATGCATTTGTAGGTCTAATATAAAATGATTCAAATTTAGAATCATCATCACTTATTCTAAAAGCAATTCCTATAAAACCTCTAGCATGTTCAGGTGCATCTTTTAGTAATCTACTTAACATTTTTACTTCAATTGTCCCATTATGAAACAAACAATCTTTAAGCTTAACATAAGTATTTTCATCTGGTATTTCTACCTTATTTGTTTTAACTACTCTTAACACTTCTTCTTCATCAAAAGACACAATTTCCATACTTGTATTTATATTAATCAAATTTTCTAATTTCATATTAGCTCTCCTTTATCAAAATTATAACATCTAAAATCTGATTATATTTTTCTTTAAATGAAAATGAATTTATATTTCATAAATATTTAAAAATAGATTCATGATTATATTTATATTATAAATTAATAAACACATAAAATCTTTATAATATGTTTACTTGCATTTAATCTTAAATAAAATATTATATATTTATAGTTGAATTAGGAGGTGAAAATATGAAAGTAAGTGAATTTTCTAAACGTTTAGGAATCAGTACTAGTAAAGTTAGATACTATGATAGGATTGGTCTAATATCAGGTGAAAGAGAAAAAAATAACTATCGATACTTTTCTAATTTAGATGCTTTAAATATATATCACGCTCAAATGTTACGAAGTTTTGATATGAGCATTGAAGAATCTCTTTATGCACAAAATCAAGATTTATCTACTATAAATAATTGGTTTGAATTAAGAAAAATTGAGCTAGAAAAATTAATCAGACAACAAGAATTAAAATTATTTAGATTAAATGAAATGCAAGAATTTTTTTCATTAATAAATAATAACACTCAAGAAATTATTAATTATACAGTTGATAATAGTTATAATGTTTTTAATTTTGGAAATACAGTAAATCTATCAAAAGATAATATTGAAACAGTAAAAATATTACAAGAAGCTATGCCTTACTCATACATTTCAATTAAAATCACAAAAGAAAGTATACTAAGTAATACTGAAAACCTAAATGTTTTAATAGGACTGGGTATTTTAGAAAGAAATAAAAATAAATTAAATTTAAATCTCCCTAAAACAATTCCCCCTACTAAAGGAGGAACAAAATTGCACATATTGTTAGAAACAGAAAATCCATTCAACCTAACAAAAAGTGATATTAAACCTTTACTTGATAAACTTGAATCTAGTAATCAATATATCGATGGGGATTTAATAGGACGCGTTTACATTAGTTATATGAAATACAACAAATTTGTTCATGGAATTGGATTAGGATATTTGCCTGATGATATAAGATAGTTTTTTCACAATTTTCTTGACCTGTTAGCTACTTACAAGTTTATAATCATAAAATAGGTAAGGAGGAAAAGAATGAAGAAAATACTTATATTAGTATTATCTGTATTAATGATGCTAAGTGTTGTAGCATGCTCATCAACAACAGATAATAACTCAAGTGCATCATCTACAACATTTACCGGTACTTCAAGTGGTATGCAAGGCCCTATCACTGTTGAAATGACTGTTGAAGATGGTAAAATCACTAACGTAGAATTAACTGAATTTAATGAAACAGCAAGTTTAACTAGTGTTGCGGTAGATAGAATCCCAGCACAAATGGTTGAATATCAAACTACTACAGTAGATGTTGTTACAGGTGCAACTTTTACAAGTAATGCAATTATGCGTGCTGCAACAGAAGCTGCAGTTGCTGCAGGTCTTGATAAAGAAACATTAAATGCAAATGCATATCATGCAACTGCAGCTGATGATGAAACATGGAGCACTGAAATAGTAGTAATTGGTGGAGGTGGTGCTGGATTAAGTGCTGCAATCTCTGCCGCTCAAGAAGGTGCTGAAGTTATTCTTATTGAAAAAGGATCTGTATTAGGTGGAAACACTATGATGGCTGGAGGAGCTTACAATGCAGTTGACACTATAGCTCAATCAGAAACAATTTTAACTGAAGCTCAAAAACATACACTAGATTCTTATTTGAAATTATCTACCTCTGATGAAAAACTTCACTTTGAAGAATTTCCAGAATGGGCTAACGTATTAACACAACTACAAACTGATATCAAAAATTATTATACCGCAAATGAAGGTAAAACTGCTGGTGTTGACATGCCTGGATTTGATTCAATTTCTTTACACATGTGGCATATATATGTTGGTGGACTTCGTCAAATGAATGATGGTGAATGGATTGCATCAAATATTGAATTAGCTACTACACTAGCTGAAAATTCTTTAGAATCTTACGATTGGGCTGGTGAACTTGGTGTTGGAACTGCTTCAAAAGAAGGTGCAGGAGAAACACTTTATACTGTTTTAGGAGCAATGTGGCCAAGAACTCACTCTTATACAGCTGGCCAACCATTAATTGATGTTTTAAAAACTGCTGCAGAAAAAGCTGGAGTTACAATTTACACAGAAACAGCTGGTACAACTTTACTAACAGAAGATGGAAAAGTAGTTGGAGTAATCGCAGAAAAAGCTGATGGTACAAAAATTACTATAGACACGTCAGTTGGAGTAATTATTGCAAGTGGTGGTTATTGTGCAAATCCTGCAATGGTTAAAGAGTATGATGAATATTGGGGTGATGATTTATCTGCAACTACATTAACTACAAATGTAGGTACAAATGAAGGTGATGGAATCAGCATGGCAATGGATATTGGAGCAGCAACAGTTGACTTGGGTGTAGCTCAAATGATGCCTTCTTCTTCACCATTAAAAGGAACAATGACTGATGCAATTTGGTCAGATGCTTCCGAACAAATTTGGATTGATGGCAATGGTAAACGTTTTGTAAATGAATATGCTGAACGTGATGTTCTTGCAAAAGCTTAACTAGCATTAGATAATGGCATTTTCTATATTATTTATGCAGGAAGAGGATCAGGAAATGAAGATGGTCTAGCAAAAGGTACAAGCCTTGATGACTCTCTATTTGGTACAACAGTTGAATCTATGGTTGAAAATGGACATGTGTGGTATGGTTCAACATTAGCTGAACTTGCTGAAGCAACTAAAACATCAGCTGGTGGTTCAAATGCTACATTTACTGAAGAACAATTACGTGAAGTAATTGAAACTTACAATAGCTATGTTGAAAACCAAAATGATCCTGAATTTAATAAAGAAGTATTAGCAGGTGCAATAGATATAGAAGCAATTGAAAATAATCCAGATGTTGGATTTGTTCTAAGTCCTCGTAAATCTTCTCTACACCACACAATGGGTGGAATTGTAATTAACACAGAAGCTGAAGTATTAGATGATAGTGGAAATGTTATTGAAGGTCTATGGGCAGCTGGAGAAGTTACAGGTGGCATTCACGCTGGAAATCGTCTAGGTGGAAATGCTATTGCAGATATATTTGTATTTGGACAAATTGCAGGTAAAAGTGCTGCTGCAAGTAAATAATTAATTTATATTTGTTTAGTTTTAAAAAAAGTTAAAGGGTAATAGAATTACAGATTCTAGTACCCTTTTATTATTGTATTAAAAGAACATTAAGCTTTTAAATACTATTTTAATTACAATTCTTATACTTTTTGTATAAAAAAACTAGCTTTATTGTATTAATTGATATTATCTAAATAGTGATATTTTAAAATAATGTCGGTAGCAAATAAAAAAGCCTTTAGATAAGGCTTATATTGATATATTGGTGGAGCTGACGGGAGTCGAACCCGTGTCCAAGAGTTGTTCCACATTCAAACATCTACAGTTTATCTCACTATCGATAAGACGATTAAATGGAGTGAGCCAACAATAATCGAATTTGCTTGTAAAGTTTTTCGTGATCCACCACCAAGCTAGGCTTCACCTTATTCATTATAAGTACGCTGTTAATATTCTAATGACAAAATATTTACAGGAGGCTGCAATCCAATCTAGGATATATTAAGCAGCAAAAGCTAATCTATTGTTTCCGTTTATTTATTTTTGGTGATTAGGTCACCACTCCACTGCCGTTTGAATCAAACATAAACTTGTCGAAACCATGACAGCCCCATATATTTGATGCATAGATAATATAACACACCAAATATGCATATTCAAATATTTAAATATTATTTACCTTTATATCCAAGAGCTCTATCAACTGGATTTAATAACTCTGTATTTTCATTAAATTTATTAATATTTTCTGTAGCAATTTCAAGTACTTGTTCAAGTGTATAACCCATACTATAATTTCCTGAAACATGAGGAGTAATAACTACATTATCATAGTTCCATAATTTACTATTTATAGGAAGTGGTTCAGGATCTACAACATCTAACACTGCACCTAATAAATGATTTTCATCTAATGCTTTTATTAAACCATCTGTATCAACTGTTTTACCCCTACCTACATTTATTAACAGTGCATCTTTCTTCATTTTTTTAATCATATTATAATCAAATATCTTTTTAGTTTCTTTTGTATATGGTAGTGATAAAGCAACTATATCAAATTTACCTATAACTTCAGCCATATTTTCAAAAGTATATATTTCCTCAATAAAATCTGGTTTATTACTTATACTTCTTTTCACTCCAGAAACCTTACAGCCCAATGCATTCATTTTCCTTGCAAATGCAGTACCAATATCTCCAAGACCAACAACTAGCACTTTAGAATTAGCTACTTGTTTTACCATCCCTAAATAATCCCAACTATGTTTTGATTGTGCTTTGATATATTTATCAAATTTTTTAAATACTGTAAATACTCCTGCAATCATATATTCAGAAATTGCTTCACCATATGCTCCAGTTGAATTTGTTAGCAATATATGCTCTGGAATATTCAAATATCTTTCAACACCTGCAGACTCTAAGTGAACCCATTTAACATTCTTTGACTCATTTAATAATTTAGGAGTTAAATTACCAACAACACCATCAAATGTCTCTAAATAATCTAATGTAACTTCTTTTCTATTTTTATATTCAATATAAACATTTTTACAATCTGTTTTTAACTTATTTTGTTGGTTTTCATCCATCTCAATAACAACAAGTACTCTTTTCATATATTCACCTCATATTTAAAATATCTCAATTATTATTATTAGTGTCAACAATTTTGCCTTATGTTATAATTAAGATGTTTATAGCCAGCTATAAAGATGTCAAGAAATAATTGATATATTTAGATGAATTGGCTTGAGAATTTTTGGAGGGGGATGTTAATTTAGGGCATCACAAATAAGCTTATAATAAAGCGTAAAAAAATTATTGATCGAGTAAGTCG
>JAAZCQ010000045.1 GCA_012513225.1 Erysipelotrichaceae bacterium
AAAGTCCTCCAAAATTTCTATATTTCTGGATTATATTTACTACTTAGAAACTCTTTTACACTATTTAAATCTTCGATGTTAATATTTCCATTATAAATTAAGATCTCCGCAATCTCGACACCATTCCAATTTATATCTATAACTTCAGTATTATTACTAAGTGATTTTGCTCCCCTAGCAATAAGACTATGGTCACTATTTTTTTTCAAACTTGTAGCTTCTAATAATATGTTTGATTGAACATTTACATGAACTAAATACCACTCTCCTAAGTTTATGGTTGATATAAATTCTACTTTGTTTGATCCAGTAACAATAGCCAATCTAGGATTTGACGGTTCCCCTACCCAATCCAATGACCACAACTTATTACTATCATTACTACCTTGTATTATAGATTGGCCTATTTGTGGGGATAATGGACTATCAACTTTTCTTAACACTATAAACATACTAAAGTTTTGGCTTAAAATATAGGAACGTTCAATTCCATCATTGGAACTACTAGATATTTTCATATTCGACATATTGCTATCTAAGTTGCCTAAGGCTCTTCCCCAAACACTAATATTACCTTCATCATCAATTTGAAAAGGAGTGGCTAAGGTTGGATTAGGCACATTTGATAAACGTGTTATAATTGGCATGTTAGCTTGTGTAGTTTGTGTTGCATTTATATTGGATGTTGGACTATTATTTTTCCAGTTTTTTACCCTAAATTCACCATTAATTATTGACAAAGAATCGTTTAAATCTAAAGTAGATGCATCCAAATGAACTACTAAATTAGTTGTAAAATTGGGACCATAAATATAAAGTGGCGATGATACAGATGTATATCCTTTCTTTAATGACTTTGCATAAGGGGTAACAGTAAAAAGTATATGTCTTCCTGAATATTTCTGTAGAATTTCATTTTCTAAAACATGATGAAATTCAGTAATAGTAGTACCAACCTCACTATATATTGGTAATGAAATATAGTCATCAGGAAATCTAGGTAAAACTAACTCAGTATCATGATCACTTTCAATATTGAATTCTGGTACAATATATCCAGGTTTACTTACAAACCAGTCACATCTATGCCTATATGCACTATTTGAAGGGTTGCTAATCATTTCAGAAAATCCTTTTAATATTAAGTTACTTAAACTAGCATATTCAAATTTTGATGATAAATCTATATTACCTTGTGAAAACTTCAAAGATTTTGCTTCAACAGTAGGAACAGGTAATTCTGGTAATCTCTTATCCCCTACCCAGGCGATAAATTTTCGTCCACTTTCATTTGAAGATTCTATTTGATAAATACTTGGATACTGCCTGTTAACATCATTAAACTCATCTTTAAACAGTTGTACATTATCTATCTTCTTTGTAATACCATACTTATATTCACCATTTTCCTGTAAATCTTCACCCTTTCTAAGTGCATCCTCTAGCTCATTTAAGTTAATTTCCATTTCTCCCTGTGAAGCAAATGCAGATTTAGTGATGTTATTTTTTGTAAATATCATCCAATTAAAATAGTTTGAAAATGCAGGAATAAATGTAACAGAAATAAGGCCTAGCAAAGCTATACAAAGTATTACTTCAACAAGTGTAAAGCCTTCATTATTCTTCATATTTTATCACCTACTCATCTGGCCATAATTTGGGTCTCATTAGATACCATAAGTTGTCAGAAATTTCTTCTGTAAATCTTTCAAAAGCAAAATCTAAGTCATCAGCATCTTTAGCTAAAAGATAAGGTTTGTTACTATTTTGTGGATGCTTTACTGCATTAATAGCTTTACCAATAGTCTCTAAATTACTTGTTCCTTGGGTTACAAAACCAATAACAAAAGGTTTTATTATTTGAGCTCCGTTATCAAACTTAAACTTTTTAACTTCATTACCAAGTTCAATTACATAATTGTTATTATTCTGACTTTCAGTTATGAGAGCCCCAACAACTGTATTGTTTGTCACTGGTGCGTCAGTATATATTGCTGAAGTCGTGCTGATATTAGGAAACATTCTTAATATATCCCACCAACTATAACTGATACTTGTTATTTGACTAGTTTTCATATTAGTCTCGCCATCAACTAATAACATCAAATGGCAGCTAATTTTTTTGTCAGGATCATTTTGGATTATTGGCTCTACTTTATTTTTAAGTTTATAGAATGCTCTTCTAATCCCATCTCCTGTATTTGTTTGTCCATTTGCACTTAACCCATTTATAATGTTTATTAGTTGTTGCTTTTCAGTTGGGTTATTAACATTATAAAAATCTGTTGGATTATTGGCATCATTGGAAAATGGAACAACAGAAACATAAATATTGAATTCTAATGCAGCTAATCTATTTATCATAGTAATACTTTTTTCCTTTAATACAGCTAGTCTTGTTTTTCCCCTTTCTAAATTACTACTCATACTTCCTGATTTGTCTAATACTAAAGTAACATAAGCTTCAGGTGCTACTACTATCCATTGAGGATTTTCTGGGTCAACTTTAGTGAAAGCTAATGCTACTGCAGGATCTGATTCAGTTCCTAAATACTCAACCTGCATAGAATTCATGATTTCAACATTTGATACAATTTCATCCACTATTTTTCCATTTTTAATTCCATAAATAGAGAATCTAATAACATTCTCAAGTACTTTTCCATCACTTCCTTTAACCTTTTCAATTCTAATTTCGTAGTCTATGCCTTCCTGCTTCTTCGCTAAATATTGTATTCTCCTTGGGTCTCCTTCATTTTCTCCTGGTTCATCAATAACAACATGTCCATCTTTGGTAATACCTATATAACTGGTATAAGGATCCCTTACTCCATTTTCTGAGTATTGAAAACTTGATTTTGGTATAGTATGTGCTTTAGTAGAATACCTAGCTATATTATTAAAATATTCTGATATCAATCTAGTTCGTGCTTGACGTTCTGTTTCTTCGATGACCATACTTTGTGCTTTGTTACCAAAATATAAGAAATTAAATCCGATCATTATTATGATACTAATAAGTGACAAGGTTAAAATTAATTCTAATACTGTTATACCTTTTCTATTTTTCATTAATTCACCTCCCAAATAGGGTATCAATTCCACTTGACTCTGTATGAATTACCATAAAACGAAATACTTGCTGTCAAAT
>JAAZCQ010000018.1 GCA_012513225.1 Erysipelotrichaceae bacterium
ACCCCAAGTAAAAATGAAATGTTATGAGATAAAAGTAATCCAGAAAATCCTATAATTAGATATATATATTTTGGTTTATTAGTATAAAATAACTCATAAATACCTAATAAAACTAAAGGGAAAAAAATCAATGCAAGAATTTCTCCTAAAGAGCTTCTAACATAAACATCACTTATATGATAATTACTAAATGTATAGGCAATAGTTGAAATTATTGCTGAGTATTTATTTCTTGTTATAGTATGTACTAATAAATACATACTATAACAAGAAAATAATGTTGAGAAAAATATTAAAAATTTATAACTTGTTGTTAAAGAAAATCCTAGATTATACATTAATGAAGGAAATAATAAAAATATATCGCAGTAAAATAATGGACTTGCATAACCAAAACCATCATTTTTTAAAGGATATATTCTAGGTATAAAATCGTAATGTTTTAAAGCATTTGCATAACCTTCAATTCTACTTAAATGAAATAATGTATCATGCTCTAAAGGTAGTTTATTATTAATTATATAAGGAAAAAGAAAAAAACTTGTAATTATCAAACATATAATAAAAGTGATTAGATAATTTTTATTCTTCATTTTAACTACCAAAATACCATGAAGGTAACCATTTTAAAAATGTATTAAAATAAGTAGCACTTGTACCAAATCCAGTTATAACAGGCATAAAGATTATAAATATAAATAGAGTAAATCCAATATAAATATTAATATATTTCTTATTGATTTTATATTTTTTTATTATGTAATCTATTACAAATACAATTGCCATTATTAAAAAAGGAGTAGATGGATAAAAATGATAGGAAAATAAACATCTTCCTATACTTACCCATGGTAAAAAAGCAGAAAGAAACAAAACACTTATAATAAAAGCAGTTGTATTTTTCTTTTTAAACATATAATAAATAGTGAATATTAATGAAGGTAAGCCAGTCCAAGATATTATTGGATTAGAAAAATTAGATATAGTACTTCTATAACCTTCACTAGTTGTTCCGCTATAGTACCAAATAGGCCTAATATTTAATAACCAATGGTACCAGTTACTTTGATATGGATGAGTTGCTTGTAGATTCTTATGATAATTAAACATATAAAGATTTTGTTTTATTACTGTAGATATACTAAAAGGCTCATTTCTATATAATTTTGTCCAACTATAAGAAAATACATAAATCAAAGTAGGAATTATAACAAAAAATAAGATACACCATAATATTGTATATATTATATTTTTATTAAAATTTTCAACTTTTTCTTCTATTACAGAATCACTATTATATTTTAAATAGAATTTCATTTTTTTAAGTTCTTTATATCTAAGAATTAAATTTGTAAAGAATAGTATGGCAAGTCCTATAGAAGAATATAATGCAGTCCATTTAACACTCCATGCTATACCCATAGTAACTCCAGATAAAGCAAGATAAATAAACTGTGTTTTTAAACTAGTATCAAAAAAACTTGTATAAAAATATTTAAGCATAAAGTAAATCATTAAAAGAATGAAAAATACACTATATGGTTCTAATGTTGCAATTCTAGAAGTTGTTAAATGCATAAAATCAGCACTAAACAGTAATGTCCCAATACTGCTTAAATATGTGGAATTAAATACTAACTTAAGTATTAAATAAAATAGAGGAATCATTAAAATTCCAAATATAGCTCCTGGTAATCTATATGCTAAAGGAGAAAAACCAAATATTTTTATTGATAGAGCCATAATAGAGGTACCAAGTAAAGGGTGAACAGATGTATACATTAATTGACTATTGGCAATTTCCCAAGCATTTCTAGGATGATATATCTCATCAAAATATCCTTCATCATAATAAGTTGGTGTAAATGGAATTTTATCTTGTTCATCAATTAATAAATTTGCTGGATATTTTGTATTACTTTGAGAATCTTCATATATTTCTAATTCTAGAAAGTTATCTATACCTTCTTCTTTTAATGCGATTTCTGTTAAAGTGTTATTTAAATCTATTGATTCTATTTTTATATATTTATAATCAAATGATCCATATTTTATGTTGTATTGATAAATACTACCATTATCTAAATCTGTAATAACTTCCCAGAAATCTAAATCATTTGACCCATAGATTTTTATATTTTTCGTGCCTAATTGTAAAGACTTAGGGTTTGAGTTATTATCGCCTGCTCCATAGATAGTATATATACTATCAAAGCTTGTATTAGTACTTTTTATTTTAAATATTATTGTTTGATTTTCTTTTGTAGGCTGCCATGTTGTAGTTGGAAATATGGATGTTCCTAAATTCCATAAAGATATAATTGAATATAAAATAGTTATAACAGTGATAATATAATAATCTTTTTTATTTAGTTTATTAAAAAGTTTACTACTTTTATAAAAAGGATTATCTTTTTTTTCTGTTATTTTAGGTGTTTTTATTTTTATTCTTGTAAAAATAAAAGTAATAATAATAATTGCGAAAAAACAAGTAAGAAAAATACTTATAAGTTCACAATTTTTAAAAATATCATAACTTAGTTTTTTCAAAATTTACCTCAATTCATAATTTTTTAGTATCTGATTTTCATAAATACATATTTATCATTTTCATATATAACATCTGCAATAGCTCTTATGTTTAAATATAGTGGCATAAAATTACCTTCTTCGTTTTCAATCATTTGGTCTTTACTCATAATCAAATATTCTACATCGTATTCTAGTAATAAATTGTTCATAAGCTCATATTTTGGAGGTGTTGAATAAATTTCTTGTCCAATATATTCCCTTAAGAAAAATATATTAATTAATTCATTTGGAGCATCTTGCTTAATATCTGCATAATGATCAGAAGTTCTTGTATCAAAAACACTGTATAAAAGTTCAATATTATTTATGTATGCCTTAGTACTTGGTATTTGACTAAGTACTTTAACTCTATCATTTTCATTTTTTAAAAGTTCTTGTACATTTAAATATAAATCTACCTCTACATTAGTAATTCTATAGTATGAATTATAATCTTCACTAGGAATCATTGAATTAGCATAAGTGTTAGTAAATTGTTTGTAACTAAATGGTATAACTATTAAGATTGAAATAATACATAACAAATATTTTATAGTTTTATTATTTAGATTATTTAAAGCACTAATAAAAATTGCTACTGTGGTTAGATTAAATATAATTTCAAAGGCTCTATAAAACACAAAGTTGGTTAAAAACTTAATAATAAAAGGTGTAACAAAAGGGTTTAAAAATAAAACAATAATTATAATTAAGAATATTTTAAAATCTTTTTGTCTTTGTTTTGTAAAAAAGTATAAAAATAGAAAAGCCCAAACAACCAATGTTGGATAAAATACGTTTTTATGATAAATGGAAAAGTAATCATGAACCATATCATAAGCACTATGATCATTAAAGAAAAAAGAGTATGGATAGATACTATTCTTTTGTATAAAGTAAGATGAAACTATCATTATAATAACTAGTGATATAACTATTGTTTTATGTAACAAATACCAATTGTTAATATATCTTTCAGGTATAAATCTATTAAAAAAGTAATAAATAATTATAAAAATAAATAATAATATACCTATTAATTTATTTATATTTAATATAACAATATTTAAAAATAATAATGTGGGTATTAAAGCATATAAAGATGTAGTAATAGTTTTTCTTTCATAGTTTTTAAATATTAGATAAATTATCAATGATGTAAGAATAAATAGACTCATAAATCCACCAGAAGAACTTACTGCAATTAAACCGGAACATAAAAGTCCAACTAGAAATAATATTTTATTTTCATTATTTTCAAAAAAATCATAGATAAACATCAATATATAAGAAACGGAAATTGTTCTATATGAGTTTCCAATAAAAGCTAGAGCATAATTATAATATTTAAAAAACAAAAATGATGAAATTATTATAAATAAAATTTTATATATATACTCATCTAAAAATCTTTTTGAAATTGTGTATATAGTAATTCCAAAAAAATATAAATAAACGATTGTTGAAGAATAAAAGTAAATAGGAGTTTGTAAAGATTCAGAAATATTTAAATTTCTTACAAGTTTTAATAGCATGGAAAATAATGCATAAAATGATGCAAAATCATATGTGAAATCTACTTCTTGAACAATACCACTATAAAAATCCATTCTTCCATATACAGTTTTTATAGAGTTTTCATTTACCATTGATAAATAAAATGTAGAGTCTAAATAAGTTTCTCCTAAGGTATATGTTTGTATTCTGATTAGTCCAATAATAATTATTAATAAGCCGATTAATGATGCAATCATATCGTTTTTAGAAGGATATAGATTTACTTTTAGATAAAAACATAAAAACAATATTATTAAAGGGACAATTAATAATGATATGAGCATAAATTTAGTAGGTAATCCAAATAATGAAAATACATAAATTATAGGTTGAAGAATGCCTAGAAACGCAAAAAATCCAACACCTAAAAATGTGTTGTGATTATTACTTTTAAAAAATAATTGACTTATGAGTCTTCCAGTTATAAATGAAGATATTATAATGAAAGCCACAATAAATATAATTGCAATCATAATTACCTCTAATATGCATAGTAAACAGCGTATATTGCTGTATTTATATCTGTAGGTTCTAAATTTGTAAACCTACTAGAACCAAATAGCCACATTTTAACAAGTTCTAGGTCCATATCATAAGCTACATATACTATTGCATCTTCATATAGAAAGAAATCAGCTTTTTCTAATCTTGCTTCATATGAATCATTCATAATATACATATTTTCATATTCTCTAAATTCAAATGCATTAACATTTGTATAGTTTGCATCCCAGTTAGAATCATTATATACAATTAATAAGTCACCATAATGTGCTTTTGCATAAGATATAGGATTTTTATAATCCTTTATGTAAATAGTAGGAAGACCAGTAACTGAAATAATAAATATACTAAGTATTATTTTATTAATATAATTATTTTTATATGGTTTTACTACAGTAAATAAGGATGTCAGAAGTCCAACAAACATTATAGAATCAATTGGAACCATGTATCTGTGAGTAACAAAACTACTAGTTTTTCCTACTAATAAAAAGTAAGCAAAGAATGTAAAAATTAAAGTGTATTGAGATATAGATAAATTTTTATGCTTGTTTATTACAGAGAAAACAATAATTAATAAAACAATTATAAGAATCAAATAATTTAAAGGATTAGTATTTAAGTAAGAAATATATCTATTTAATGTATTACCAGATTCTTGTAGATTAGTTATTGCATTTACACTGTGTTGATTATTTAGCCAGTGATTTATAGCAGCTGGAAATATTAATAGTGCTATTATTATCCCTGAAAGAACAGAAACACAAAAATATATTAATTGTTTATAATGTTTTTTGAATAATAAGAAAAGTCCGATAACTAAACATATAAAAAAGTAAATAACATACGAATAATAATGTGTTAAACATCCTAATGTTGTTACTATACTTAGACTAATATAAGTTTTCTTTGTAATTTTTTCTATATCAAAAAAGTCTATTGCAATATATGCAAAAATTATTGCGAATAAATTTACTAGTGTATACATTCTAATAAAAGCTACATAATATAAAACTACAGGATTAATAATGTATAGAAACATAATTAAAAAGGAAGAGTCATAACTTTTCGTAATTTTGTATGACAGCTTATAAATCATTATTGATGTGAGTAAATAATAAATTATATTGGGTATATATCCATACCAATAAGATAAATTAGGGCTAAAAAATGATGATATTATGTGTATTATTAAATAAAATAATGGAGGATGACAATCAGCTGCTTGATTTGCCCATACATTTGTAAAATCAAATTTATTTTCTAGTACTGCAAATCTTGAAAATTGAGTTGTATCAACCCATCCAAAATTATCATATGATACCCATCCACCAGGAGTATTGGATAAAGAAAAAGATAGCATATCATCAATTAAAAACTTATCTGCATGATACCTACAAGATATTATTGCTAAGCCAAATCCTAAAAATATCAATAATGTAAAAAGTATATATCTTATTTTTTTATTTTCTAACAAATTCATAAATATCTCATTTTCTAAATACTTAAACATTATACCAAATATTAAAAGTTTATTGAACATTTCTTAAAATAGGTGTAAAAACTTTGAAGCAGCATATAAAATATGTTATTTTTATTGTATGATTTAGTTTACATGTTAAAATTTTATATAGAAAAAGTTAAATAAATATTTATATAGAAAGGTTTTGGTGTTATTTGAGTATATTAAAAGAGAAGTTTAAAGAAGTTTTACTATCAGTTGTTCCAATAGTAATAATTGTTATATTTTTAGGATTTACACTTGTTGATATTCCTGGCTTGTTAATGAGTAGGTTTCTTGTTGGATCCACACTGGTAATACTTGGCCTTGCAATATTTTTGTTAGGTGTAGATGTTGGTATAACGCCAATAGGCAACTTAATGGGAGAAAAACTTGCAAAGTCAAATAGAATTTGGATTATTGCAATTGTTGGATTTTTTTTAGGATTTGTAATATCTGTTGCAGAACCTGATATACATATACTTGCTGATCAAGTTGCAAGTGTAACAAATGGTGCATTAGCGAAAAATACACTTGTCATTGTTGTTTCTCTTGGGCTTGCACTTATGATGTCTTTAGGGCTTATTAGAATTGTTAAAAGTGTAAAATTAAATATAGTGTTTACAATTTCATATGGAATAATACTCCTTCTTTCTTTAATTTCACCTGAAGCTTATTTAGCTATTGGTTTTGACTCATCTGGGGCAACAACTGGTGCACTTACAGTTCCTTTTATGCTTGCCATAGCAACAGGTGTCTCTAGACTTAAAAAGGATAGTAAAGCATCAGAAGAAGATAGTTTTGGGTTGGTTGGAATTACATCATCAGGCGCTATTTTAGGGGTATTGCTAATGTCGGCACTATCTAAAACTGGAGAATTAACTGGTGGAGGCGTTGATGTTTTTGAAATAGGGGATTCTATTATAATGCCTTTTATACATGAATTTCCGATTATAGTTGGTGAAGTTTCAATCGCTTTATTACCAATAATTGCAATATTTTTAATTTTCCAAAGATATGTACTAAAAGCAAGAAAATCAACTGTAAGAAGAATTCTATTTGGAATGTCTTTTACATTTGTTGGCTTAGTTTTATTTTTAGTAGGCGTACATGCTGGTTTTATGGAAGTTGGTTATTTTGTGGGTTATGCTTTAGGTAATATTAGTAATAAATTTTTTGTAATTATAGTTGCTTTTGCACTTGGTTTGGTTACAATTCTTGCTGAACCTGCAGTACACGTTTTAACACAACAAATTGAAGATGTTACAAGCGGTTATGTTAATAAAACAATGGTTTTTGTAGCATTATGTATTGGTGTTGGAGCTGCGGTTGCTTTATCAGTAATTAGAATATTAATACCAGAAATTAGATTGTGGCATTATTTATTACCGGGATTTTTACTTTCAATTATCCTATCTTATATGGTTCCAAATCTATTTGTTGGTATTGCATTTGATTCAGGAGGGGTTGCTTCTGGACCTATGACTGCAACATTTATATTATCTTATACACAGGGTGTTGCTTCTGCAACAAGTACTGCAGATGTTTTAATTGATGGTTTTGGAGTTATAGCAGTTGTTGCAATGACACCCATTATTGCTCTACAAATTTTAGGACTTTTATATAAAATTAAATCTAAAAAGGCGGTGAAATAATGAAGCATTCAAGTATTGAACTTATTAATGTCATCATTAATACTGGTATGGCAACAAAGGTTGTTAAAGAAGCAAGAAAACATGGTATTCTTGGCGCAACCATTACTATGGCTAAAGGTACTGTCTCTGATAAAATTCTAAATTATATTGGTCTATGTGATATTAGAAAAGAAATTGTTTTTATTGTTGCACCAAGTGATGTTGCAGAAACAACAATAAAAGCATTAAATGATAAGTTTAAGTTTGATAGACCTAATCATGGTATTGCATTTACATCTACAGTTTTAAAAGTTGTTGGGACAAAATCATGTGAAGCATGTCAAGATCAAATAGTTAGAGAGGATGATGAATTAGTGTACAATAACATCGTTATAATAGTTGAAAAAGGAAATGCAGAAGCAGTAGTAGAAGCTGCAGAACACGCTGGATCTAGGGGTGGAACAATAATTAACGCTAGAGGATCAGGAATTCATGAAACTTCTAAACTTTTTTCAATTGAAATTGAACCTGAAAAAGAAATTGTTATGATTATTAGTGAGGAATCACAAACAGATGCAATAGTTAATAAAATTCAAGAAGAGTTTAATATAGAAGAACCTGGTAATGGAATAATATTTATTCAACCATTAAATAAGGTGTATGGATTATATAAGTAATTAGCGTTTAAAAGGAGTTAATATGAAAACAAAAAAAACCTTAAAGCCATGGGTTACAAATGTTATATCTATACTGTTATTAGCTATAATAGGTTACAGTGGATATAAGATTATTAAAATAAAAATGGATGAAAGTAAAACAATAAAAATACAGAATGAATATAAACTACCTAACATTAAAAATGATGATGCAAGTGAAGATGTTGAATCTTATAGTGAAAAGTTTAACAGTTTAAAAGTTATGAACAATGATTTTAAAGGCTGGATTGTTTTTGAAAGTGGATTGATTGATTTACCTTTTGTACAAGCTAAAGATAATGACTTTTATTTAAGAAGAAATTTTGATAAAGAATATAGTAGTCATGGATCAATATTTCAAGATTATTCACAAGATTTAAATGGTAGAAATATAACACTTTATGGTCATTATGTATACAATAATGCTGATATAATGTTTACACCTCTTTCTACACTAAAAGATAAAAACAGCTATGAAGCTAATAAGTATTTTTCTTTATACTTAGATAGAGAAGTTAGAAAGTATGTAATTGGTGCGGTGATAAAATATAGTTTAACTGATGAGCCTTTATATCAAATAGGAGATCAAACCGATGAAGAATTTTTACAATTTATTAAATATATTGATACACATAAATTGTTTGATACAAATGAAGAAATAAATATTGATGATAAATTAGTGAGTTTACAGACTTGTATAAGAAACGAAGATGATTCAAGATGGCTTATAATAGGAAAGTTAGTAGAGGTAAATGAAATACAATGAAAACAATAGTTTTATATAATATTGATAAAGAAATAGTTGATAAATATAAAGAAATAGAAGAATTGAAAGACGTGATATTTAAGCGTATTGATGATACTTATTTAGATGTTACTGTTCAAGATATTTTTGAAAAAGAAGATAGTTTGGGTGACTGTAGTGTTTATAAGAGATCATATATGATTATGGAAGGTGTGGATAAAGATTATTTATCTATTCTAAATAAAGCATTTAAAGATAATGATTTAAAGTTTAGTGGCGTTAAAGCTATGAAAACTGAATATAATAAAAATTGGAAATTAAGAGATTTATTTGATGAAATAACTGAAGAAGATGAAATTATGTCTAGAGTAACAACTTTAAGAAAATTAATTATGTCTACAAACAATTTAGATTTATCTAAATACGAAGAAAGTTTAAGCTTTGGGTTAAAACAAGCATTAATGAATGGATACATTTTAATTAAT
This sequence comes from Erysipelotrichaceae bacterium, assembly GCA_012513225.1. GTDB lineage: Bacteria > Bacillota_I > Bacilli_A > Erysipelotrichales > Erysipelotrichaceae > UBA9076. The sequence goes on from JAAZCQ010000018.1 coordinate 9,693, forward strand.
AGTAAAGACTTGAATATTATTAAATTAGATGAGTCTATTAATAATATTAAATATTTTTTGAACAGTATTGAAGAAGCGTAATGCTTCTTTTTATTTTAATATAGTTTAAGAGTGATGCTAGTGATATAGTAATATAGTGGGGTGAAAAAATGGAATATAATTTTGATAAAATAATAGATCGTAGTAAAACTGATGATATTAAATGGAATCGTTTATCTAATATGTATGAAGATGATATAGTTCCAATGTGGGTTGCTGATATGGATTTAGCTGTAGCTAGTCCTATTATAGATAAAATTAAAGAAAGGTTAGAAACACCTATTTTTGGGTATGCATCATTAAATGATACCCACAGAAAACTTGTAATGGATTATTTTAATAATAGATTTAATTATGGAATTGAAATAAAGGATATTTCATTTAGTACTGGTGTTGTTTTTTCAATAAGCGCTTTAATTCAAGCTTTTACAAAAGAGAATGATAAGATAATGATTATGCTTCCTACATATGGACCTTTTACAAAAGTAACATTAAATAGTAGTAGAATACCAATATATACATATTTAAAACTTGAAGGTGATAAATATGTTATTGATTTTGAAGAGATGGAAGAAATAGTTGAGGATTGTAAAGTTTTAATTCTATGTAATCCTCATAATCCTACAGGGAAAATATTTTCTAAAGAAGAACTAATAAAAATTGCTGAGTTTGCTGAAAAACATGAAATGTTAATTATTAGTGATGAAATACATTGTGATTTTGATTTTAATAAAAAATTTATTCCAATTATTAATATAAATGAATATACGAAAAATAATACTGTAGCACTTACTAGTATTACTAAATCATTTAATTTGGCAGGATTAAAAATAAGTTTTGTATTTATAAAGAATGAAGAACTAAGAAAAAAACTTAATCAAGTTTTTGGATTGTTTGGAATTGGGGAAATCAACACATTTGCTATTGAAGCATTAAAAGCAGTTTATACTGAGTGTACAGATTGGATGGATGCAACAATAGAGTATATAGAAAAAAATATAGATTATGCACTAGAAAGATTTGAGAATATACCTGAAATTAAAACGGTTAAGCCTGAAGGTACTTACTTACTTTGGCTAGATATGAGTGGGGTGAATGTTGATAAAGAATCATTGCACCAAAAGCTCTTAGATGAAGCAAAAGTCTTTATGACTCCTGGAAATAATTTTGGAGAAGAATTTCAATCGTATGAAAGACTAAACGTTGGATGTCCAAAGAGCCAATTGAAAAAAGCTATAGATAGAATTGAAGAATTTGTAATTGAATATAGATAAAAGTAAAAGCAAGAATTAAATGTTTGATTTCTTGCTTTTTTATTTAATTAGTTTTTTATAAGCTTTACCTTTAAGATGTTTCTTGTTAAATTATATTTAATAGTTTGTTTATATTATAATTAATATTTGTAAGTGTTAATATTATATGAGAGGAATTAAAATGAATAAAGAATTTGAAAAATGGACAGATGAAATGATAGATTTTCATTTGCCAAGATGGGATGAGTTGCCTGATGTCGATTTATATAAAGACCAAATTATTACTTTAGTAGAAAGATATTTATCGCCATTAAATATAAAGACTGATACTCTTATAACTCCTTCCATTATTAATAATTATGTTAAATTAAATGTTGTTCCAAAACCAAATAAGAAAAAACAATATAGTAGAGTACATTTAGCGTATTTTATAGTTGTAAGTGCATTGAAACAAATTATGAATATAAATGATGTGAAATTTGGAATTGAATATGAAACAAGTCTTCATACTGAAGAAGAAGCATATAATAGATTTGCGGATGCATTAGAAAAGTCTTTATCTGAAATTTGTACTAGGCTAAATAAAAAAGAGGAGGTTTCTTACTTAAAGGATACTGATATAGGGATGTCTTTATCTTGTAATGCATTAGCGTCAATGCTTGTTTCAAAAAATTATTTTAGATTTGAGAAAAATGATAGGAAACCTGATGAATAAAGTATATATAATAGGTGGTGCAAATATAGATATAATAGGAAGTAGCCTTAAACCTTTATTGGTTCATGATTCAAATCCAGGTAAGATATCTTTGTCTTTTGGAGGAGTAGGTAGGAATATTTCTGAAAACTTAGCACTATTAAAAGAAGATATTTATTTTTGTAGTATTTTTTCAAATGATAGCTTTGGGAAAATGATGATTGAAGATTTAGAGAAAAAGGGAATTAATATATGTTACTCAAAGGTAGTTTCAAATTATAATTCATCGATTTATTTAGCTATTTTAGATGAAAAAAAAGATATGTATTTAGGAATGAGTGATATGGATATTTTAGATGAGTTAGATATTGAAACTATTGACAAAATGATTAAGAATATAGATAACAAAGATACTGTTGTTTTAGATACTAATTTGAATGAAAATATTATTAAACATATATGCTACAACTCTAAAGGGCTAATAGTAGTAGATCCTATTAGTGCTAGAAAGTCTCATAAGATTAAAGAGGTTTTAAATTATATAGATATATTTAAGCCTAATAAATATGAAGCGGAAAGCATATCGGGTATATATATTAATGATATTGAAACTGCAAATAGTTGTATAGATTATTTCTTAAAAAAAGGTGTGAAAGAGTTAGTTATCACTCTAGGGAGTGAAGGAGTGATAGCAGCTAATAATATGGAAAGATATTGGTTGTATCATGATTATGTTGAAGTGGTTAATGCAACAGGTGGTGGAGATGCTTTTTTAAGCGCATATGTTAAAAGTAGAATTAATAATGAAGATATAATAAATAGTGCAAAGTACGCAATAGGTAGTGCTGTATGTACAGTGAAGTCTTTAGATACAGTAAATCAAATGTTATGTGATAGTATTATTTATGAAGAGTTAAATAATTTAAATATTAAAGAGGAGAGTCTATGTATATAAGAGTAAATGAGGAAGTTAAAAAAGCTTTAGAAAATAATGAACCGGTAGTTGCCTTAGAGTCTACAATTATTTCTCATGGGATGCCTTATCCTCAAAATGTTAAGACAGCATTAGAAGTAGAACAAATCATAAGGAATGCTGGTTGTGTTCCTGCAACAATAGGAATTATAGATGGTGTTGGAATAATTGGTATGAGTGCTGATGAGATTGAATCTTTTGGAAGCAGAGGTAATATTGAAAAAGTTTCTAGAAGAGATTTGCCTATGATAATGGCTAGAAAGATGTGGGGAGCAACAACTGTTGCGACTACAATGATTCTTGCTAATATGGCTGGAATAGAAGTTTTTGTAACTGGTGGAATAGGGGGAGTACATAGAAATGCTCAAATGACATTTGACATTTCTGCTGATCTTCAAGAACTAGCAAATACTAATGTTACAGTTGTTTGTGCAGGTGCTAAAGCAATACTTGATTTAGGTTTAACATTAGAGTATCTAGAAACATTTGGAGTGCCAGTGCTAGGTTATAAAACAAAAAAACTTCCTGCTTTTTATACAAGAAGTTCTAATTTTAATGTAGATTATGAAGTCGATACACCTTTAGAAATTGCACGAGTAATAAAAGTTAAAAGAGAATTGGGGTTAAATGGGGGAGTTTTAGTAACTAACCCAATTCCGGAAGAATATTCTATGGATTCTAATGTAATTAATGAAGCAATTGAAGAATCCCTAAAATTAATGAATGAAGAAGGTGTGCATGGTAAAGAGTCTACTCCATATTTATTAGCTAAAGTTAAAGAAATTACTAAGGGAGATAGTTTAGATTCAAATATACAATTAGTGTTTAACAATGCTAAGCTAGGAAGTGAAATTGCTAAAGAATACTGTAAGGTAAAAAAATGAGTAGTCTATATCATGAATGTATAGAATTATTAAAAAATAGAAATGTAAGTTTGTATGATATTGCTGAATGTGTATTGTTGCTTCAAAAGCCATATTATGATGATTTGACTATTGAACAATGTGAAGAAGCAGTGGAATCTACAATAAGAAAAAGAGAAGTTCAACATGCGATTATTACAGGTATTAATATAGATATGGCATGTGAGGAAAAAAAGTTTTATTCTAAGTCAATTGAGGAGAAGATTCTTGAAGATTATTCTTTATATGGAGTTGATGAAGTGTTAGCCTATGGTATATGTAATTTGTATGGATCAATTGCGCTTACTAATTTTGGGTATATTGACAAGACAAAACCTGGTATTATAGGAGAGTTAAATAATGATAAAAAGCAGTGTAATACATTTTTAGATGATATAGTAGGAGCTATAGCTGCAGCTGCTGCCAGCAGATTAGCTCACAGAAAATAGGAGTTTAAATGAATAGAAGCACAACAATTAAATCAGCTTTGACAAAAAGTGAAATCATTCAGGGGTTACTTGATGTAGGTGTTCTTCCAGGAATGACTTTAGAAGTGCACGGATCTTTATCTTCTTTTGGATTTGTTGTTGGAGGTGCTCAAAGTGTAGTAGATGCTTTATTAGAAGTTCTTGGTGAAAACGGAACTTTATTAATGCCATTACATTTAGGCTGGAATACAGAACCTAGCAGTTGGGTGTATCCTCCTGTTGAGGTTGAATTAATTGATAAGATAAGAGATGCAATTCCTCCTTTTAATAAATTAGAAAGTGAAGCATATAAAATGGGTGCTTTGGTTGATAACTTTAGAAGAAGAGAAGGTGTTATTACATCTAGTCATCCTTATTTAGCTTTTATTGCTAAAGGAAGATATGCAAACTTGTTATGTAATCATCAATCATTACATTTTCCATTATCTAGTGAATCACCGGTTGCTAGGCTTTATGAAATAAAGGGTTATTGTTTATTGTTAGGTGTTGATTATGATAGATGTACATCAATGCACTTAGCTGAGTATGCTACAGACTGCAGGCCTTTAGTTGTTCAAGGTTCAGCTTTAATTCAAAATGGATATAGAGTTTGGAGAAAGTATTTAGATTTAGATTTAAATAGCGATGAATTTGTTTATCCTGGTAAAGCTCTTGAATCTTTGGGGAAAGTGACAAAAGGCAAGATAGGATCTTGCCAGGTTAAGTTCTTCAGTGTTAATGATGGTGTAGATGAGGCTACTAGATATTTTGAAACAAAAGGAGTTTATGATTTATATAGGTAAGATGATAGATAATTTGAAATAGTTTCTAACATCTTTTTTTCTTTATTAGTAAATCTATTTAATAAAAAAGAGTCAACATCTATTATGCCCCAAACATTATTGTTTAAAATAATTGGAACAACAATTTCTGATTTACTATTAATGTCACAAACAATATGTCCTTCAAATTTAGAAACATCTTTTACAATAATTGTTTCTTTATTAATATATGAGCTACCACATACTCCTTTACCAGGTTTTATTCTTGTGCATGCTATTTTACCTTGAAAAGGTCCAAGTACCAATTCTTCATCCTTATATATATAAAATCCTGCCCAATTTATATTTTCTATATTTTGATATATAAATGCGCTTAAATTTGATAAAACCGCAATGGTATCTTTTTCTTCTAAAATACTTTCTAATTGTTTAATAAATATGTTCATTTATTTACCTTTCATTTATATATATTAATGATATAATAATTTTGTGAACAGGGGTACATTATTGTGTTGAGAAAAACCCTTATCACCTGATCTAGGTAATTCTAGCGTAGGGAGTTCAATTATCCTTACGCCTTCTAAACTGGAGGTGTTTTTTTATGAAGAGAAATGAAGTTTTAGATCTAACTTATATGGCTTTGTATATTGCATTAGCCATAGTGCTTGATTATATAGGACAGTTTATTCCTATATTACAAATGCCAAATGGAGGTTCAATTAATATTGCGGTTATTCCAGTATTTATTGCTTCTTATCATTTGGGATTTAAAAAAGGTGTTGTTGTTGGTTTAGGATGGTGGTTTGTAGGATTTATATATGGTTTAAATAATTGGTACTTAAATCCTATGCAGTATATATTAGATTATTTACTACCTGTAAGTATAATAGGTATTGCACCATTACTTCCAAGAATTAAAAAGATATCCAATATATACACTGGAGTGGTTGTTGCAAGTACACTTAGGTTTGTTTCCACAGTTTTATCAGGAGTTTATTATTGGCCACCACAAGGGAGTGTTGCAGGCAGTAAGCAAGCTTGGTTGTTTTCATTGACATACAATTTTTGGTATAATTTTGCGACTATGATTGTAGCAATAATAGTGGTTCCTTTATTAATTAATATATTAAATAAGGGAAAGGTTAAATTTATTGGTATTAAATAGTAGCTTTCCCTAGTGGAAAGCTTTTTTAATGCTATAATAATATGGCACATATAAATAAGGAGGCAAACATGAAACCAAATGTTTTAGATCATGTTTATATTCAATCTTATAAACATGATGGTAGCCTTCATCGTACTTGGAGTAAAGGATTTGTAATAGAAACAACAGATGATAAAGTGGTTGTAGTCACAAATAAGACTTGGGTTATTGAATCGGATGGGAGAAGATGGTATACAAGGGAACCTGCAATATGCTTCTTCTATTACAAGAAATGGTTTAACGTAATAACTATGATTAGGAAAACTGGGATATATTATTATTGTAATATAGCTTCTCCTAGTTTGTATGATGGAGAGGCAATTAAAAATATAGATTATGACTTGGATGTTAAGTTATATCCAAATGGAGAATATGAGATTTTAGATGAAGATGAATATGAACTTCATGGAAGGCTAATGAATTATTCAAATGACCTTAAGGGAATTATTGAATCACAATTAAATGAATTACTATTTAAAGTTCAAAATATGGAAGATCCATTTAATGATAAATGTATTGAAGAATATTATGATTTATATCAAAAATTAATTAAAAAAAATTAAAATATGCTTTTTATTAGACTTATTTTTAAAAAAATAATGTCAAAAAAGCTTATAAATAAAGGGTTTAGCAATAAAATAAAAAATATTTTAAAAAGTTGTTAAAAAGTGTTGACATTGATATGGGGGTTTGATATTATAGTTAGGCACCCGTTGGGGTGAGGATCTCTGAAAACTGAATAGGAAATTAAACAAACAACGTCAATTTTAAAAAATAAATAACTGACAAAGAAGTCAGTGGATAAAATGAGTCAATCAAATGGAGAGTTTGATCCTGGCTCAGGATAAACGCTGGCGGCGTGCCTAATACATGCAAGTCGAACGAAGATTTTATTTTGAAACAAAGTGTTTACATGGAGTAGATGATTAAAATCTTAGTGGCGAACGGGTGAGTAACACATGAGCAACCTGCCTATATGGACTGGGATAACATTTGGAAACGAATGCTAATACCGGATAGGTAATAGAAGGGCATCCTTCTATTATTAAAGGTTAAAGACACAAATAGATGGGCTCATGGTGTATTAGCTAGTTGGTGAGGTAACTGCTCACCAAGGCGATGATACATAGCCGACCTGAGAGGGTGATCGGCCACATTGGGACTGAGACACGGCCCAAACTCCTACGGGAGGCAGCAGTAGGGAATCTTCCGCAATGGACGAAAGTCTGACGGAGCAACGCCGCG
>JAAZCQ010000007.1 GCA_012513225.1 Erysipelotrichaceae bacterium
AGTACTCATCAAGGTTTAAGAAAACGTTATGGATTTATATATGTAAATAGAGAAGATTTTGATTTAAAAGATTTAAAACGTTATAAGAAAGATAGTTTCTACTGGTATCAAAACGTAATTAAAAATAATGGTCTTAAATAAAAAAACATATCACGTTATGATAAGATTCCCCTAAAGTAGACAACGCAAATAAATAAAGCGTTAAATACGAAAGGAGGGATCTTTTCTTATGGGAAGAAAACTTAAATGTACAGTAGAAGAAAAAATAACAGCAGTAGAAGATTATTTGCAGGGTGTCAGAAGCTCTACTCAAATATGTAATGATTTAGTTATTAGTCGTTTAACACTTTTGATATGGCGAGATAAATATTTAGGATTATATATTTAATTTCTAAATAGTTAATATGCGAATATATTTATTTCGCTAATAGGAGATAATATGAGATATAAAATAAAAAAAATATTAAGAATTGTATTAATTACTACAATAGTATTTTCATCTTTTTATGGATTTTTGCTATATGCAGAAAACATTGATACTACAAAAGATGAAACACTAACAGAACAACTTACAATAAATAATACTGAAATTTTTGAAACAGAAATAGACAATGAAATTAATGAAGAAAATGATAATGAAGAAAATATAATGTTAGATGAAATTAAAGATGATTCATTAATGAGTGAAGAATTACAAACTGATTTAAATGAAGAACAAATATCAATAGAAAATTCAACAGAAGAAATAATAAATAACATAGTTGATGATACTATAGAATATAATGATATAGAAGAATATAACCAATTAATTGAAATAAATGAACTTTTTGAAATGGAGTTAAATAGTAGACTTGATGAAGATGATATAAATTATATTGTTAGTGGTTTAGATTCACCTTTTCAAAGTATTTCTCTTTTTAATTCTATTTTTATAAATGAAGAAGAAACTTCTTATGCAGTGCTAAATAATTTTGAAATTTCTGGTATTTATGATGGAACTCCTGGATTTGATGAAGATGATAATCCTGGAAATGACAGTGGCTATTCCAACAAAATAGTTAGAAGCTATGACAAAATTGTATATAGAACTGCATATAGTACAATTTCAGAAGATTTAACTAGCTCGGTCTATAATGGAAGTTTTACATTTAAAGCTATTTTACCTGTATCTGAAAATGTTGCAAGTTGGGATTTAAATGCTATGGGCTGGCTTGAAAATGCAAGTATCACAATAAATAATGACTCTAGTATTTTAGATGGTGTTGTACAAATAAATAATCAAATTGTTAGTCCAAGGGTAGGTAGTATTAATTGGGTAGTTAGTGTAAATGGTGCTGTTAATAATACGGAGATACCTTCACCTATTTTTAGTATGTATGTTAATAATTCTAGCTTGGAAACAGTAGGAGAGAGTGTTTTTGTTAGCGCTATGTCCAATGTTAATGCTAGATTGGAATATGAAGGAGATTATAATCAAAATCCCGTTTTTAGTTTACTTTTAGAATTGATTGCTAATAGTGAAGGAAAGGGAATGAAAGGACAAGAGATTTTAGATATTAATCAAGATATAAACATTAAAATAAAAACAGATTCTAATCAAAAAATAAATTTTGTTCAAAATAATCATTTAACTGATAAAAATATAATAATAAGAAATCTTCCTTACGATAATTCTGGATTACAATTAGAAACTTTATTTAATAAAATATATAATGGTGGACAAATTTCAGTTAGCCAGACAGAGAATATTTTAAACATAAAAATAAGTGATTATTCATTTGATAGTTTATTTAATAAAGTAACTCATAACTCATCAAAAAATAATGAGTATGATGGACAAGACTATAATGATGATAGATATCCTTTTGGAGCATATATACTCTCTTTAGAAGATCCTGGACAAAGTAATGAATTAAAGGTTTATTCTCTAGAGATTAATTCATTACAGGCTACATCAATAAGTAATGAAGTAGTAAATGATTTTTTATCAAATGATAATAAAGATACATATATAAGAGGTATTCCACAAGGTGGAGGACCAGGAATGTCAGGTGGACCTGTAAATATTATGAATCCGACAATAATCAATCCAACAACAAAAGATACACACTCCCTTATAAAAAAAGATGCAGATAGAAACTTACCTCCGGATTATAAAGTTTATCCAGGAGAACTTGTTAAAATTAATCAATCTGCAATGATGTATAAAAGCCCAAATAGAGAATATATTGAAACATATTGGGGCCTATTAAAATTTGATACAAATATGTTTGAAGTATTAATGTCTAAAGAAGAATATTCTAGCCCAGGATCATATGAACAGCCTAGTTTAAAAGATTTTTATTGGATAGGTAAAAATGATAAAGCTGGATGGATAAGTGAAGAAGAAATGTTTAATGCTCACATAAATGATATAAGATTAGAAAATGGGTATAAATTATTTATTAGTCCTGAAGATGCAATAGATAATGGATATGTAGTAGTTGGATTTTTATCTAAATCAGTCTTTGAAAATCCAGATTATGTAATTAATTTTAGTGGACCGGCAAAATATCCGGCTTTAAGAGTTAAAGCTGATGCTTTATATAATAAAGAAACAAATCAAATGTATGAAAATAATGATCCAAATCGTGTTGGATTAATAATTGGAGAATTAGAAGCTGTTGATTTTAAAGGAAATATATATAAAAGAGAAAATGTGTATAATTCTCTAGGAGACGATCTTGATATGTATTTACATTTTAAAGATATTAAACTAGGAATGATTAAAGCAACATATGATTTAAATGGAGATTTAATTTCTCCATCAAAAAGTAATGCGGTAGGTAATAGAAATGGTAATTATACTCATACAGCATCACTGGTAGGTGCATCATTTTATATTCAACCGTATAACACTTATATAAATAAACATATTTCACAAAAATTAAACGATATAGATCAAAAAGAAGTTTTTAATTTAGACTTAAATCAAAAAGAAGTATTTTTTAATATTGAATCTGGGACAAGTTCACCAGTACGTTTAGACACTTTAGATACTATAGTAATAACTGAAATTATTCCAAAAGAATTAAATCCTATTAATACTTCTACTGATATAGAAGAGAAATGGGGTATTGTATATGATGCTATAGTTGTACAGGATTCAACTACTAATGGTAAAGCTGGTATAGTCTTAAAAGACTATTCTAAAAAAGCTGATGAATCTAAAACTTGGAAAGAAGTAGTTAAAGATACTAATAGTGCAAAAGGATATTCAATTGAGGAAAGCATAAATGAAAATCAGGATACTGTTATTAAATGGACATTTTATGATTATCCTGTTTCTTATAAATTACCTACAATACATTATTCAGCTATAATTGATAAAAATGTTGATTATGGACAAAAAATAATAACAGATAGTTATATTTCATCAGAATTTATATTAAATATAAATAAAGATAGTATTGGAATTACTCCCATAAGGATAGGGGGCGCTACAATAGAGAAAAAAGCTATAAGTGAAATAAGAGAAAAAGATGATCCAATAGGATTTGAAATTAAATTTTCAAATGATGCACTTCTTACAGATAATAGTTTAAGTATAAATAGTATTATGGTAGATATATTACCATATGATGATGGTGTAAATAATATTGCTATAGATTTAGAAGATTATTATTTAAATAATTTAAAATTAAATGCAAATTTATATGATCTAAATATAGAAGATAATATAAATCCAAATTTTACTTTTTATTACACACTAGAAAATCCAAGTATAGTAAGTGAAAAAGTACAAACTTTACTACAAATAAATTTTAATGAAAAAAATATTTATAATTTTGAAGATTCTTTTTGGAATTCAATTAATATTAAACTGATAAAAAAGAATGATTTTTATACTATTTCTAGTGATAGTTTAAAAGACTTGATGAATGAAATTTTAGATAAAAAAATAACAGCAATAGGTATTAAGGCTGAAAACTTATCAACTAATTCAACGTACACATTTTCTTATGAATATGATTGGAAAGATTTAGATAAAAAAATAAGACATCAAAATTTTGATGTAATACATAATGGTGTGAAAATGGCGGTTTCTTCAAATGTAAATCAAGAAACGTTTGATTCAGCAATATCATATCCAAGTATATCTAAGAAAGTTGTGAAAATTAATGATATAGAAGATGATAACTTAAATGGTGCTTTTATAAGAACTGATGATGTTATAACATATAGAATTAATTATTCTAATACTACAAATCAAAATACTACAATAAAGATAACAGATAATATTCCTGATGGAAGCTCATATGTTGGTGAAAGTGCTTCTAGTAATGGAATATATAATTACGATTTAAATCAAGTAGAATGGATAATTTCAGATGTTGAGCCAAATACACTAGGGTTTGTTGAATTTAGCGTTAAAGTGTATAAAAACGATGATATTAAAGATATTGTTAATCAAGCAGTCGTACAAGTAGGAGAAAATGACCCTAGACTAACTGAATTAATTATTAACCCAAAGATAATTCTTAATGCGATTAAAGATAGTAATCCTATAAATAAATCTAATGTTAAAATAAATGATACCATAACATATACTATTAAAATAAAAAATGAAGGAATAGTTGATGCTAATAATGTGGTAATAATAGATGATATTCCTTTTGGAACTATATTTAGTGAAGTATTTGATGGTGGTTATTTTGATAAAGATAAAAATAATGTAATATTTAATATTGATATTTTAAAGCCGGATGAGGAGATTGAAGTTAAATTTAGTGTAAAAGTAAATAAAGAAAATAATGGTATTATCACAAACTATGCTATATATGGAGAAAATAATAATCCAAATACTAAAACAAATGTAATTGAACATTATTTAAATATTGATAATAAATCTAATAATAAACCAAATGAAATAACGTATAATATAGTTAATACTTCAAGTAAAAATATTATTTATATATTTAAAACTTTAGTATTAATATCTACAGCTTTATTAATTGTTAAAAATAGAAAATATAAAAAATAATATTGGTGATATAATCATATAGAAATAGAGGTTATTATTAACCTCTATTTAAAGAGGTAATATGATAGTTAAAATAAATGATAAAGAATATCCTGTTCTTATAACAAGAAAAAGGATAAAACATATGTATCTTAGGGTTAGTTTGGATGGTGAACTTATTCTGACATGTAGTAATAGATATTCTATTAATGACATAATAAGTTTTATACATTCAAAAGCTGATTGGATAGAGGATACTATAGAAAAGCAAAAAAATAAGTTAGAGAGTATTTTTAATATATTTAATGAGGAGTATTTATACTTTTTAGGAAAAAGAAAAAGACTCATAATAAATGAATCAAATAAAACTTCTATTCAAGTTAATGAAGATAATATTATTTTTTTTATAAAAGATAATAAAATTGAAGTATTAAAAAAAGAGTTTTATAAATATTCGACTGATTATTTATTAAAACTTATTGATATTAAAAGAAATAGATGGGATATTATGCTTAAAGAAAATAATATAGATACTATTCCAGATATAAATATCAAGTTGTTAAAAAGCAGGTGGGGATTTTGTGTACCAACAAAAAATAAAATAACTTTAAATGCTACTTTGATACATTATCCTATTGGATGTATAGATTATGTATTATTACATGAATATGCACATTTAATCCAACCAAATCATTCAAAAAAGTTTTATAATTTGTTAGAATTTTATATGCCAGAATATAAAGAATATATTAAGATACTTAAAAATGGGTTTTAATAAAATGTTAATATGGAAGATATGAGAGGTCATCATGAGTTTAGAAGAAATAATTACATATGGAGATAGTATATTTGTAGATGGTTTAATAAGTTTTGCTATTAATAGTATTGGGTTAATAGTTTTAGGAGTATTATTAAAGGGTTTTATTAGTAAATCTTTAAAAAAAATAATATCAGAAGAAAATAAATCTAATTCAAGTTTTTATATTAAAGTACTTAATTCACTTATATATGGAGTAATTATTTTTTTAATACTTTCTGAAATAAAACCACTAAAAAAGATTGGTTCTGCAGTATTAGGTGCTTCTTCTATACTTGCTGTAGTTGTAGGTTTAGCTGCTCAAGAAACATTAGGGAATTTTGTATCTGGAGTAATTCTTGCTATATATCAACCATTTAAAATTGGAGATGTTATTATCATTAAAGAAAAAAATTTATCTGGAACAGTTACAACTATTGGTTTTAGACATACTATTATTAGAACACCTGAAAATACTAATATAATGGTTCCAAATAGTGTTATGAATTCAGCTATTATAGAAAATAGAAAAACTGAAATTGAAAGTTATAGAAATTCTTTAACAATTAATATTTCTTATGATAGTGATTTAGATAAAGCAAAAGATATTATTAAAAACAATATATTATCACATCCTTTGTTAATAGATGGTAGGAGTCTAACACAAGATAAAAATATGACTCCTATGATAAATATCTACTGCACAAACTTAAATGAATATTCAATAGAATTAAAAGCTAGATTTTATACAAAAGATTTTGGAAGTGGTTTTGAAATGTGTTCTGACTTAAGACAAAGTATTTTAAAAGAATTTGATTCAAATAATATTAGTGTTCCACACCCAAAAACTATAGTTAAGCATGAATAATTTACTTGAATAAATCCTGTAATCGTTTACAATATAGTTATATAAATTATGAATGGAGTTGAGACATCATGGACAGGGTATTAGAAAATGTTTTTCTTGTACAAAATTTGGTTAGTCAAACAAGAGTGGATGTTTTCAACAAGGTTTGTAAATTATGAAATAGTTTTTAAGATGGATAGAATATATCCATCTTTTTTGACAATCGTTTGATTGATAAAGGAGGAATATACTATGGATCAAACAAATCTAGAGTTCTTTGATGCAGCAGCAAATGGTGATTTTGCAAAAGTATGTGCAACTGTATCAAAAGGTGCAAATGTAAACATTGCTAATGGTGATGGTAGAACTGCACTTATGCGTAGTGCTAAAAGAGGGTATGAAGACATTGTTAGGTTTTTACTTGATAATGGTGCAGATACTCGAGCAAGAGATAAGTACAATAAGACTGCACTTATGGGACCTGCAAAAAAAGGACATCTTACTATAGTTAAATTATTAGTTGAAGCTGGAGCTAATGTAAATGCTCATGATAATAAAGGTAGAACATCTTTAATGCGTGCTGCATTTTTAGGTGAAAGTGAAGTTGTTAAATATTTAATAGAGCAAGGTGCAAATGTAAATACAGCTGACTCCGAAGGTAGAACAAGCCTTATGGAAGCAGTGAATGCATATAAAAAAGATATAATACTATTACTTATAGAAAATGGTGCAAATATTAATGCTCAAGATAATCGAGGTTGTACAGCTTTGATGCGTGCTGCTTATAGCGGGTATCCAAAATTAATTGAATACTTATTAGAGCATAATGCAGATAAAGAAGTACTTGATAATGAAGGGAATAAAGCAATCCATTATGTCAGAAAAGAAAACTTTGAAGACTTAAAGGACTTGCTTAAGTAGGTGTACAAATGAGAGATTATTTAGCAAATGAAGTAAGAAATATTGTTATGCTTGGACATAACGGTTCTGGAAAAACAAGTGTAGTAGATGCAGCACTTTATTTTACAAAAGTTACTGATCGTATGGGAAATACAGCTGCTGGAACTAGTACAATAGATTATGATAGTGAAGAAATACGAAAAGGACAGTCTTGTTATCTTGCAACTGCACCTATTGAGTGGAAAAATTGTAAGATTAATTTTGTAGACACACCAGGTTATTTAGATTACGAAGGAGAAATGCAAGCGGGTCTAGCTGTAGGAGATAACGCATTGATTGTTGTTAGTGCTAAAGATGGTGTTGAAGCTGGTACTGAAAAAGCGTGGAAAGAAGTTGTGAAAAGGAAGCTTCCTACTATTTTCTTTATAAATAAAATTGATGAAGAACATGCATCATTTGAAAAAACATTAGATCAATTAAGAGAGAGTTTTGGAAAATCAGTAATTCCTTTTGAAGTTCCAATTATGTCAGATAAAGGTGTTATTGGTTCTGTAAATATATTAAGAAATAAAGCTTGGTACTATGATAATAAAGAAACTCCACAAGAAGTTCCTGAAGATTTAAAAGAAATTGTTGAAGAATACTACTTACAAATATCTGAAGCGATTGCAATGACAGATGATGATTTAATGGAAAAATTCTTTAGTGGAGAAGCTTTCACTGAGAATGAACTTGCAAAAGGATTAAGAATTGGTGTAAGAAACGGAGAGATTAGACCAGTTTATTGTGGATCAGCTATAAAACAAACAGGAATAGAAAGATTGATGGATTTAATCATTGAATATTTCCCTAGTTATGCTGAAAAAGGTCACGTTGATGCACTTAATTCAAAAAATGAAGTTATTAAGCTTGATACTAATGAAAGTGAATCTATGTCTGCCTTAATTTTCAAAACAATTGTTGACCCATTTGTAGGAAAGATTTCATTTGTCAAAGTAATGACAGGTGTTTTAAGTACTGATTCAGTTGTTGTTAATTCTAAGAAAGATACTAATGAAAAGATTAATCAAGTTTTTGTTATAAATGGTAAATATCAAGTAGGTGTAGGAAAATTGTTTACAGGAGATATTGGAGCTGTCATAAAACTTCAAGTAAGCGAAACAAATGACACTCTATGTAGTAAGGATAAGATTGTTCATTATCCTGAAATAAATTTCCCTAAACCAATGCTAGGGGTAGCAATTTGGCCAAAAACAAAAGCGGATGAGGATAAACTAAGTTTTGGTATTCAAAGAATTTGTGAAGAAGACTTATCACTGAATTTTGAGAAAAATAGAGAAACTAAAGAGCAAGTACTATATGGTTTAGGAGATCAACATATAGATTTAGCTTTAAATAAACTTAAATCAAAATATAAAGTTGAAGTAACTACTAGTACTCCAACTGTTCAATATCGTGAAACTATAAAGGGCGTTGCTCAGGCAGAAGGAAAACATAAAAAACAAACAGGTGGAGCTGGTCAATATGGACATGTTTGGATAAAATTTGAACCAAGTGATTCAGAAGATATGGTTTTTGAAGAAGATGTTTTTGGAGGTTCAGTTCCTAGACAATACTTCCCTGCAGTTGAACAAGGCTTAAGAGATTGTATGGAAAAAGGTGTTCTTGCAGGATATAAAGTTGTTGGAGTTAAATGTACATTATATGATGGGTCCTATCATGATGTAGACTCAAAAGAAATTGCGTTTAAATCTGCAGCAAGACTTGCATATAGAGCAGGAATGCCTAAAGCTAAACCAATAATTTTAGAGCCAATCGGAAAAGTTGAAGTTATAGCACCAGAAACTTATACAGGTACTTTAATTGGTGACTTTAACAAACGCCGTGGAATAATAATGGGAATGGAAATGGTTGATGAAAAAGATCAAAGAATTGAAGCGGAAGTTCCTATGGCTGAAATGGGTGTTTATGCAACTGAACTTAGAAGTATGACTCAAGGAAGAGGAAGCTTCATTGTTAAGTTTGATAGATATGAGCCAGCACCAAATCATATTCAAGAAAAAGTAATTAAACAAGCTTCTAAAAAGCTTGCAGAAAACGACGATTAAACATAAAAGGATTGCTGAAAATGCAATCCTTTTTATAACTTTAATATAGATTCTATCCTTATTTGATGTTAAACTAGATAAATGCGTGGAGAAATAATATGAAAAGTAATAAGGTAGATGTATTAAATGGTTCAATTCCTAAGCAACTGATGTTGTTTTTCTTTCCTATATTATTTGGAAGTTTTTTCCAACAAGTTTATAATACAACAGATGCAATAATAGTTGGTAATTTTGTAGGAAAATATGCATTAGCTGCAGTTGGTGGTAGCTCTGCTTCTCTAATTAATCTGTTTACTGGCTTTGCAATAGGTATTTCAAGTGGAGCTTCTGTAATAATATCTCAATCATTTGGTAATAGGGATTCAGAAAATTTATCTAAAGCAGTTCATACTTCCATTGCTTTTTCGGTTATGTTTGGTTTATTTATTTCAATATTTATGGTAATTTTTGGAAGAGATTTACTAATAATGTTAAAAGTTCCTTCAGAAATTCTTGCAAAATCTACCACTTACTTAAGAGTTATTTCTGCAGGTTTTGTTTCATCCTTACTTTTTAATATGGGTACTGGAATACTTAGGGCTGTAGGAGATACGAAAAGACCATTATATTACTTAATAATCGCGGTAATTATAAATATAATTTTAGATATTTTATTTGTAGCTGTATTTAAAATGGGTGTTTTTGGAGTTGCTATTGCAACTATAATTGCCCAAACAATAAGTGCTTTTTTAGTTATTAATTCTTTAGTTAAATCTGAGTTTGAATATAGAGTAGATATCAATAATATTAGAATTGATATAAATACTTTAAAACAAATTTTGTTGATAGGTATTCCTGCAGGAATACAATCTTCATTATTTTCATTATCAAATATTATAGTTCAATCAAGTGTTAATTTTCTTGGGGCTGATTATGTTGCTGCATGGACTGCAATAGGTAAGATAGACAGTATTTTTTGGATGACTCTTGGATCTTTTGGAATTTCCATTACAACATTTAGTGCACAAAATTTTGGTGCTAAAAAATATCAAAGAGTTAAAGATAGTATTAGAATATGTTTAGTAATAGCAACTATTGTTTCAGTATCAATTTCTTTTATTTTGTATATAACATGCCCTTGGATATTTAGACTATTTTTAACAGACACAGATGTTATTTCAATTGGGGTTTATATTTTTAGATCTTTTGCACCATTTTTTGTAACTTATGTAGCATTAGAAATAATAGGTGGAGCACTAAGAGGTATTGGAGATTCTATAGTTCCAACAATAATTACTCTAGTAGGTATTTGTGCATTGAGAATAGCATGGATATTAATAGTGTTTAAGGCTAATCCTGTAATTGACAATGTTATTATTTGCTATCCATTAACTTGGATAGTAACATCAATCATATTTATTCTATATTATTTAATTTATAAACCACTAGATAAAAAAATAAAACAACAAGAAGCACTTATTAATATATAAAATATGATGTGTTATAATACTTGTGTTAAGGAGAGATACTATGATTAAAAAGATAACAATAATTCTATTAGTACTGACCTTAATAGGTTGTAGTGCTAATAAGGAAGATATATCCTCAGCTACATATACAACAAATGTGGATGATACTAATAATGATATGTATGTATTATATGTAGAAGAAGTGGAAAATTATCCTACTAGTATTGAACTAAAAAATGATGGTAGTTTTAAATCTGAATTAAATGTTTGTACAGGAATTGTTGAAGTTTCTGGTACATATGTAATAGATGAGGATAGACTTTTCTTAAGCTTTCTAGAAAAAACAGGATTTGAATTTTTAGATAATGGACAGCCTTTTATCTTTATTATGAATAATGATAAATTGATACAAGAAGAAAATAATGAAGTATATTCATGTGCATATGTTAATACATATGTAAGAAAACAGGGTGAATAATGAGTCAGAAAGTTTTAACAGTTAAACAAGCGAAAAATAGAATTAATACTTTCGGGAAATCGTTAGTTTTATATGTAATAGTACTAACAGTTTTTAGATATGGAATTGGGTTATTTGAGAAGTATTTACCGGAGATATTTTTAGAAAGAGAGTCCGAACTTTTTGTATTTGTCGGATTAAATATATTAGTATTTCTATTATCATTCTTACCTTTTAAGATTGCTGCAAGTAAACTTGAAATTAAAGTTAAAGATTACTATAAAAAAATTAATATTCCATTTGGTGAGATTTTCATGCACGTTTGCTTCACTATAGGAATAAATTTATTAACCACAAGTATAATGTCTATATTTAGTTTTTTCTTCAGTGTAAATAAACTTGACACTCCTTTTTTAGGTAAATTTAATACTACTGATCTTATTATCACAAATATTGCGTATTTTATTTATATGATTATTGTAAAACCTTTTTGTGATGAGTATGCTTTTAGAGGTGTAATACAAAGGGCACTAGGAAAATTTGGAAGATATTTTGGCGTTATAGGTAGTGCAATTTTATATATGCTTGCTCAAAGAAGTATAGTGGAAGCGATTCCTGCATTTTTTATTGGATGGTATTTATCATCTGTAAGTCTTAAATATCACTCAATTAGACCCACAATTGTTATTCAATCTATAAATGCTATTTATTTTATAATCATTGCTATACTTCCTAGTAGTTTATATATACTAATACCAATATCAGTAATAATTATTTATACTATTATTTCATTTAGCTTATTTTTTAAACACAAAACATTTACAATTGGCAATATTTCATATGGTGACAAAAAGCTTTGGAATATATTATTTACTAGTAAATCTATTATCATATTGGTGATTTTGTTTATTATGAATGTTGTTTTATCATTTGTTAGATTTTAAAAAAATGGTAATTAAAAAATACAAACTTAAATCTTACAATATAAAAGCATTATTGATTTTTTTGTAGCTTTAATATATTATTAATAAGCAAGTTGCCCGAGTGGTGAAATTGGTAGACGCAACGGACTCAAAATCCGTCGATAGTGATATCGTGTCGGTTCGATTCCGACCTCGGGCACCAATTAAAAATAAGCCTATAAATATAGGCTTTTTTATTTGTCTTATTCTAAATGACCACTAAATGACCACTATTTTTATAATTTATTCAAATAATCAATTAGGTCTTTGTTAGAGTTTTCCAGCAAATGGGTATAAACTTTTAAAGTCATATTAATATCAGAGTGTCCTAATCTTCTTGATACTGCTACTATATTTATACCTTGATTAATTAAAATTGTAGCGTGAGAGTGTCTTAAGTCGTGTATTCGTATAGGTTTTACTCCGCTTGATTGAATACCTATTTTAAAATATCTATCAACTGTAGAGGTTGATAGAGGGTTTAAACCGCCAAACAAATAATCTCCCTCATTGCTTAACAATGGCTCTATTGCTGATAGAGTTCTTTTGTTTAAATCTATTATTCTTATGGATTTCTCGTTTTTAACACTGCTTACACCTATAGATGCACGTTTATATGATTTGTATATATTTGCTTGATTATTTTTAATATCTTCTTTATGAAGTGCTAAAGCCTCTCCTCGCCTGCATCCGGTAAAAAATAAAAATGTAAATAAAGCTTTCATGATGTAATTGTCAATATATTCAATAAATTGATTAAATACATCTATGCTCCACACTCCCATTTCTTTTTTTTCACCTATTTGATATTTAAAGTTTTTGATATGTTTGCCATAATCGTATAAATCGTAAATATCATTAGCGTATTTACATACAGATTTAAATTCAGTTAAGATATTGTTTTTCATGGTTGTAGACAATTTTAATTTAGACACTTCAATAACCCATTTGTTTATTTTAGGTTTAGTTAAACTTGAATACTTTTTATTTAAAAAATCTGTCATATACATTTCATGTATTCGTTTAGTTTGATGTTTAGTGTGTTTTTGTGCTTGTCTTTGTTCTAGAGAATTAATCATTAGATCATTATATGTAATATTGGAGTATTTTGTTTCAGGAACATTCTTATTTAACACTTCCCATTCTAAAGCTTGTTTTTTTAAAGTGAATCCCCTTTTAGTAATGTATTTCCTTTGACCATCTTCATAATAGGAAGTATTCACATACCATTTTCCGTTTTTATCTTTATATACTGGCATACTAAAAACCTTCCCAAAATGGCTTAGTATCTAACTTTTGAATTAATTTATAAGGTACTAGTAAATGGTGTATATCTCCATTTATTTGGCCTAATAAATATTCAACATTTGCAGGGCAATTCATTTCTTTTTGAGTGCAGTTTATATCATAATCGGTGTTTGTATCATCATTGTAAGAGTATAGTTCAATTTCATAGCTATCATCAATGTAATCATATTTAAGGTTATATTCTTCAATATAACCCAAATCTCGAGTTTTATATTTCAATATGTCAATTAATTCTATTTCAGCGTAATAATCAGATAAATTGTAATCAATGTGTTCTATAGAACTATCCATGTATAAATCACCTGCACAATCCCAATCAACAATTAAGTGGTTATCTTTTTCAACTAAGCAATAATCATTTAACAGTATATCCTTATATTTGTTAGTAGATTTATGGTAGGAATAAGCGAATACTCCTAATATTGCTAAACCTACAATCATAACCTTTCCAGTTGTATCTTCAGTATTAATTTTTAAAAACAAATAAAATGTATAAAGCGCAATAGTGTATATAATTATTTTTAAGAAAAGTTCCATTATATCACTCCTCTTAATTCAACCACTTTCCCTAAAATGTAAATAGGCAATTCTTCTATTTCTTTATTACTGTAGTACATTGGAGCATAGCTAGGATTAAAAGATAATAATGTAATACCAGTATCACTTATCTTCACTTGTTTACACGTTGCCTCGTTGCCATTAACCATAACAATACAGACATCATTATCATTACAATTAGGCATTTTCTGTACGATTACAACATCATTTTCAAGTATTCTAGGTGACATTGAATCGCCTTTTATTTTTAATGCAAAATAATCTTTATTTGCATACTTCTTTGGTACATCTATTGTATCTATTATTTCTTGGAGTGCCAGATTAGGCTCACCACCTCTTACATAACCAATTACTGGCAGTTTATATGTACTTTCATCTAAGGTGCTTGTATCAAGTTCTAAACCTGTTAAAGAATGGATATTATCTTCTTCAAAACCCATTAGATACTGAGGGGTAGTTCCTAAAGCATTAGCGAAAGCTTGTATTTTTGATTGTGATATATCAACAAGTCCGCTTTCAACTTTTCCTATACTACTTCTATGTGTATATCCAACTTTTTCGGCAAGTTCATCTTGTGAAATCCCTTTTTTAAGTCTTAAAGCTTTTATTTTTGCGTACATATCCATAGGGGTATCTCCTTTGCACGCTTATATAATACCAATAACGCGAATAAAATTCAAATAAATTTAAATATATTAAAATAATTGTTGAATTATATTCTACATAATGCTATATTAAAAGTGCGAATATAAATCGCGAAAGGGGTGAATATATGACGGATACATATGCTTTAGAAGATGCAATAAACAGAAAAAACCTTACAAAAAAGGAAGTCGCTCAACATTTAGGTTTGTCAGAACAAGGTTTTTTATTAAAGCTTAACAATAAAAGTGAGTTCAAAGCTAGTGAAATAAAAACATTGTGCACACTTTTAAAGCTTGCAGACAATTCTATTTTTTTTAAATAGAACGCGAATTAAATTCAACAAATAGAAAGGAGCAATCATAAAAACCAATTTAACAAGGCTTGAAAGAGCAGGTAAGCCTTACGTAACTATCGCAGATATTAGAGTAATTCTGCACTGCTCACATGGGAAAGCTAAAAAGATTTATCAATTAGCTAAAAACCAAATGCAACCGGAATTATACGAAATTCATCAGTCAGTGGAACTAAACAAAGTGTTGAGAATACTCCACTTGGATTATAGCCAGCTGATAAAACAAATAAAAAGCACTACTCCCTGATAAGAAAAGTGCTTAAGTGTGAGTAATCTAACTCACCTACAATTATACACCAATAAAGAAAGTAGGTAAACAAATGGAAAAAACATACAGATTATACGACATATACGAAGGTAAAGAACTACTAACTAAAACAACTAGCATGGAAGAAGTTAAAGCAGCTGCTAAAGAACGTTCAGAAGATACAGATGATGAGTGTTGCTTATATCTAACTTGCAACGGTGAACACGTTGAAGATTGGAGTTATTAATATGAACCAAGTTGAATATGAAAAGGCAATAGTGAATCGAGAAGCGTTTGAATATTACTTGAATGGATTAGCTAAAGTATGCGGATCTGGCATAGATAAAGTAGAAGTTTGCTGGGACGATAAAGATATCCAATTTATGGAGACACACGACTATGTAACAGTCACATATTTAAACGGCTACAACAAAAAAATTGACACTACAGCAAACAGTTTACAAGCTACTGCTTTGGAGGTATTGAGGCGGATATAATCATGGAAACTAAAAAAAAATACAGAATAACATACAGGATAACTTACAAATATTTAGATAAAAACGAAATATGGGCAAAAGATATTACAATTATCGGCACAGAAGAAGATGCGAAAGACCACGTAAGAAATCTCAAAACAAATGCATACGTTATATCAGCCACTTATAAAGAGGTAGAGGAATGAAAAAACGTAAATTAAGGAAGCCTATCAGATGGACACTTATGGGGATTTTAATATTAGTAATTTCAATTTTATTTAACATACTTATGTTGGTAGGAATATCAAACCAACATCACTATATCAATAATGGCGGTGGTGCGTTAGAGGTATTTACAGAATGACTAAAAAATCACCAAAAGGAGAAAAGATGATTACCTATTATGAAATAAGTAAAGCGTGGAAAAATGTTAATGATGATGTACGTTTTTCAGAATCAACCGCTGTCGGCGGTGGAGTTAGAATTACATTCCCGAACGAAACCTATTTTGAAATAAGCACGTCTCAAGTATACAGCAATCAAAAAGTATTTAGCATGAATGTTAATCAAACACTCAAAGCAATCAATTTAACGGTTGAATATCTTAAAAAGACCAAATTAGTAGGTAAAGAAATTGAAAAAACTTGAATTAAAGCAAAAGCAACAAGCTATAAAAAAGCATCTAATTAAAGCTAAAAGAAACAAGTTTTATTTTCTAGAAATATTCAAGTATGAAAATCTATCTTTCGATACTGAAGTAGATTTAGGAAGAATATATCAAGAGTACATAAGCATAATAAACAGTTATGAACAAATCCTGGCTAGGTTAGAAAGGGTTATCGATGAAAAATAGAAAATTAAAAAGATGGATCAGAAACGTTAGAACCATTTTGATATACGGAACGTTAGGTGCACTAACTCTAGTTATATTCTTTTATATCTTAATTGGAGCAATACTTCAAACAAGTTATAGATTAGCTCCTGTATCACCTCAAGAATTAAACATGGAGGTAATGAATAAATGAGTATTGAAAACATAATATTAAACAACATTAAACCAGGAAGAGAAAACTCTATAAGTAGAGATAAGTTAGTTTCTATTACTGGTATAAATGATAGAACAATAAGAGATACAATTGCTGATTTAAGAGCGGAAGGAGTTCCAATAATTAGCAACACTAATAAAGGTGGGTATTACTTACCAGCTACACAAGAAGAAGCTCAAGAATATATTAGTTCTATGGAAAATAGAGCGAAAAATACATTTGTTTCAATTAAAGCTACTAAAGAGTGGCTTAAGAATAACAGAATGTTTATGCAAGAAAAATTATTTTAAGAAAGGTAATAAAAAATAAATGAATCTAGAAAAAGTAGTTATAGATAATTTCAGAAACATCAATCATGCGGAATATGATCTAAAAAAAATTAATATATTTGCTGGACCAAACAGAATGGGTAAAAGTAACACAATAATAGCTATTTATTGGGCTATTACAGACTATTTATTAGATGGCTCATCTGATATTGCTTCCTTAAAACAAATTGGAAATGAAAGAGCAGAAGTAAGTGTTGAACTTACATTCAGCAATATTAAAATTAAAAAACTATTTTATGAAAATTGGGTAAAAAACCGTGGAACAAAAGAAGAAACAATGCAAGGACATATCACTGAATTTTATATAAATGATGTTAAAACAAAAAACAGTGATGCTAAAAAAGCAATATTAGAAGCATTCAATTTAAATAATGGATTTAACACAAGTAAATTTGATTTACTTCAAGCGATGGTTAATCCATATTACCTTGCAAGTATATGCAATGGAAACAATTGGAAAGAAGCTAGAAAATTTATAGTTCAATTAATAGGTGATGTATCAAATGAAGACGTATTTAACGAAAATCCAGCTTTAAGAGGTATACAAGATAGATTAGAAAAAGATAAGTATGATACATCAGTTACAGCCAATTATTATAGTGCACAAGTTAAGGGTGCTAAGAAAAACATTGATGAGTTAGAAGGTAAAATAAAAGGCTTACAAGATATTAAAGATATAGATGATACAGATTATAAAATTGCTAAATCTTCTATAGATAAAGCTAATGAGCAGATCTATTCAATTAAAAATAATGACGACAGCGGAAATAAGCAATTAATATCTAAAGCTAATGAAGAATTAATAGCTTTACAAGATAAGTTACAAGCAAATAAAGAAGCTGATAGCAAAATGTTAGAGGGTTTAAATAAAAGCGCTAACGATAACTTAGATAAGAAAAATAAAGAATACGATAACCTGTATAGCAAATCTGAAGATATTAGAAATAAAATTTCAGCAAACACCTATGAATTAGAACGCATTCAACAAGAAATTAAAAGATTACAGATTCAAATAGTTACAGCTACAGAAGAAAAAGAAAATCTTTATAAAAGATATGATGATGTTTCAGAAAGAATTATTGAAAAGCCGACAATATCAGAAGTTGATACACAACGTTGTCCAAACTGTAATTATGTACTAAATCAAGATGAATTAGATAAGAAAAACAAACAAAGTGAAGAGTATTACAAACTTCAAGAAAAAAACAAAAATGAAGAATTAGCTAAAATAATTGCTATTGGAAAAGCAGTTGCAGAAAAGCTTGAAATGTACAAATTAGATTTAGAGACAAAAGAAAAATTAGAAGAACCACTTAAAACTGCAATTCAAGAAAATAAAAACGAATTTTCACTTATAGCAACTAGAAGAGCAGATCTTAATGAACAAATAGAAAACATAAGAAAAACAATTAGATATAGCTTCATTTCTGATAAAACTTCTGAATTACTAATTGAAATTGAGAAGAAAAAAGAAGAAATCAAACTTCTAAATAGTAGTGATACAAGTAGTTTAGATAAACAAGTTGCAATTGCTGAAATAGAACTAAGTAAGGAAGAATATCAAAAAGTTTTAAATGATAGAAATGCCTATTTAACAGCTCAAGAACACATTAAAAAGTTTGAAAAGGAAAAGATAAGTGCTGGTAATGAAATGATTGAATTTGAACAGCTATTGCTATTAGTAAACGAATTTACACTAACTAAACTAACCATGTTTGATAAACATGTTTCAAAAGTATTTGGTAATAGAGTTAAGTTCACTTTAATTAAAAATAACATAAAAGAAGGCTCATGGAATGAAGTTTGTTATCCAAGTGTAATAGATAAAGATACACCTTTTATTCAAGGTTCTGGAAGTGAACAAATTCTAACCGGTATTTATTTAATTGATTGTATTAGAAAAGAAATTGAGGTAGGAAACTTACCATTTATATTTGATGAAGCTGATAAGTTAGATAGTAATTCTCTAGCTAGTATAGAAACAGAATCACAATTAATAACAACAAAAGTTGATGATATCAATTTTAAAGAAGTAACACTGATAGAAGGGAATAATAAATAATGACTGCAAATAAAAACGAAGTAGTTACACAAAGCATAAAAGCTAAAGCATTTGGAAATGCTTTAGCTTCAGCACAAGAAACTTATATAAATTTAATATCAGAGTCAGTAGGAACTATGAATTTAGCTTTAACTGATTATCAAAAATTATGTGGCATGAATGTCATTAGCAAGATGAAAGAGTTAGCTGATAAAGAAGGCTTACCTATTAGTAAGATGAACCAAACAAACATAATGAGTATTTTACAACAGGTTACTATGCTTAATTTAAATATTACTGCTTCACCTAGAGAATGTTACATGATTCTAAGAAATGTAAAAATTGGTGACACTTGGACAAAAGAGTTTGAGTTTGGTATTGAAGGTGATGGTAACGACAAATTATTAAGAACATATGGGGTTGACATTGAAAAGGTACACCCTTATTGGGTTGTTAGAGAGAATGATGAATTTACATATCCAGCATTTAAAGGATTAGAGATAGATCCACCTACATGGATTCCAAAAGATTACCAATCAAAAGTAGTGAGAGTAGTTTATCCAATTCAAATGCAAGATGGATCAGTTCAATACCATATAGCAGAGCGTGAAGGTGTAAAATCAAACCTTTTAGGGCATATTAACAACAATTTAATGAAGAATAAAGAATATACAGACATAAAGAAAAAAGAGGTTATAGCAAGGCTAGATAAGCTTGAATTAGATAAAATATTCGAAGATGAAGAAGCTTTAAAAATAATGAGCTCTTCTTGGAGTTCACCACATTCAAGAGAGGCAATGATATTAAGAAAACTAAGAAATAACTGCATTAAAAAGATTCCAAAAGACTTTACAAACTCTTTTGTTGCAAGCACTTATGAAAAAACTTTTGAAGATTATGATCAATATGAAGGACAAACAGACTCACGAATTAATAAAGAAGAAGCATTAGAAGCGGAAATTATGGAAAATGTTGGAACAGAACAAATTACTTTAAATACTCCAATTGATGTTGAAACTGGCGAAATATTAGAAGAAGTAAACATTAAAGAAGTTTCTGATGTAAAAGCTGCTAAAAAAAGACCATTCTAATGAATTTAATAAATTTAGGTTCTAGTAGTTCTGGAAATAGTTATTTTATTGAATTAGAAAGAGAAGCATTACCACCAGTTAAATTAATGCTGGAGGTAGGCTTTCCATTAAAAGAATTACATAAAAAATGTGTTGCAAATAATATAAATATCAATGAAATTGAAGCGTTTCTAGTAACTCATAATCACAATGATCATTCAGCAGCAGCTAAAGATTTAATAAAACGAGGTAAAAAGGTTTATGGAAACAGTTATATAACGGGTGGTAATCCGTTAACAACATTAGAACATAATATTAAAAAATATATAGCTTCCGACACTACTGTTATTCCGTTCAAAGTTGAACATGATGCTCCAGAGTCTTTAGGGTTCATTATTCAAACATCAAAAGAAACAATTTTATTTGTAAACGACTGTAAATATTATAAATCTGATTTAAGTCGCATTAAGTTTGATTATGTTTTTATTGAATCTAATTATGATGGACAATCAATACATTTTGCATATACAAATGCGAAAGAAAACAATGATCATATTAACAAAAAAAGATATGAAAGATTATTGAATAGCCACATGTCGATAAAAAATTCTGTTGAACATTTAAAGCTATTAGATTTAAGTCAATGCAAGGCAATATTTTTGATGCATTTGTCAGATACAAATAGTAATGAACATTTATTTATTAAAAGAGTTAAAGAAGCAACTGGAATAAAAACGTTTGCTTGCAAGAAGAATGGAGGACTTGTGTAAATGATAAATAGAGCTGTAATAGTTGGTAGATTAACAAAAGATATTGATTTAAAGAAAACACAAACTGGATTATCAGTTGCGACTTATACAGTTGCAGTAAACAAGCCTAAAAGAAAGGGACAGGAAGGATCAGAAGCTGATTTTATAAATTGTGTTGCTTGGCGTGCAACAGCTGATTATTTAGCTAATTATGCACAAAAAGGAACCTTAGTTGGAATTGATGGAAAAATACAAACAAGAAACTATAAAAGTGATACTGGAGTAACTATATATGTAACTGAAGTTTTAACAGATTCAGTCAATATTTTATCAAATGGTAGAGAAAAAAACCAAGTAAACAGTGTGAATAACAGTTTATATAATGATAGTTTTGAAGAAGATTTTAATCAAGTTGATAGCGAATTTACAATAAATTTAAACAGTGATGACCTTCCGTTTTAGGTGAGATTATGGATTTTTCTGAAAATAATTCTTATGTAAAATTGTATAGAAAACTTGAAAAGTGGGAGTGGTATTTAGATGTATATACTACAAAATTATTTATACATTGCCTTATTAAAGCAAACTGGGAAGATAAAAAATGGAAAGGAATTGTGATTAAAAGAGGTCAATTTGTAACATCATTATCAAGTTTGGCTAAAGAAAGTGGTTTATCAATAAGGAACGTGCGTACCTCATTAAAAAGGTTAGAATCGACACAGGAAGTGACAAAGTTAACAACATCAAAATATACGATAATAACAGTTTTAAATTATGGTGAGTATCAAACAAACGACAAAGTAAGTGACAAACAAGTGACAAACAAACGACAAACAAACGACAAACAAGTGACAACAACTAAAGAATATAAAGAATATAAAGAATTAAAAGAAGATAAAGAATATATATATATAGGTGAATTTGAAAATGTAAAACTTACTCAAGAAGAAATTGATAAATTAAAAAACTCATTAGGAAATTCTTATGAAGATTTTGTTGAAAGACTTTCCAATTATATGGCTTCTACTGGTAAAAAATACAAATCGCATTATGCAACTATTCTCAATTGGCATAGAAAAGATTTAAATACACCTAATAATAATTCAAATACTAAAAATTATAATAACAATCTAACAGTAATTGAACCACCAAGTTATATGAAAAAATCTAATAAAGCAATAGATCCAGATGACTTACCATTTTAGAGGTGAAGAAGAATGATAGATGATAAAGCAATGAAATACCTTAAAGATAATTATATAGGTGTAGAAGAATCAAATGCAGAAGAAAGATTAATTCATACAAATAATGATCAATTAAAAATTGCAATTAAACAATGCAAATCTAGAAATGTAATGAACTTACTAGAAACTCTTGCAGACAACGAAAAAGACTTGGATAAAAAAGCAATAATATTAGGGTTTAAAAACAACAATGAAAGAGTTCTGAAAGTAAATGAAGTTAAAAATAAATTGGAAAGGATAAAGTAATGAGAAGCGAAATAGGAATAAAGACAGACATAGCTTTATTAACACAACAAAAACTTACTAGCAATCTAAGTGAAGCTAGATTAATAGATATTAAAATTAGAGGCTTAGAGCGAGAGTTGAGCGAGGTAAAAGGTAAGATAATGCACAATAGCGTATGGGAAAGGGTGAAGGAAAAAGACGATAAATAATAATGCTACCAGATGGAATTAACGAAACGATGAAAGCAGCATTAATAATACTAGGAATACTCAATTTATATGGTTTATTTCTAGTTCTGAAAGGGAAGGTAGAATGGACGAAGAACAAAGAAAATTCAAAATAACATTATTATCAAGAGATTATAAAATAGGTGTTTTAGATGAAGGTGGATTATTACATTATCTAAGACAAGACGTAGAAGTAAAGGAAGTGGAGGAATGAAAAAATATAAAAAGAAGAATTAAACTTCTTAGAAGAAGTGATTGATAATACAAAGACTAATGAATACGCTAATCTGTTAGCTAAAAAAAAGAAAAGTCAGGTTAGAGAGCTATTTATTGAAAGAAAGAAATAATGAAAGAAAAAAAGATAAAAATAGAATTATATAATGACCACTTTCAAAATTTTAAACGATATCAAATCCCGAAGGCTCAATGTGTAATTGCGGATATTCCTTATAATCTCGGAAATAATGCTTATGCAAGTTCTAACGAGTGGTATATAGATGGCGATTTAGCAAAAGGCGAAAGTGATAAAGCAAATAAACAATTCTTTGATACAGATAAAAATTTCAATATAAATGAATTTATGCATTTCTGTAGCAAGATGTTAATAAAAGAACCGAAGGAAGTAGGGAAAGCGCCATGCATGATTGTATTTTGTTCATTTCAACAATTATCTATGGTTATTGAAGTAGCAGAGAAACACGGATTTAAAAAGTACATTCCACTAGTATTTATTAAAAATTCTAGTTCTCAAGTATTAAAAGCTAACATGAAAATAGTTGGAGCAACTGAATATGGACTAATGCTATATCGTGAGAAGTTACCAAAGTTTAACAACGATGGGAAAATGATATTTAATTGGTTTACCTGGAAAACAGATTCAAGATATCCAAAAATCCATCCGACACAAAAACCTATACCGCTTTTAAAAGAATTATTATCTGTTTGTACTGATATTGGCGATGTGGTGATAGATCCAGTTGCTGGTAGTGCTTCAACTCTTAGAGCATGTGCAGAATTAAACAGAAGTTGTTATGGATTTGAGATTAAGAAAGACTTCTACAAGTTAGCAAAAGACAAAATGCTAAAAAATGTAAATATAACATTAGCGATATAGAAAGGGAAAATATGAAACTATATCAAGTAAAAACTGAAAAGATAAAAATAAAGAATGAAATATACACAATGACCTTACTTACTCAAAATTACAAAATAGGAGTAAGAGATAAAAAAGGGGTAGTACATTATTTAAACCAAAATACAGAAGTAGAGGAGATAGAAGAATGAAAACTAAAGAAATTAAAACACTACAAGATACAATCGAACTAATGAACAGTGAAGATTACAAAGAGAGTAAAGGAGCAATGTTAGAAATGGCATATGTTGAGTATATAGGTAAGCCATTTGTGATAGAGGGTGAAGAATGAGTTATTTAGATAGATATGACAGCCGGGAAAAGTATCCAAATGAAAGTGAAACTAAATATATAGAGAGACAAAAATTAAGATTAATAGACTTAAAACAACAATTAATTGATTTGCAAGAATGTGAATACTTAAGCGTAGAAGATAGTTATCACGAGGGTAGCCATGTAATTGAGATACATTTAGATAGAGGTGAATTTATGTTCAAAGAACTTAAAGAGTTTACTGATAAAGTTAGAGAATCAGCAGTAATAGAAAAGCACAAAGAAGAACCTTTAACTGCAACAGGAACTAGCAAACAAGCTTGGGAACGAGCAAGATATAAAGATATGTGGAATAAAAAAACCGTTATAGAAGAAAAGGTTCATCAAGATTTGCTTAATGAAAAATTTGTAATACGTGCTATAACACCTAAAAATATAAATAGCGTTGGGAATATAGAATATCGTTCAGATTTTTATGGAGATAAATTAAGGTTCTATGAAATTAAAGATAATAAGAAAGGATATTTTGCAATCGCAGATTATAGGAGTAGAGAGGTAACATTTTTATACAAACCAATAAAAGTGTCTCAAATAAGGTATATCTATGGTGTGTTCAGGGCACTTTATGATGTCTAATTGGTGGGAAAAGTTTCAAACAAATCTAAATCCTGAAAGCATAGACCTAAGCAAGCTAAAAGGCAAAGCACCTTGCAGTGTATGTATCATGCAAAATTATTGTGACGATATTTGCACTAAATATTATTAATGGAGAAAGAATGAGAGAAAAAATAAACTATCTAAAAAGTGAAATGCAATCTTATAACTTTTATGTAAGGGAATATAGAAGGCTCCAGGAAGAAATAGCAGAGATTGATTATAAATTAACTGGAGTAAGTGGGATAGATTACACTAAACCAATGAACAAGAACAAGGTCTACACAATGAGTAACTTTTACGAGCTAATGCTAAAACAAGATGATTTAAAGCCTAGAGCAAAAATTTATGAAGAAAACATAAAGTTAATAAATCAATTATTAGGTAGCGTAGACAGTCTCTATAGAGGAATAATAGAAGATATATACATAAATAAATGCTCAACTTATGAAAAGATAGCAAACAAGAATTATAGAAGTGTTAGAAGTTTAAAAAGTAATGTAGACAGACAGATAAGAAAGTTTATTAAAGAGAAGGGAATGTAAAAATAATTAAAATATGCACTCGGTACCACTTTTAAATGTGATATGGTGTAATTGTTAAAAAAGGGAAGAAACAACAAGAAACTTACCTAATCCATATATACCTCATAATAATTCTAGAGTGTTTCTTCCTAATTTTACATATAAACAATTAAAGGTGCTGAATAAGTGCCTTTTTATTTAGGAGGAAAAATATGAAATGTAAAAAATGTAATCACGAGATGCAAAGAAGAACAGATGTAAAGGATATATTTTATTACTACTGTTCAAACTGTGGAAATGAAGTAGGAAAACAAGAAATTAGCGAAGTAGTAGATAAGCTAGAAAAGGAAGTGAAAGATGTTAAAAATTAATGAACATACAATAATAAGCATTAATCAAATAGCGTTAATAAATTTAAATAGCAATTATATTTATTTGAATAGCGAAACGTTAAAAGTGACTGATGAAGAAATGAAATTAATTTTAGAGCATATAGGATTTAAAGAGCCTTCAGATGAGGTGGTGATTAACAGTGTCGAAAGTAAAGATAAAAAATCCAGTAGGGCAACCAAGAAAGTATAAAAGTGCTAAAGACCTAGAAAAAAGAATGAATGAATATTTTGAATATTGTAACAGAGAAGGAGTTCATTATGGTGTGGTAGGAATGTGTGTACATCTTGATATAGTAAGAACCACCTTGCTAGAGTATGAAAAAGAGCCTGAATACATGGACACAATAAAAAAAGCTAAGCAAAGAATCGAATCATATAACGAGCAAATGCTGTATAAAATGAAGAATCCTACAGGCGCTATATTCAATCTTAAAAACAATTTCGGGTGGACTGACAAGTTAGAAACTAAACAAGAAATAAAAGCAACTGTAACACTGGAGCAATTACTAAGTGATAAAGATATAGAATTATGATTAAACTAGATACATACATGCAGAAATACAATAAAATAAATACCAAAGAAAAAGGTTTACAGCCTTTTTTATTTAACAAACAACAAAAGGAATTGTATAGACTAATCAAAAATGATTACAATAACAATAAACCTTGTAGATTGATAGTGTTAAAAGGCAGACAGTTTGGAGTAAGCACTTTTACAGATTGTTATATTGCAAGTAGAGTGATGACTAAAAAGGATGTAAATGGATTTATAGTGGCTCATAACAGCTTAAGCACAAACAACTTATACGATATATGCAAAACAGTTTACAATAACCTTCCTGAAGCTTTAAAACCTATGAAAAAATACGATAATGATTATAGATTGGTATTTGATAACCCCAATAAAGAAAGCACGCAGAGTGGTTTAAACAGTTCGATTAAGGCTATGACTGCTGGAAGTGATGATATAGGCAGGTCATTAACAATTAATTATTTACATATGTCAGAGTTTGCTTTTTGGAAGAATCAAAAGGATCAGTATTTAGGATTAATTCAAACAGTACCTTATGTTAAAAATAGTCTAGTAGTAATAGAGTCAACAGCAAATGGATATGATGAATTTAAATTAATGTGGGATAAGGCGGTAGCTAAAGAAAATGACTTTACACCTGTCTTTTTTTCTTGGTTAGATTTTGAGGAATACCAAAAGGAATACGATGGATTTACACTAACTAAAGAAGAGATAGAGCTTAAAAGAAAAACCAATTGCACTTTAGAGCAAATCTCATGGCGAAGATATGCTATTGAAACATTAGCAAATGGAGATGTAGATAAGTTTAATCAAGAATATCCTACAACACCTGAAGATGCGTTTATAAGTAGTGGTAGACCTTACTTTAATACAAATTTAATAAATGAATACATAAGTAAATGCTGGACTGGTATTAAAGGATACATAAGCGGTAACCAAATTATGCAAGATGCATCGAGTGATATTACATTCTATGACAAAGTAGAAAAAGGTGTGCCATATGTTATTGGAGCAGATACAGCAGGTGAAGGCAGTGATAATGCTACTGCATATGTAATTAACAACATTACAGGAAAGATAGTATGTAGGTATAAGACACTAGATGAAGAAGGTATCTATACACAAGAGTTAAACAAGTTAGGAAAGTATTATAACGATGCATTAATATCAGTGGAAACAAATTTCAGTACATATCCAGTTAAAACATTAGCAGAAGTATATGACTATCCTAATCTTTATGTTAGAGAAAGGATAGATACTTACACTAATCAAACTGTTAAATCATTTGGATTTAATACTAATCGAAAGAGTAGACCTTTAATATTAGGAATACTAAGAGATGAACTAAACACAAACATTAAAAATATGTTAGATAAAGATATCCTAAATGAGATGATGGTGTTTCATAAAGATGAAAAAGGGAAACCAAAAGCATTGGAAGGATACCATGATGACTGTGTGATGGCTTTAGCAATAGCATATGGAACTAGAGAGCAACAAAGAAGAAGCAAAAAGATAGAAGTGCAACATAAAAATGAGTATCAGACATTTTTAAATTTCGGAGGGTAATTATGATTATAGGAATAGTTATAGGTTTAGTTATAGGAACAGCAATAGGCTACTTGGTAGGAATACGAAGGAAGAAACCAACAGAGCGTGAGATTAAGATGCAAGAAGAGATTATAAACATGCTTACTTTTGATGGGAGTGTGAAAAGGTGAAGATAAAAAAGAAACCAGAAGATATCTTCAAAG
>JAAZCQ010000033.1 GCA_012513225.1 Erysipelotrichaceae bacterium
CACTTGATTTGGGATCAAGGGGTCACAGGTTCGAATCCTGCCATCCCGACCATTGTTTTATGGCGAGGTAGCTTAGTTGGTCAGAGCGCTCGGTTCATACCCGGGAGGTCGTGGGTTCGACTCCCACCCTCGCTACCATTTGTGTTTATACAACACGGACCCTTAGCTCAGTTGGTCAGAGCTACCGGCTCATAACCGGTTGGTCGTAGGTTCGAGTCCTACAGGGTCCACCAAAATATTTAGGAGGAATACCCAAGTGGCTGAAGGGTCCGGTCTTGAAAACCGGTAGGTCGGGAAACTGGCGCCTGGGTTCGAATCCCAGTTCCTCCGCCAAAAAAATTAATATCGCGAGGTAGAGCAGTCTGGTAGCTCGTCGGGCTCATAACCCGGAGGTCGTTGGTTCAAATCCTTCCCTCGCAACCAATGGTCCTGTAGCTCAGTCGGTAGAGCAATGGACTGAAAATCCATGTGTCGCCGGTTCAATCCCGGCTGGGACCACCATTGAAAAACAAGCTTTAAGCCTATATCTATAAGGTTTAATGCTTTTTTTTTATTCCTTTTCAATTATTATGTTTTATGATGTTGTATAAAGTTTTTATAGTCAAATTATAGTCAAATTAGAACCTATTATAGTCAGAATTATAGTCAAAAAAACCATTCAAGCTTTAATTGAATGGTTAAGATTTATTTTATATTTAATATAATCGTTTATCTTGTCTCTACTATCTGTGTTTTCTTTATCTAAATGTGTATATATATCCATTGTAACTGTTGCGGTAGAGTGACCTAGAAGGTATTGAGCATCCTTTATCTTAACTCCTGCATAATGAAGCATAGTTGCATAATTATGTCTGAATATATGAGAAGTTAGATTATCAGGAGCATTTATTTTTAATTCTTTGGCTTTTGATGTCATTTTTTTTATTATACCGTTAAATAATTTCCTATATTGACTATCAGTTAATAATTTGTTTTTATTAGAAAATAGATAATTGGATTCTAGATCGTTAATATAATTCATGAATAATTCTAAATGTTGATTAAGAATGTATAAACTTCTTTCTCCTGCTTCACTTTTAGTGCCTTTAAGCGAAGGTTTGTTATTTATATACTCAACAACTCTAGCAATTGTAAATTGTTCGCTAGTGAAGTCAAAATCGCTTTTAGATAAGGCAACAACCTCTTCTTTTCTCAATCCATAATACTTAAGCAAAGTTATTAGCATTTTCTCAGTATTATTAAATTCTGTTTGTTCTGTTAATATTTCTTCACTAGCTGTTAGTTTCCTTTTCTTTTCTGCTTTATACTTTGGCAAAGTTATACCTCTAGCTGGATTCTTATATAATAAATTTTCATCAATCGCACTTTCAAATATTTGATTTAATGTTATTTTAATTTTTTGACATGTTCTTTTAAGATGTGCTGCTCGATTTATTATATCCTGAATATCTTGTTTAGTAATATCAATTAAATAAGTATCATTCAACGTATTTATATGATTATTGAAAATAGATTCATACATATATATAGTTTGCTTAGTTACACTTATTTTTTTTGTTTCGATCCATCTTTCAGAGTATTCCTTAAATGTAACTGATCTATTACTAACATATATCTTTCTGTCTAAATCAACTAGTACTTGTGATTTTTTAAGTTCTAATTCTGATATAGTTTTACCATATATAGGTTTTAAAATTGGTTTACCCTCATCATTATATCCAATAAGAATTGTTGTGGCATATCTTCCATCTTTTCTCTTTTTATATTTTGCCATATTTATTCTTTCCTTCTAAATTAATGCTATAATTAGAAATAGAAAAAGTATTCTTTTTCTGATGTAAAACCCCTTTGCTTTGGTCGGCCTGGGTGTTTTTTTTGCTTGTGAAGTTGATTAACAATGTTTACATAATTAAAGAATTGTAATACTATGAGAATGTAGATAACTTGAGATGGATGAACACTGTGTTCCCGAAAGGGAGTAAATCAATGGATGAGAATTCACATGTGCCTGGGGTTATCTTTTTTTTATTGTTTATTGCTATTAGATACACCTTTTTTAAGTTCATAAATTATTGTTTCAGGCCTACTTTTTATTTCATTAACTATAAAAGTAACCACGCTTTGATTATATGAAAATCTGTTACCCATTTTGAAATGAAAGCAATAAGATTCATTAGATTTTATATTGTAGAAATTAATAAAAAGCTGAAAATCATTTGATGTAAATTGACTTTGAATTTTTAAGCCGTTTTTTTCTTTAGTTAATAAAATATTATTTGATTTGAGAGTCTTATTTATTAATCGTAATATATCTTTTGTGCTATACGGATAAAGATTATTAGGATCTTTAACTTCTTTAATAATCTTTGCTTTAGTTTGTGAATCATTATCAATACATATACTCATATCAGATTTAGATTTATCTTTTGTAATGTAAAAATATGTTGCGACAGGTATGTGAAACTCTGAGTTTCCATCTTTTTCCATATCTAAAATTTTCTTTTCTTGTGATAAAAGTTTAGAAACTATATCCTCACTATATTTTGCTCGAAGTTGTTTTTCATTTAAAGAACTAACGTTGATAGAGAGTGTTAAAAAATTTTGTGAAATATGATTTGATATATCAATGCTATGAAATTTTTTTGTCTGTTCAATAAAGTTTTGAACACTTGCCTGAAATAAAGGAGCGTATATCTGTTCATATTCTTCGACAATAAAGTGTGTACTTGTGTTTCTCAGTTCAAAAATCATTTCTAGATTTTTTCTTAAATTTCCATTTTTATTTGTATATACTTTTTTTATGCAATCAGAAAGAGAAAGTGTACGATTGGACTTATTATTAAAATATATGGAATTTCCGTCATTTAATAGTTTTGCTTTTAGCGTTAATTCCCAAGCATTACATATGAAAAAACTAAATCCCTCAATTCTATACTTTATTGTAGGCTTATTATATATCTCTAACGATAAAATAAAAGCTTCTATAGACTTTTGAATTAATTTTTCTTTTAAATCAATCATTTAATTAACCTCTCATTTCATAAAGTATTACTTTGGCCGGTAGGGGAGTTTTTTTATTAATCAAAGTCAGCTGTAATATTCAATTTTAGTTTTATACAGTTTGTAAACACAGTTTAAATAATAACTTGATAATTTGATGGGAGAATACTAATTAATTTTAAGTATTCTTCATCATTCCTTGTATATAGAGTTTTCAAAGCATTTCTTGATCTAGGACATATATCTGGAAATTTATATTTTAAATAATAAAATTGTTTGTGGATTAGCCATTCCATCTCTTCATTATTAATTTTAGAAATTCTTTTTAAATAATTTTCCTTTTCTTTATCTGTTCTATCATCAACTATAGGTCTATTACTATATTTAATTGGATCTTTAACTTTATTAAAATTCATATCTTCCATTATTGAAAAACCAAGAAAAAATGGATAAAAAGATATTGTTGAATGATTTTCAAGTTTTGGAACTTTTTTTAGCGTAGGATGCTTTCCATCTATACTAAAGAGTCTGTTTCTAATATATGCATCTTCTTTACTACAAGATCTATCTTGTGATGAGATAAGAATATTAGTACCTAGTTTTCTTGCATTATCTATAGTTTTCTCTAAAGTATAATTATTCATTTTATTATTAAAATAATTTCCAAGTATTATATTTTGTTTAAAATAATCTTCTGCTTTTTCAGCTTCTTCTATTAATCCATCTTCATATAGCCATTTTACTAAGCGTAAATAATCATTATATGACCATGAAATATTAGACGAAAGCATTAGTTCAGTGGCCTTTTTCATGATTTGTATTGATAGATCTTTGTTATATTTTCTGATATTTACTGCAGCCATTCTAAGAATATAATCTTCATTCATTGTTACGCTTACCATTCCATTATGCGGGAATACTGGAACAGGGATAGATTTAACGCTATTTGCCTCTAACAAATTATATTTATATCCATCAGCTATGAAAACTGTTGAATTATATTTCGGAGCATTTTCAGGGAATACATTGGTAAGTACACTATTTTCAAAATAACATACTATTTCTTCATTTAATATTTCTTCTTTTTTGAGATGTTTTGATTTTGTTATTGTTTTACCTGTTTTTAATTCGACAACATTTTTTATTTCGTTTTTTGAATTCTTTGTTTTATTATTAAATAAATTTTTAAATTCTTTAAATATCATGATTTAGACTCCTTTATAATTTCAATGCTTCAAATGTTTGTATTGCTATTTGCTCTGGTACTCCGTTATTTATTAAAAGTTCTAAAACGTTTGTATCTTCATATATATCAAGATCTTTTAAAAGTGATATAACAGAGAATAAGTTTGCTTCTAGTTCAGATTTGTTTTTAAACCTTGATAAATAGAAATTATAATGTTTATCTTCTTCATAATGTAAAAGGTAATGTGCAAATTCGTGCCTAAGTAAAAACTGCTTATACATTTCATCTAAATTTGGCTTAATGTATATACCAGCTTCCTTGTTGACTATTACAATCTGAGATTCTAGTTTTTTATTTATTAGTTTGTTACTTTCGATGATATCAATATCATTTAGATAAAGTAATTCATATATGTTGTTTGATGGTAGAGCATCAATAAGCTCTTTTATTCTCTTAGTATTGTACATAGTCTTATACTTATTTTACTTATGCTTTTTACCGAGCATTTTTATCATTTCAGATACATCGTTAGCAAATTCAATTACTTCTTCTTCTGACATGCTTTCAAGATCGTACCCACCATAATTAGCAACAAGTGGTAACTCTAAAATAAATTTAATTGCTTCTTCAGCATTTGTAAATATTTCACTTTTTATTAATCCTTCTCTGTAAGCATTTTTAATAGTAGATCTACCCATTAAATAATCCATATCTACATTAAAGTAATCAGCTATAGATTCTAATTTTTCATAATTAGGTGTTCTTTCACCTCTTTCATACATACTAATTGCTTGTTCTGTTAAATCTAACTTTTCACCTAATTGTTTCATGGTTAAATTATTTTCATTTCTAAGTATTCTTAATCTTTCAGCAAATGACGTCATTATATCACCTCTTATAAAAATAATATAACACAGATTGTATTTAAAATAAATAAAATGATAAAACAAAATGTGTTGCAATTAGAAAAGAACATGTTATTATTATTTTAGCTAAACATAACGTTTAGTTTAGATAGGAGTGCTAATGGAGTCAAAAAAAATTGGAGAGAAACTAGCAGAGTTAAGAGGGAGTAAAACGCAAGAAGAAGTATCTAAAGCGGTAGGGGTATCTCCAGCTGCGATTGGAATGTATGAACGTGGTGAAAGAATACCAAGAGATGAAATAAAAATAAAACTTGCAAAGTACTATGGAAAATCTGTTCAATTTATTTTTTTTACAAATTAACTAAACAAAACGTTAAGTTTATAAATGTTTACTATTGTAAAATCCTCCAGATCCACAAAAAGGTTCAGGACAAACTGTTTGCTTATAAGAAAACAAGGAATTAATCCTTGTTAACTATAAAATGCAAACCATCTGCATAGTCATCAGTAATTGTAATCAATCCCAAATAATCTAAACGTTCTAAAACACTTGTTGTTTCGCGAGGATTAATATGTTCCATAAGTTGTGATTCAGATGTCATATCAAATTCATGTATTAGTTTCACACATTTATTTACCAATTCAGTATCTACCATATATTTTTCTCCTTTCATAAAGGAGATTATATCAAATTTCATAAAAGAAAGGATTGTAATGAATGAAGTATAAAATATCCATTAAAAATAATAACTATGGTTTCACTTTTGAAACGGATTCTAAAACTCAACTTATAAATTTAATAATTGATAATTTAGATGAAAATATAGAAATTATAGAAATAAAAAAAGAATCAACTGAGCTAACAGGCGATTCTAGTTTAAAGCTTAAAACAAATATTGATTAATATAATCCCACATCTGTTGAGTCAACCATCCATATTTATTATTTTTTACTTCAATTACCAGTAAATAATCATTCTTATCAATTACATTCATTATTTGTTCACTAATTGATTGTGATGAAAGACTGGATCTTATTAAATAAACAGATTTTAAAGGTTTACACCAATTATTATTAGATAATTTAACTATTTCATTATGTAGACCTTCATAATTTTTGTCTGATTTATTTAAGTCATAAGTAATTAAATATACTGTCATATTGTATCCTCCTCTCTAAGTATTAAAACTATTTAAATTATATCAACTATATATATGGGAAATTTGTTGCTAATGCAACACAATATCATAAAAAAAGTAAAAAAAGAAAGGGGTTATACATGTTTCCTAAAAAAATAATGAAGATCAGTGAATTAGAAGAAATGGGTTTTCCAAGACAATTATTATATCAAGTTTGTCATTCTAAGAATTCACCAGCATTTAAAATAAGTGCAGGTAAAAACTCTCAATGGCATATTGATACAGAGAAATTCCAAAAGTATTTAGAAGAAATTAAAAAGCGTTCTTCCCACCAAGTAAGAAACGCTTAAAGTGACTCTATAAAGTCACCTACATTATATCAAAAATTAGAAAGTAGGTAAAGAAATGGAAGAAATATACAGATTATACGACTTTTACGAAGGGCAAAAATTATTGATTAAAACAGCTAGCATGACAGAGGTAAGAGCAGCCGCAAGACAACGTGATGAAGATACAGATGGTGAATGTTATTTAGTGCTGATTTGTAACGGTGGACTCGTGCAAGATTGGAATTCCCAAAATGAAAAGAAGACTTAGAAAATCGATCAGATGGGCACTTACGGGAATTGTAATAATAGCAGCATCATTCTTGCTAGTAATAGGGGGATTATTACTAGCATCTGAACAACATCATAAAATACTTGAATCATATGAGGAGAATGTGTATGAAGAGCATATTACAAAATGAGAAAGAATGCTTCTATACTGAATCAAAATTCAATTTAGAAAAGCATCATATAATGCCAGGTGCATTTAGGTCTAAGTCAGAAAAATTTGGTCTATGGATTTATGTAAGATGTGATATCCATAGAGGCACTGAGTATTCTATTCACAATGATGAAGAAAAGCTAACTCAATTGAAACAACTTGCTCAAGAAAAATTTGAGATGAAATATTCTCATGAAAAATGGATGCAAGAATTTAAAAAAAATTACTTAAACTAGGAGGAACTATGTCAACAAATAAAGAAGAGTTAATAAAACGACAAGAGACACTAAATAAGGCAGCTTTAAAAGCGTATAGCCTATTTAAAAAGGAAGGATTAACCTTCCAGGAATTAAGATATGTACTTGCTAGGATTAGAGAGGTAGCCTCTACAAATGCAAAGATTTAAATTCTTTAAATGGAAGTTTAAAAATCAAGAATCAATAAATTTTAGTTTAGATCATGAGAATGAAGAAGGATTTTATAAAGATATTATCACTAGATATAGATGCTGTCCTGATGATGTAGAAATAGTTGAAGAAGGAGAAGAACTGCCAAGTGGACAAGTTATTTGGCAGATAAGGATTTAATATGAAAGACGATAAAAAGTTTTATTGGATTAAATTAAAAGATACTTTTTTAAATAGTGATACAGTTGACTATTTAATGTCTCAAAAAAACGGATCAAATTATGTAGTACTTTACCAAATGCTATGCTTGAAAACTGTAAACACAGATGGAGTATTAGCTAGAAAATTTGGTGAAATGATAGTTCCATTTGATGTAGAAAAAATACAAAGAGATACAAAATTTTTTGATGTTGATACTGTACGTGTTGCACTTGAATTATTTAAAAATTTAGGCTTGATATATGAGAATGAAAATGGATTATTAAGAATTTCTGACTATGAAAATTTAGTAGGAAATGAATCAAAGTGGGCTAAAATAAAGCGAAATCAACGTAAAACTGAACAAATTGAACACAAAGAGAATAGTGGACAATGTCCACAATATGTCCATGATATGTCCTTAGATTTGTCCACTGACATTATTGGACATAGTCTTAAAAATGTCCACATAGAGAAAGAGAAAGAGAAAGATAAAAGAAATATAAAAGAAAAGAAAGAAAATTTGTTAGGTTCTAGTAAACCTAACGCTGGTTCTTTTGATTCTCAAGTAATAGAAGTTTTAGAATATCTTAATTCTTTAAAAGGTTCTGCTTATAGGAATACCGATTCATCAACAAAACATTTAAGAGCCAGGTTGAAAGAAGGCTATACGGTTAAAGAAATTAAAAAAGTGGTTTTAAGTAAATTTAACGAGTGGATGAATGATGACAAGATGTTTAAATATGTTAGGCCGACAACATTATTTTCAAAAGAAAACTTCGAAAATTATCTGCAAGAGATTATACCTAATAATCCTGTATCAGAAAATGAAGAAAGTATACGTGTGTATGATCCTATGACAGGAGAGGAAATAATAATATGAAAAACCTAATATATACACAACAGTACATAATTAGTATTTTTCAAGCTAGAAATTCTTTGATTGCCAAAAGCACTTTAAATGAAGATCTTCTGGACTATCCATATTCTCTTTACTTTAAGTATATGAAAGAATCATTTATAAAATTTCAAGCTATTAACCTAGATTATTTAATGAGTAAGTTAAATCAAAATGATTTTAATTTCTTGCTAGAGTTTACTGATCCATATGTAATTGATAATTTAACAACGCTAAAACGATATGAGAATATGCTCCATGAAAGAGATATTAAAAGAAAATTAGAATCTAATATTTTAGCTTATCAAAATGAAAACATATCATTGCTTGAACTCAAAGAAAGACTAAGCACTCCAAGTGTTTTAACA
This sequence comes from Erysipelotrichaceae bacterium, assembly GCA_012513225.1. GTDB lineage: Bacteria > Bacillota_I > Bacilli_A > Erysipelotrichales > Erysipelotrichaceae > UBA9076. Next base: position 8,831 of record JAAZCQ010000033.1, read on the forward strand.
GATGACATATTAACGTTTGGAGAATTAGAAACTACATTAACATCAGAACAACGAGCGATTGATTTTGCAGGGTGGAAGAAATTAAGAGCTTTGCTTAATTTAAGAGAAACAGATTTTGCTATTATTGCAGCCTATACAGGAAAAGGTAAAACATCATTTGCATTAAACCTTTTGGAAGATTTATCAAGAAATTATGAGGTTACATACATAAATTTAGAAATGGGTATTGCTTCATTACATAAGAGAATGATAGCCATAAATTCTGAAATAGATCTATCTGAACTTGATAGATTCAAATATTTATTAGGTGATAGACAAAAAGAAATTCTAAAAAAAATTGAGTTTATTAAGGGAAGAAAAATTACTCTAGTAAATCAATCACAAAGTATTACTTCTATTAAAGAAATAGTAGCTTCAAAGAATAATAAACATTCAATATTTATTATTGATCATATTGGTTTATTAAAAGCTCCAGGCAATAGTCTATACGAAAAGATGACAACTATAGCTAAAGAGTTAAGAAAAATATCTTTAGATTACAATACGACAATAATTGGTCTTAGTCAGCTATCAAGACAAGGTGCAAAAGGAAAGCCTGATTTATCTATGCTACGTGATTCTGGAGAAATAGAACAATCTGCAACTAAAGTGATTTTGTTGTATTCGATAGAAAATCCACAGGATAAAACAGAAAAATATTTTGTAGAAATTGCAAAAAACAGAGATGGAATGACTGGAAAAGTAGCAATTAATTATAATAAATCAACACAAAAAATGAGGGAGATACTATAAAAAGGAAAATGAAAAAATTAATTAAAGAAGAATTGAAATTCATTGAAGAAATAATAGAATCTACAAAAGAAAATGAATATGCTAATTTACTTGCGAGAAAAAGAAAATCAAGATTAACAGGTTATTTGTTGAAACTGGAAAGGAAGAACAATGAGATTATTTGAAGCTAAAACTAAAAAAGTTAAAATCAACGATGAAGAATACGAAATAACATTATTATCACAAGGATACGATATAGGAGTAAAAGACAAAGAGGGAGTGGTACATTATCTACGTCAAGAAACAGAGGTGGAGGAAGTAGAAGATGATTGAACAATATGAATGCAGATACGATTCAAATGGAATTTTATTTTATGAAGTAATAGGTAATAAATATAATTGTTATGCTAAGGCAATATTTGAAACAAATGATTATAAAATATTTGTTAATCAACAACCTATATCCGCAAGATCTGCAATATTCATAATTGAAGTATTAAGTAGTGAAAAGAGAGATTAATATGCTATGACAAGAAGAATAAAAGGAATGAATCTTAGTAATAAAACATATCCAATAAAAGATCCTAAGAAAATTCAGGAACTTTTATTCTTTATGCTTAACAGGATAGATAAATCTAAGTCTGACATAAAGAAATATCAAGCATACAGAAACTACATGATTGTACTTATAGGAATTAATACTGCATTTAGAGCGGAAGATTTACTTCAGTTAAGAGTATCAGATGTAATTAAAGGCTATGTAACGATAATTGAAAATAAAACTGGAAAGCCTCAAAACTTCAGGATGAATAGTGAATTACATAAAGACATTCTAGGGTATATAGAAAGATACAATTTAGGATCCTATGATTACTTATTTCTTGGACAAAAGAAAATTGTAGATGGTAAATCATATATCTATCCTATTACTAGGCAACAAGGCCATAAGATAGTAAGTGAAGCAGCTAAAGCTGTAGGAATAGAATTTGTATTTGGTATGCATAGTTTGAGAAAAACATTTGGATATCAGTATATTTCAAATGGTGGAAATATATTAACTCTTATGAAGATGTATAATCATGCAGATGTATTTGAAACTCAAGCATATGTTTTATGGGGAAAAGAAGATGCAGAAAAGGATAGAGAAAATATATATATAGGTAAAAAAATGAGGATGAAAAAGTGGTAATTCACGTTATTTAGGTTAACGGTAATATATTTATAAAAGTAAACATATACAAATAGTTAATAATAATCGCTATTTATCAAGGGTTTTAAGTAAAAAATATATATGCTCGAAAACATTACACTTCCAGTGAAAATGTAAGATTTATATAAGCTTAGGAGGGCCGATAATATGAGAGGCTTAAAATGGACAGTTACTGCAGCTAAAGAAGCTATTGAATACTGGAAAGAATATTTATTAATTGCTGAAAATATAGATATTGATATTGATTCAGATATTCATGAACTTTGTTACAAAGCTTATTTGGTTTCTAAGAATATAAAAGATGCAACACAATTATTGAGAAATTCTGGATTAAGTATCTCTGATTCTTTTGTATCACAAACAATTCAAAATGTAGATATTGAAGATAAATTACTAATGAGATTTGTAAAAGATAAGTTTAGATATTATAAATCTAACTCAAAAAGGAAATGGTGAGTATATGCATGAAAAAATCCAATATTTCAAAAATGAATTAAAAAACTATAATTATTACAAAGATAGATTAAAAGAACTCCAATTCCAGTTAGAAAAAGTAGTTTATCAACTAGAAGGTGTTAGAGGAGTAGATCCTTCAAGGCCAATGTCTAAAAGTAAAGCGACTGGAATGCAAAACTTTTTTTCATTAATGAAAAAAGAGGAAGCACTAGAAAATGAAATAAAGATTCTTGCTGATAAATTCGAATTGTTAAATGATCTTATAACCTGGTTTGATTATCCATATAACAAGGTAATAATCAGTATATATGTTGATAATGATAGTACATATGAAAAATTAATTGATGAATACAATATAAATTACTCTGATAGACACTTAAAAAGGCTTATAAATAAAGAAATTAAAGGGTTTATTAATAACTTCAAGTTATAAAAATGATTAAATTAAAGCTCAAATGTGATAGGTATAAGCTAAAAGAAAATCGGACACAACAAAAGATGTCACTCAGTGACATACTTTTTTATGATATTATGCTAATAAGTAAAGATAGCGAAAGAGCTATCTTTTATGTTGGTTTTATATGAATTGCATCATGTAATGTGGTGTGTTAATCGTCATTTACTATAGTCCTCCTATAATCTTAAGTATAAATAACACACAAAAAAACAAGAAAAGAATTATCGCCTTATCTTTTCAAATTAGAGGGAAAATATATGAAATGTAAAAAATGTAAGCGTGAAATGCAAAGAAGAACAGATGTTAAAAATATTTATTACTACAAGTGTATGAACTGTGGGGAGGAAGTAGGAAGACAAGAAGTAAATGAAGTGTTAGATAAATTAGAAAAGGAAGTTAATGAGAATGATGCTAAAAATTAGTGAATACACAATAATTAATCTCAATAATATAAATATAATTAATTTAAACTCAAATTATATATATATTAATGGGGATACTTTAAAAGTTTCTGATACAGAAATGAAATTAATTCTAGATCATATAGAAATAAAAACTCCTTTAGAAAAGGCGGTGATAGTAAATGACAGAAGTGAAGGAGATACTGAACCAAGAAAAACAAGATCAGCCAAAGAAAAGATACATACCAACGAATCCGAAAAAGTATAGAACAGTTGAAGCGTTTGAAATAGCCGTTAATAGTTATTTTGATGAATGTTATGTAACAGATAAAATACCTAATGTACTAGGACTTGCTTTGCACCTAAAGATTAGTAGAGATACTTTATGTCAATACCAAAAGAAAAATGGTTATTCTAAAGTGGTTATTAAAGCAAAAGAAATTATTGAAGAACATAAAATTCAAAAGCTTTATACAAGTAAAAATGCTACTGGAGTTATATTTGATTTGAAATGTAATCATGGATGGCAAGATAAACAAGTGATAGAACAAACATTAACAGTTAAAAGTATTGAAGATTTTCTAACAGATGAAGAAATGGAAATGTAGATGATTAAGCTTGATAAGTACATACAAAAATACATTAAGATTCTTACAAAAGAAGGAGAACTTAAAGAGCTGATGTTTAATAAACAACAAAATATATTGTATGACATTATTAAGAATGATTATAAAATTGGTAAACCAAGTAGGCTTATCATTTTAAAAGGTAGACAATTTGGTGTTAGTACATTTGTAGATAGTTTTATTGTAAGTAAGTTAATGACTAGATTTAATTCAAATGGATTAATTGTAGCTCATGATTCAAATTCAACTAATTCACTTTACAAAATATGTAAGACTGGTTATAAAAATTTACCAAGTGAGCTTAAACCTATGGTTAAGTATGATAACTTTAATCAATTAGTATTTGATAATCCTGATAAAGAAAGTAATAAAAAAGGCCTTAATAGTAGCTTAAAAGTAGCAACAGCTGGAGCTGATGATATAGGTAGAGGTATGACAATTCATTATTTGCATTTATCAGAATTTGCTTTCTGGAGAAAACAAAAAGAACAGTATACAGGTTTGATGCAAACTGTTCCAGGTTATCCAAATACTTTAGTAGTAATAGAATCAACAGCTAATGGTTTTGATGAGTTTAAAAAAATATGGGATAGAGCTATAAAAGGTGAGAATGATTTTACAGCAGTATTCTTTTCTTGGTTAGATTTTAATGAATATAAAAAAGAATATGATGGGTTTAAGCTAACAAAAGAAGAAGAAGACTTTATGAATACTCATAAGTGTAGCTTAGAACAGATCTCTTGGAGAAGATATGCAATAGAAACACTTGCTGGTGGAGATATAGATAAATTTAATCAAGAATATCCTACAACTCCAGAAGATGCGTTTATTAGTAGTGGTAGGCCATACTTTGATACAGTACTTGTAAGTAAATTTATAAATAATTGTAAAACTGGTATAAAAGGCTATGTTTCAAATAATAAATTTATAAAAGATAAATCAAGTGATATTACTTTTTATAAGTTTGTAGAAGAAGGTAAGCCTTATGTATTAGGTGCTGATACTGCAGGAGAAGGCAGTGATTATAATGTGGCTTATATAATAGATAACATTACAAGTGAGATAGTATGCAAATATAGAACATTAGATGATGAGAGTATATTTACTCAAGGATTAAATGAACTTGGGAGATATTATAATACTGCACTTATATCAATTGAAGTAAACTTTAGTACTTATCCAATAAAAACATTAGATGAAGTATATAGATATCCTAAGCTTTATGTAAGAGAAAGAGTTGATACCTATACTTATTCAATTCTTAAATCATTTGGATTTAGAACTGATAAAAGATCTAGACCACTTATATTAGGTGTGTTAAGAGATGAAATAAACTTAAATATATATAATCTACTTGATAGAGATTTATTAGATGAAATTATGACATTTCATAAAGATGAAAAAGGTAAACCTGTAGCATTAGAAGGATATCATGATGACTGTATAATGGCAGCTGCAATTACATATTATTGTAGAGACCAGCAGACAAGGAATATTAAAATAAAAGAAGAAGTAAACGATAATCAAAGTAGCAGTACTTATGACAGTTTTTTAAATTATGGAGGTTAAAGATGGAAATAGGAATATTCATAGTAGGAATAATTATAGGAGCAGTTATAGGCTACTTGGTAGGAATACGAAGGAAGAAACCAACAGAGCGTGAGATTAAGATGCAAGAAGAGATTATAAACATGCTTACTTTTGATGGGAGTGTGAAAAGGTGAAGATAAAAAAGAAACCAGAAGATATCTTCAAAG
>JAAZCQ010000055.1 GCA_012513225.1 Erysipelotrichaceae bacterium
ACCATATGATGCTGAAATAATATATAGAAACCTTGAATGCCATGAATGGATGATAAAAGTGATGAATGGGATATTCATTTATTTTTTGATTGAATATCCAAGTGAAGTATTATATATGGTAAAAAGAGATAAAAAAATGCAAAAGAAAAAAATTAATGAAACATCGGGGCTGTAAAGAAATAAAATTATAGCTCAAAAAAAGGTGAAGACTCGCGAACTCTATTGTTCTTAAAATCTTCACCTTTTATAATACAAACTGTTATATAAAAAAAAGCCCCTTATGGTATAATAGATATATATATACATCCGTGCAAAGTTGTATATAAATATTGACCAAGAGAGGCTTATTTTTATGACTAATTTCTTAGCACATTCAAATTATATCACAACTCAAATACAATTACCACTAGATTTAGAAATTACTTTTAAAGTTAGTGATGAAGTTATTACTTTTAATAATTTAATAAAGGATATTGATTTTAATAAATTCTTCATAACTAAGGATATTTACTATACTGAAACTAGAGGCAGAAAGAAAAAATCTAGAGCCAATATCTTAAAAGCTATTTTATTTGCTTTCTCAATTGGTGTAAGGAGTACAAGGGATATAGCTGATTTATGTAAACATGATACAAGGTTTATGTTCTTACTAGATAGAATAGATCCACCATCGCACACAACGATAAATAACACCATTAATAGTTTACTGTATAATATTGATGATGTCTTAGTTGAAATAAATAAAAGGATAATCAAAGAGGACTCCAGTGTAGATTTAAACACTCTTTATGTCGATGGAACGAAACTTGAGGCTTATGCTAATAAGTATACTTTTGTATGGAAAAAAGCAATTTTAAAGTTTCAAGCTAAACTTAACTTGAAAATAATTGCCCTACTTCCTCGTTTAAATGATGTATTTATAAATAGCGGATATAATCCTGTCGCTCTTAAGGAACAATACTCATCAATAGAACTACTTGAAATTGTAGATACATTGACATCCATTATTGAAAAATATGGTATTTTACTCGTTTATGGTAAAGGCAAAAGAAAACACGAAGAACAAAGACTCTATGATTTATTCATTAAATTCCAAGAAAAGATGAATGAATATGAAGAACATTTAAAAACGATTGGAGATAACCGTAATAGTTATTCTAAAACAGACCCGGATGCAACATTTATGCGTATGAAAGATGATCATATGATGAATGGTCAATTAAAAGCAGGATATAATATGCAAATAGCAGTTGCTGATGAATATATTATGGCTCTTGAACTATACCAAGAAAGGTCTGATTTTAGAACCTTTATTCCATTCATAGATCATTTTAATTTCTTGTATGGTCATTACCTAGAACGAATAGTAGCTGATGCAGGATACGGTAATTTTGATAACTATAAATTCTGTATCGATAATACAATAGAACCTTTTATAAAATACTCTTGGTATAGAATAGAACAAACTAGTAAGTTTAAAAGGAACCCTTTTAAGAAGCAAAACTTTATTAAAGATAAAGATGGAAATTATATATGCCCAAACGGTAAAACATTAACGTTTGAGCGTGAACAACAAATGCGTTACAGTCGTAATGAAGCATATGAACAGATTTTTAGATGTCATGAATGTGATGATTGTCCAGACAGAGCTCAATGTACTACATCTAAATATGGTCGAACCATTACTATGAATGAACAATATGATGAATATAAACAAAGAGCAAGTAACAATCTTCAAAGTGAAGCAGGGATAAAGTTGCGCGTCCTTAGGTCAATTCAGGTTGAAGGGGCCTTTGGCGTCATGAAGGAAAATATGAAGTATCGTAGGTTTAATAGGAGGTCATATCAAAAAGCCCGTCTAGAAGCAACACTCGTTGCAATCGGTATGAATATAAGCAAATACCATAACAAAAAATACCGAATAATAAATTAATTCTTTTCATTAGAACAGTCCAGTAACTTAGTTATTTAACTAAAATTTTTTAGTATGCCCATATATCAAAACCTAATAAAACCTAACTTTGATAAAACATAAAAAAGCCAAGTATTCAGTAAAATACTGAAATAAACTTGGCTTTTCGTTTTTTAGGACTAAAAAGAGATTATTTTTTTACAGCCCCGATATTATATTATTGGGGTTTTAATTATAGAAAACAATCAAAGAAATTAAAGATATAGAAAGTATTTAATATAAAGTATAATTGTGATAATTTTAGTTAGTTGTAGCCTATATTTATTAGTATAGTGTTAACAAAAACAC
>JAAZCQ010000041.1 GCA_012513225.1 Erysipelotrichaceae bacterium
AACAACTGAAATTAAAATTACTATACTAACAGGGCTATTAACTATTTCTACTACTCTCATAAAGCCTGGAATTATTTTAACCACTTTTCCTATAACTTTGTCTTTAGAAATTTCACCATCTTCTTTATTATTTGCATCTCCTGTAAGTATAAAGCCTGTCTTTGTTGCACCAACAATTCTATGTGTTGTTGATGTATTTTCACCCTTGTATGAAATAATATCGCCTTTTTGATATTCTTTTTGTTGTTTTACAATTACTAAATCACCTGGATTAATAGTAGGTTCCATACTTCCAGTTACAATTAATGCACCACCATATCCAAATACTGTAGATATTTGCTCCTTATGTACTACTGCCTTATATATATTTACTATATTAGCAATAAACAATATAACTAATATAATAATAATTACATTTCTAGATATTATTTTAATGGGTTTTTTTTTGATTTTATTAGATATTAGAACCATAACAATATGTAAGATATACAAAACTAGTATTAGGAATACTATTAGTGCTATATATTTAAAGAAATCTACATATTCAAAGTATAAATTATCATCATCTGTTTTACTTATTCTACCAATATCACTAAGACCTTTAGCCTTAACAATTAAATTATAATATTGATCTTCTTTTATATTACCAATAAAGGTATCTATTTCATCTGATTTAGTTTTCCAAGCCCATTCTAATTTATACACATCTGTTGTTCTATCTTCTAAATTAATATTTTCTAAAACAAATTCTTCTAAAGGTACCTTTTCACTTGTTTCTTTTCCTCCTAAAACATATTCTCCATTCTTTTGCAGACTAAATACTAGTGGTATATTATCTAGGTTTTCACCAATAAACTCTAATTCATATGGAAGATTTTCTTCTTTAGAATTATTATATATTGCAAAAGAATATGCCCCTTTATTCAGCGGATGTACTAACTTTTTATTATAATCATCTCTTTTAAATACATCTATTTCTGTTTCATTACTATGATAGTAATCTCCATCTTGTATGTATACTTCAAATGTTTGACCAGGTAATAGACTTTTAGGTAAAATTAAAAATAAAAAGAAAACACTTATCAAAAAGAATATGAATAAGAACAAGAACGTCCAAATATTAAAATATCTATTTTTTTCTTTCGTTTCCAATATGTTTTCCTTTTATCAATAAAACCCTCTCAAAGTTAACAATAATTTCAAGAGGGTTTTCATTACCAAAACTAATTAACTAGTTAATTAATCCCTTCAAGACTTTATTAGTCTATTTGAGTTAATGTTACATCAAAATCAAGTGTAATAGTTGGTGCAGTAGTTGCATCTCCTAAAATTGTATCATTTACATCATTTCCACTAAATGGCCATTCCCAAGCAATTGTTAAACTAAGACCATCAGCTAGACTTACATTAGGATCAAACTCTATAGCAATCTCTCCTAATTCAGTTAACAAGTCTGCAAAACTTAAGTTATTTTGAGTAGTAGTTCCCTCTGTTAAAGACCAAACTACTGGCTCATAAGCTGTAGTACCATCTGCAAGTACCCATCCACTAAGTTTTGAACCACTATTTACTGTAACACCTAATCTTGATGCTACTTCTGGGCTTCCTGTTATTGAGAAGTCTGAGATAGTGCCACTTGTCCCTGGTGCAACAACTAATTCACTACTAGCTGATATTACTGTGTTATCTTCATTATAAGTAGTATCATGAGTTGTATAAGTAGTTGAGAATAAGCGATCAGTAGGTGCTGTTATTACAACTCCCCACTTTGCAACTCTTGCTGTGTCATTTAGTAAATTTCCTGTTGTAACATATTTAGCTAGAGTTCTACTTAATAAACTTGTTGATATTAGCATAACAATTAATAATATTACTACTAATTTAGGTAATATGCTTTTTCTTTCTGTTTTTTTCATTTTTCTTTTCCTTTCTTTTCTAATTCATCTTTTAATCGTTGAATTTCTAAATCTTTTTCTATATTGTTAAGACCAGATTTTTTCTTTTGTCTTAAAATATCA
>JAAZCQ010000052.1 GCA_012513225.1 Erysipelotrichaceae bacterium
AGTAATCTGTCACGGAGGCCCAATAGCAGATCCAGAAGATGCAAAATACATTATAGAAAATACAAACGGTGTAGACGGATTTTTCGGAGCGTCCAGTATAGAAAGATTCGCAGCAGAAAAAGGAATAAAAGAACAAACTGAAAGATTTAAAGAGATTAAGAAGTAAGAATTTAATAAAAAATAATCAATGAAATAATGAATTAAACCCCTAAACTGAATTATCAGATTAGGGGTTTTATAGTATGAGTCATACTTATAAATATATCTAAATTGATTTTTATTTTTTGGTAATATTTATATTAAACAAACAATCATCTATAATTATTATGAGACTTTGAAAAGCTTAAAAAGTCTTTGATGACAGGGGTATGTTCTGTTTTTGTATTCCATATTAGATAAATATTTCTATTTATTTTATGGTCCTTAAAAGGTATGACTACGACGTCATAACTATTTAATACAGGAGTGTATGGTGTAATACCAATACCCATATTCGCCGATACGAATGCTGCCATTGAATTAAGTTCATCAACATCATACTGGAAGTTTGGTATGAGATTTTCTTCTTTAAAAATAACCTCAGTTCTCTCATATAAGTCAGATTCTTTATCCAAAGCTACAATTTTTTCGTTTTTCAAATCACTTATTTCAACACAATCTCTATTTGCAAGACGATGGCATTTACTTACAATAAGAAAAAGTTCCTGATTATATATTGATTTTGTACCAATGCCTTCAATTTCGCTATTTATTAACGGCAAAATTCCAAAATCCAAAACATTTGCTTTGATACTTTTTATTATTGATGGGGAATTTGCCATTTTAAGAATAAAAGTAACTCTATTATCTTCTTTATATTTATGATAGGCCTCTATTAGATTTGGAACTAACATGGAACCTGTGCTATATACATATCCTAAGTTTATATTTCCTAGATTTGGATTTACCATTTCTCTTAAATAATATTCACCTTGCTGTAAAGATTTTAATGCATTTTCACAATAAGGCTGGAACATACGCCCGTACTCAGTTAAAGAAACAACTCTTTTATCTTTCCTAAAGAGAGGTATGCCTAATTCTTCCTCCAGCTGCTTAATAGCATAACTTAAGCTAGGCTGAGAAATATTTAGATTTTTTGCGGCTTGTGTGTAGTGCAAGGTGTTGCATACTTCAAGAAAATATCTTATTTGATCGAGTGTCATGTCGCCTCCTAAAAGCAAATGATAGAAATATTCTATCTAGATAATACAATAAATGTATTAGACAATCAAGATATAAGTAAATATAATTGGAAACAATATGTAACTAATAGTTAGTATAGAAGAATATATAAGCATACATGCATACATAAAAAAACTCTATCAAAACCGAAGTATTGATAGAAAAAAAATATCGATAATTATATTTTTGTTGCCTTGTATTAAATATAAACTCTTTATTAAAAAAAGAGTATAGATATTTTATAAATTATAAAAGGAGGCTGTAGTTTTAAAAATATTATAGAAGATACAAATTAAAAAGGAGAAAGCAATATGATATTAGAATTTAATATGGTAAAAACGATGTTACTTGCAATTGTATTACTCTACATAGGTAACGGCATTAGAAATCGTATAGAGTTTTTGAAAAGGTGGTG
>JAAZCQ010000039.1 GCA_012513225.1 Erysipelotrichaceae bacterium
CTATTTACAATTATAATTTTAGCTTATATTTGCTACATTTTAAAGAGATATTACCTAAATAAAATTAAAAACAATCTTTTTTTATAAAAACAATAATTTTAAACGTAAAATAAGATATTTATATAAAACATTTTTTAAAATTTGTTTATATTTTTACAATAAAAAAAGAAAATTATTTCTAATCTTCTTCTTCTATTTCATCTTCTTCTATATCTTCATTTTCATCATCATCATCAAGTACAATTGCATCTGGATCTATATAGACTTCATTAAATTTTCTTCTATTTCTTAAATCCCATTTATTGTCTTCTAAAGAAGCAAATCTATTGTCAATCATTAATTCTGAGTATAACTGTGCTCGTTTAGTTCTTATTTGATTTTCAGGAAATTTCAATACATCATTTACTTCATTCCATAGTTTAAGAAATTCTACGCTTCTTTTTCTTTTTGATAAAAATTCATAAGCGATATCAGTCATTGATCTATTCGCCATAAAATCCTCCTACATACTTTCAGGTGCACTAACACCTATACTATTTAATGCGTTTTTAAGTGTAATCTTACTTGCTTTTACTAAAGCTAATCTTTGAGTACTCAATGGAATATTGTCATAATCCAATACCTTACATTCTCCATAAAAGCTATGGAAGTACTGTGCTAATTTACTAATATAATTACATAACTTATGTGGCATTCTTGTATATGCAGCATCCGCTACAACTTTAGGGAATTCATTAATATGTTTAATTAATGTCAATTCCTTTTCATTAGATATTAAATTAAACTTCCTTGAAATGTCAATATCTTTTGCACTATTTAAGATTGAACACATTCTTGCATGTGCATATTGTGCATAATAAACGGGGTTTTCATTACTTCTTTTTATAGCCATATCTAAATCAAAATCCATTTGTGTATCTGCAGCACGAGATATAAAGAAATATCTTAATGCATCACTTCCAACTTCATCTAACAAATCAATTAAGGCTACTGCTTTACCACTTCTTTTTGATAACTTAAACTCTTCACCATCTTTTATCATTCTTGCCATTTGAACTATATCAACTTCAAGTTTATCTTGCTCATAACCTAATGCTTGTATAGCCGCCTTTAATCTAACTACATAACTATGATGATCAGCTCCTAATACATCCACTAACTTATCATAACCTCTATCAAGCTTATTTAAATGATATGCAATATCAGGAGTTAGATATGTATAAGAACCATCACTCTTAACTATAACTCTATCTTTATCATCATTAAATGATGTAGTTTTTAACCATAAGGCATTATCTTTTTCGTAAGTATATCCTCTATCTTTTAACTGATTTAAAGCCTTTTCTACAAACTTATTATCTCTAATGTATTGTTCACTAAAGAATACATCAAATTCACAGTTAAACGCCTTTAAATCAGCTTTAATCTTATTTAACTCTGCTTCTAAACCAAACTTTTTAAACTCAATAAGAGCTTCTTCTTCATCATAATTAATATACTTATCATTTACTTTACTAACTAAATCTTTAGCTATATCAATTAGATCACTTCCATGATATCCATCTTCTGGAACTTCTACATCATAATTAAACTCTTGAAAATATCTTGCTCTTAAGCTTAATGCCATATTATTGATTTGATTACCTGCATCATTTACATAATATTCTCTTGTTACATCATAACCAGACATTTTAAGTAATCTAGATACAGAATCACCCAAGGCAGCACCTCTTGCATGTCCTGGATGTAAATCACCTGTTGGATTTGCTGATACATATTCAATATTTATCTTTAGGCCATTCCCCGTATTATTATGACCATATTTTTCATCTTGATCTAAAACTAAGTTTATTACTTCCGCAAGGTATTCATTTTTTAAAAATATGTTTATAAATCCTGGCCCTGCAATTTCATAAGAAGATATTATATCCAAATTTAAATTACTACAAATTGATTCAGCAATTTCTTTAGGCTTTCTTTTTAAAGTTCTTGCAAGTTGCATTGCAATATTACTTGCATAATCACCATGACTTACATCTTTAGGTAACTCAATAATTACATCATTCATTTCTATATCTAAATCAAAAGATTTCTTTACTGATTTTATTATTTCTAGTTTTAAATCATTTTCAATTTGACTCATTATTTACCCCCTTTATACGCCATATTATTTTTAAATGTGCTACTATTTCTCCTTGATTAAACAGTTTGTATTCAACATACCAATTATCTAAATCACGTTTTTTATCCACAAGATAGCTATCAAGTACCATCTCACCATAAACTGTATCCACACTACAAATACTAAACTCATTTAATTTAAGGTTGTTTACACTACTAGGTTGTCCTAATCTAGATAAGATAATTTCATCATCATTCCATACAATTTCATTTCTTACATTTGTATTATCTTCTAGGTATGTTAAATGCTTATCATCAAATAAATGTGCAACCCCATCTTTTATTAAAAATTCTTCATTATTTATAAGATCATATGAAGTTGCTACTATTCTTATTTCCATACTGTAATTTCCATTTCCCCTTGAATTATAACCAAGAAAAAAAAGTTGTCAATCACTATAACTTATATATAGGTTTTATTACATAAAAAATGATAATAATATTAAATTATCATTCTAATTTTAAAAGTTTAAAAGAGTTATATAAGCCATAAGACAAAAAACTTAAAGAAGCTATCCAAGCAGCAATTTCTGTATAATATACTCCACTTGTACTTAACAATTTAGGAAGTGTAAATATAAAAGCAATCCTAACAATTAACTCTAATATACTTGCATACAAAGGAACAATTGTATTTCCCAAGCCTTGTAAAGTTGATCTAACAATATGTATACTATAAAGCACATTTAGAAAAATCATCATAATAAACAAATAATCATAAGCTACTGATACTATTTCATTTAAATTAGAAGCATTACTATCTATAAATAATCTAATGATATCTTTACCAAAGATAATCATAAAAATACTAATAAATAAAGAAATAATATTCGAAAATATTAAAGTTGACTTAAATCCTTCAAATACTCTATTGTTAAGCTTTGCACCATGGTTTTGAGCAACAAATGTTGCCACTGATAAACCAAGAGTATTACCAGCTATCTCAAATAAATAATATAACTTATTAGTAATAGTAATCCCTGTTACAAATACTAATCCAAATGTATTTACAACACTTTGAACACTTATTCCACCTATTCCAATACTTAGATTCATAATAGATAAAGGTAATGCTATCTTTAATAGTTTAATACTAATATTTTTATCAATTTTAAAATCTTCTTTGTTAAATTTTAATTCTTCAATTTTTCTTAAAACTAAAATACAATACAACAAAGAAAAACTTTGAGAAATTATAGTCGCAATTGCTGCTCCTTTAATACCCAACTTTAAAATAATAATGAAAAATATATCTAACAAAATATTAATACAAGATGAAATAACTAAAGATATTAATGGTGCTTTACTATTACCCACAGCTCTTAATAAGCTTGCAGATAAATTATAAAGCATTACAATAAACAAACCAAAAAATATATATCTAACATATTCTAATGATATATATATTATTTCTATAGGCGTATTTAATAATTTTAATAATGGTAATGCAAATATTTGAGAAATTATTACTAACATAATTCCAAATATTATTGAAATAATAATACTATTAATAACTTTATTTTTTAACTTATTTATATTTTTAGAACCAAAGGCTTTTGAAAAAGAAATTCCAAAGCCTGATGTTAAACCAGTTATAATACCTACAAACATCCAATTAAGCCAATCTATCGCACCTATTGCCGCAAGTGCATTAGAACCAATACTTCTTCCAACTATAATTGAATCTATAATCAAATAGCCTTGTTGAAAAAGATTCCCCAACATTAAAGGAATCGCAAATTTGATGATTAAACCAAGTGGTTTATTAACACTCATATCATTAGTTAACTTAGACATATACACTAATATAACATATTATAACAATTCAAAATAATTTTTATTAAAATTCAATATGCCTTCAGCCTTTAATTTAGATAGTTCACTTGATAATGCACTTCTATCTACACCTAAAAAATCTGCTAGTTCTTGTCTATTATATGGAATATAGAACTTATTAGATTTATTATTCATTGCTTCATCTGATAAATAAGATAATAGTTTATCTTTAATACTTCTTTTACTTAAATACTCCATTTTCCTAGTTAAAAATACGTTTTTACTCGCAAGAATCATCATCATATTTTGTATAATTTTTCTATTATCTATTTCTAATAGTTTCTCAAAATTAATGAGTAATACTTTTGCTTCCTTATTACACACTATACTAATTCCAGTATTATCTAATTGACTAAATGAAAAAGCTTCTCCAAATAGTTCATTTTCTTCTAATATTTTAAGTATAGTTCTATGCCCCCAGTAATCATTATGAACACCCATAACACTTCCACTTAAAACAATCCCAAAAACTTTTATTTTTTCTTTTGGAGTTATAATAACTTCATTCTTGTGAAAGATCTTAATAATTCCTTCAACTTCTTCTATAACTTTATTAATATCATCTAAAGAAAGACCTTTAAATAATTCATTTTTTAATAATATTTCCATAGCCATCCTTGTTGTAAATACAACTGTATTATAATTGAAACAATAGTATAATTATTACGATAAAGTCAAGGAGGATTATCATGGCCTTAAGAAGAATAATTGAAATTAATGAAGATTTATGTAACGGTTGTGGAATATGTGTTGATGCTTGTCATGAAGGAGCAATTGGTCTTATTAATGGCAAGGCAATGTTACTTAGAGATGATTATTGTGATGGTTTAGGAGATTGTCTTCCTACTTGTCCAACTAATGCAATTACATTTGTAGAAAGAGAAGCTTTAGCATTTGATAAAGAAGCTGTTATGAAAAATATGGAAGCTAAAAATCAAGATATTTCATTACAAAGTGGTTGCCCTGGTGAACAAAGTAGAAATATGCAAAGAGTAAATTATGAAAACGAAAAAGTTTCCATTAATTCTCAACTAACACAATGGCCGGTTCAAATTAAACTTGCACCTGTAATTGCACCATATTTTGAAAATGCGAATTTATTAATTGCTGCAGACTGTACAGCATTTGCATACGGTAATTTCCATAATGATTTCATTAAGAAACATATTACACTTATAGGCTGTCCAAAATTAGATAGTGTTGATTACTCAGAAAAACTTACAGAAATTATCATAAATAATGATATTAAGTCAGTAAAAGTAGTAAGAATGGAAGTTCCTTGTTGTAAAGGAATAGAAAATGCAGTAAAAAATGCACTAATTAATAGTGGTAAAATGATACCTTGGCAAATAGTTACAGTTACAATAGAAGGAGGAATATTAGAAGATTAGTATGGAAAATGTAAAGATAGATAAAGATTTATGCATTGGTTGTGGTTTATGTGAAAGTATTTGTCCTAGCGTGTTTCAAATGAATGATGAAGGACTTGCTGATGTTGTTAAACAACCAACTGAAGATGAATTTGATTCTGTTTCAGAAGCAATTGATTCATGCCCAGTTAATGCAATAAGTGCAGATTAAAAAAATTAGATTAAAAAGTCAGTTAAGCTGACTTTTTTAGTTGTTTATAAAAATATTTAAATAATTATAGTTTCGGAAAAATTATTGTTATCTGTGTGCCTTCTTGAAGTTTACTTTTAATTTCTATTAATCCAGAATGAGCATTAACAATGTGTTTTACAATAGCTAAACCTAATCCTGTTCCTCCAGTTTTTTTTGATCTTGATTTATCAATTCTATAAAACCTTTCAAATATTCTTTCATTCTCACTAACAGGAATTCCTATTCCTGTATCAGTAAAAGTAATTTTTGTTTGTTCATTTTCTTCAATCTCAATAATTACAGAACCATTTTGTTTATTATATTTAATTGCATTATCTAAAAGATTATACATCATCTCAAAAATCATAGTATAATTCCCATGAATATGTCCTTTCCCTAAAACTTTCATATTAATAGAGTATTCTTTCGCTTTTTGTGAAAGAGACTTTACACATTCCAAGGCTACATCTGCTAGCTCAACTTGTTCAAAATCAATTATATTATTTTTTTCATCTAACTCAGAAATCATGATTATATCATCAATAAGTGTAATAAGGCGTGATGCCTCAATCATTATTTTTTTATAGAAATAATGTTTATCATTTTCTTTTACTACATTAGCAAATAACATTTCTGCATTACCATAAATACTAGTTAAAGGAGTTTTGAGTTCATGCGAAACATTGGCTGAAAACTCGTGTCTCCTCTTTTCTGCTTGAACTTTTTCAGTTATATCAAGAAAAAATAATATAGCTCCTATTTTAGAAACTGGACTTATTAGTGCATTATAAGTCTTATCACTTTTAGAAAATACCATATTTTTAGCTTCACCAGTTAGAGCATTTTGTATACCACTAATAAAAGATAAGTCCCGTGAAAGCTCACGTATGTTATGACCTTCAAATGATGAATCAATATCAAATATCTTAGCAGCACTTTTATTAAAAGAGAGTATTGTTTCTCCTTCGCCTACCATAACCATACCTTCGTTCATATTTTCAGTGATTGCATGAATTGTATCGGTACTTTTTTGTAAAGATACAAAATCAGCTTCAATCTTTTTTTGCTGAGTATTAATTGTTTGTATAAATGGTACTAGCTCATCATAAGGTGAAGAAAGCTCTTCTTGTAAATTCACCCTATTAATTGGTGCTATAATGCGTGTTGTAAGACGAATAGCAACAACATAGCAAATTGATATTGCTATTAGGATTATTATTAGTATAATTGGCAAAATACTTGCAAAAATCCCAAAAATACTTTTAGTTGTTTTTGATAAACGTAATACTCTACCATCACTTAGAGAAACGGCATAATAATAAGTTTGTTGGCCTAGAGTATTTGAATATCTACTGCTCTCTCCATATCCATAGAGAATTGCATCAGATACTTCTTTTCGTTCAAGATGGTTTTCAAGATTTTGTACTGTGGAAGTATTGTCAAAAAATACACTTCCATCTTCTAGTATAAGTGTTGCGCGCAAATAACCCTCTGTTATGTATTGAAGTTCATTTAAGGCACTTTCTATATCATCATTTTGAAATAATTGTACTTTTTCACGCAAATCTTTTCTTATTTGTGCGGAAAATTGATAGTAAAAAACTAAACAAAAAAATATTGAAACAAAAAGAATTGCAAAAGAGGTTAGTAAAGCCATGTTTAAATATATTCGTTTTTTCATACTTTACTCTCCTATTTTATAACCGACATTTCTTATTGTTATAATATAAGCCCCTGAATCTCCTAATTTTTGGCGTAGTGATTTTATATGCATATCAACGGTCCTACTTACACCACCATAATCATAACCCCATACTTTTTCCAAAATCTTATCACGACTTAGTACAATACCTTTGTTAAGCATAAGATAATAAAGAAGCTCGTATTCCTTATATGTTAAAATAACTTCTTCATTGCTTACTAATACTTCATGTTTTTTATTATTTAATTCAATATTTCCAACTATTATTTCATTTTTAGGTTCAATATTATTTTGATAACGACGTAAGACTGCTTTTACCCTAGCTATAGCTTCCATAACAGAAAATGGTTTTGTTATATAATCATCAGCACCAAGGTCTAATCCTTTAATTCTGTCGATTTCTCTTCCTTTTGCGGTAAGCATAATAATTGGTATATTTCTGTATCTATTTGATTGCTTTAAGTTTTTTAATATACTAATCCCATCACTTCCTGGTAGCATTATATCTAGTAATATAAGCTTTGGTATTTCCTTTTCAATTGCAAAAATAACCTCACTACCATCCGCAAACCCTTTCGTCTCAAATCCAGAGGTTTCTAAAGCGTAAGTAACCATTTCACGAATATTATCATCATCTTCTACTACATATATTTTCAATAAATTTATACCTCCCAAAACCATAAATGATTTATTGTTTAGTAATACATAATATTACCTCTATTTATTATTATGTTGTCCTGTTATAGAAAAAATAACCCATTCAGCAATATTAACAGCATGGTCACCTATTCGCTCATAATACTTAGCTATTTGTAGAAGATCAAACGCTTGTTCACCGTTTCTAACATCTTCATGAACAAGTATAATAAGATCTTTTTTTATCTTGTCATATAAATCATCAATTATATCGTCATATCTTATTACTTCTTGTGCAAGTATTAAATTACTTCTAACATATGCATCTATGCTTCCGGTTACTATTTTTATTGCCTCATTTGCCATCTGATATATATGATTAAGCTCCTTAATGTAATGTTGACTTGCAAGATAAATACATATTTCAGAAATATGCGCTGCCTGGTCTCCAATACGCTCCATATCAGTTATCATTTTAAGCGCTGCAGATATCTGACGTAAATCTCTTGCTACTGGCTGTTGACTAAGAAGTAATTTCAAACATAATCTCTCAATTTCTTTTTCTTTATCATCAATAATATTATCAGAATCTTTCACTTCTGTCGCAAGTTCAATGTCTTGTTCTAAAAGAGATTTGGTAGCTTTTGTTATAGCTTGCTCAAGTAGTGCTCCCATCTCGATTAAGTTATTATGTAAGACATATAATTGTTGATTAAAGCGACTTCTCATAATCCAAACCTCCCTGTAATATAATCTTCTGTTCGTTTATCTTTAGGCATTGAAAACATGGATTCTGTATCTTCATATTCAACTATTTTACCAAGTAGAAAAAAAGCTGTTTTATCACTGATTCTTGTAGCTTGTTGCATATTATGAGTTACGATAACTATACTATAATCACTTTTCAATGCATGTATAAGTTCCTCAATTTTCCCAGTAGAAATAGGATCAAGTGCACTTGTAGGTTCATCCATCAAAAGCACTTCTGGTGAAACAGCTAATGCACGAGCAATACATAGCCTTTGTTGTTGACCTCCAGAAAGTCCTAATGCAGATTTTTTAAGTCTATCTTTTACTTCATCCCAAATGGCGGCACTTTTTAAAGATCTTTCTACAATCTCATCAAGTTCATACTTGCCCCTTATACCATGTGTACGCGGTCCAAAAGCTATATTGTCATAAATACTCATAGGAAAAGGATTAGGCTTTTGAAATACCATACCTACTCTTTTTCTTAAAATGTTAATATCCATATTTCCATAAATATCTTCATCAAAAAGTTTAATACTTCCTGTAATTTTACATCCTTCAACCAAATCATTCATACGATTTAATGATTTAAGTAAAGTAGATTTTCCACATCCGGATGGACCTATAAATGCAGTAATTTTATTCTTTTCAATATTTAAATTTACGTCTTTAAGTGCTTGAAAAGAATCATAATATAAATCAAGATGCTTTATTGAAAAACAATTCATAATGAACCTCCAATTTTTTTTGCAATTCTAGAAGATAACATATTAATCAAAACAACTACAATCAGTAGTACAATAGCGGTTGCATATCCCTCATTCATATGAAGACCCTCACTAGATAGTGCATACATATGCACTGATAATGTTCGTACTGACATCAATAGATTTGTAGGAATCTGTGCAACTGTTCCAGATGTATAAATTACAGCAGCAGTTTCACCTACAATACGTCCAACAGCTAAGATAATCCCGGATAATATACCGGGTATTGCAGAAGGCACCACAATTTTAAAAACAGTTCTAAGTTTTCCTGCACCAAGACCAAATGATCCCTCACGATAAGTGTCAGAAACTGCTTTTAATGCTTCTTCACTTGTACGTATTATCAAAGGTAGGATCATAATAGCAAGAGTAAAAGTTCCTGCTAAAAAAGAATATCCCCATCCAAGAAAAGTCACAAAAAATAACATTCCAAATAAACCATATACAATTGAAGGTATACCAGAAAGAGTTTCTGTAGTAACACGAATTAATAAAACTAACTTGTTATTTTTTTTAGCATACTCACTCAAATAAATCGCACTAAAAACACCAAGAGGAACAGAGATTAATAAAGAGAATAAGGTAATAATAATGGTGGATATAAGTGCAGGCATAAGTGATACATTATCACTATTGTACGTAAAAGAAAACATTGATGGTTTAATGTAAGGAAGTCCTTTCACTAATATAAATCCAACTAAAAATATCAAGACCCCAAGTGTAATGACCACTGCAACTCTTATAGCTATTTTTGCTATTAATTCAAAAGTGTTTTGATTCTTCACTGATTTGTTCTCCTTTTTAAAGTAGAAAAGCTCAAGTTAATAATCATGATAAAAACAAACAGTACTAAACCTGTAGCAATCAAAGCTTCACGGTGTAAATCAGTAGCATAACCCATTTCAATCACAATATTAGCGGTTAGAGTTCTTGCTCCTTTAAAAACAGATATAGGCATTCTCGGTTGATTTCCAGCAACCATAATAACTGCCATAGTTTCTCCAATTGCACGTCCAACTCCTAATATAACTGCCGCAAGTACTCCTGATTTTGCTGCTGGTAATACAACAGAAAAAATAGAGCGATAATGCCCTGCTCCTAGAGCAATAGCACCTTCATAATACTGTTTTGGTACTGCTTTAAGTGAACTTTCAGCAATTCCAATAATAGATGGAAGTATCATGATTCCAAGTAGTATACAAGCTGATAAAATACTGTTTCCAGTAAGCGGTACTATAGCCACCATTCCAAAAAAACCGTAAACAACAGAAGGAATACCCGCAAGTAAATCCACTCCTGGTTTGATTTTTTTATATAAATTTTTAGGACAAACATGAGAGAAATAAATTGCTGTCAATAATCCGATCGGAACTCCTATTATTATTGCTCCAGCAGTAATATACAAACTACCCACAATCATTGGAAATATCCCAAAAGAAGCAGGTATATCTGTAGGAGACCATTCAGTGCCTAAAAGATAATTTAGTGGCCCAATTTTTGCAAATGCAGGAAATCCATTTCCAAATAGAAAGGTGCAGATAAGCCCAACCGCAAGTACGGAAGTAAGTGCAGCTGTAAAAAATACTGTACTCATAAACTTTTCTTTTACCTTATTACTCATTGAATTTCACTCCATTTTTCTATTTCACCTGTAAATATTGCTTTTACTTGTTCAGTAGTTAAAGAGATAATAGGGTTTTCATTATTGACAATAACCACAATTCCATCTAGTGCAATTTGTACTGGTATAAGATTAACAAGTTCACTATCCTTAAGCTGACGGCTTGCCATTCCAATGTCACAAGTACCTTCTATTACACCTAACATACCTGCAGATGAATCACTTTGTTGTATTTCAATAGTTGCATTGGGATTAATTTTTATATAGGCTTCTTTTAATTTCTCCATAATAGGTGTAACAGAAGAAGACCCTGCAACAATAATTTTACCTGAAGGCTTATCACCACTATATGTAGATGCATTATCCGTTATAGCAATATAACTATTGGAAACAACATCTTGGCCTTCACTAGACAAAATAAAATCAATAAAATTCTTTGTGATTTCTGTTGTATCTTTCCTAGTAGCGATATTAAATGGACGAACTATTGAATAACTGCCATTTTTAACATTCTCAACAGAAGCATCAACACCATTAATTTGGATTGCTTTTATTGTATTATTTAGTGAACCAAGTGATATATATCCAATTCCATATATATCTTCCAAAATATTAGTCATCATTACATCAGTTTGTTTTGTAATAATTGCTTCTTTAGTTGTTGTATCTTTTTTTGTACCATCATCACCCTTTACTTCTATACCAAATAGTTCAACAAAAGCACCACGTGTACCAGATCCATCTTCACGAGATACAACATTTATAGTTTTTGATGAATTAAACTCACTTTTTGAAGTATTGTTTGAACACCCTGCTAAAACTCCAATTAAAATTGCAAATAATAAAATTAAACTAATATTCTTTTCCATTTATTACCTCCAGTTTCTTTAAACAGATTTATGGTAATAAAAATTTATATAAAATAAATACAGTAATATGTAAAATCTATGTAATATACATTTCTTAAATATTAAATTAAATACCAAATCCAAAGATTAGCTTAAACATGTAATAATTTATACATTGACATTAAACAAAGTAAAAAAATACCGCTAGTTTTTAAACCCAACGGTATTTAAAATTATCTTGGAAAAAACACTTTATTATCTGCTTTATTTTTACCTTTTATTATACTTGCAACAATAGGAGATCCTTCTGATAACTCTTGAACTTCCCCATTAGACATCAATATCCATATAGACCTATCATCTCCTAAAGGTTGATATGGTCTTTGTCTTACATTATCTACTTTCACATAATATTTAGGATGATATCCTGCATCAGTTGTTCTTTTTGTTACTTCTTCTATAGTTTTTCTATCAACAATATCTTGATATTGAAATAAATCTCTATTTAGTAATCTTCTTGCTAAATCACTAAGTATTTTATCTTCATGTTTCATTAATTTTTGAAAACCATAAAAACATGAATTTTCATCTAATAAAAAATGAGATTGTAAGCTAGGTTTAACACCATGCATTATAAAATCATCAAAAATAGTTATATCTTTTAAAACTTTTGGATTTACTGAAGTCAAATCTCTCATTCTTTCAAATAAAGCTGATAAAACACATTCAAATGATCTTGCTACAGGATGATAGTATACTTGCCAATACATATGGTACCTTGCCATAATATAATCTTCTATACTATGAACACCACTTTCTTTAACCATAATTGTATTATCTTTTATTCTTAAAGTTCTAAGAACTCTTTCTAAATCAAATTCTCCATACTTTGTACCTGTAAAGTATGCATCTCTTAATAAGTAATCCATTCTATCCGCATCTAATTGAGCACTTACCATTTGAGCTAAGATAGGGTTTAAATGAGTATGATTGATAACACTTGCAACAGTACTAGATAAACCTCTTCTTGAGTTTTCTAAGGCTCTATGGACCTCTGTATCCTCTTCTAGTATCCTACAAGAGTATATTTCATGTTTAATATCTGAAATAGCTTCAAAAGTATGTGAAAATGGACCATGTCCAATATCATGTAATAAGCCTGAAAGCATTACTACAACTTTATCTTCTTCACTTAAATAATCATCAATATCTTTAATTTCATTACACATTCTTCTAACGATTTCATAAACACCTAAAGAATGTCCAAATCTTGAATGTTCTGCAGTATGGTATACCACAAAAGAGGAACCTTGTTGTCTAATTCTTCTTAACCTTTGAAATTCTCTAGAATTAATGCAGTCCCAAATCACTTTATATTCAATATGTATATAACCATGTACTGGATCTCTTAATACCTTAATCTCATCAAGTTTTTCAAACATTTATTTCTCCCTTAATAACACAACAGCTTGTGCCATTACTCCTTCTTCATTCCCAATAAATCCTAATTTTTCTCCACGAGTTGCTTTAACATTTATATCATTTACATCACAACATAATGCTTTTGCTATATTTTCTTCCATAAGTTTTTTATAAGGTAATAATTTAGGTTTTTCTAATAAAATTAAACTATCCACATTATTAATCTTATAACCCTTATTATCCATAAGTTTATACACTTCTTCAAGTAATAGTAAAGAGTTTATACCTTTATACTTATCATCAGTGTCTGGAAAGTGATACCCAATGTCTCCTAAACCTAAAGCACCAATAATTGCTTCACATACTGCATGTATAAGTGCATCACCATCAGAATGACCTGCACAACCTTTGTAATGCTCTATTTTTACACCACCTAAAATTAAATCTCTTCCTTCAACTAAAGGATGTATATCGCTTGATTGTCCAATTCTCATAATTTTACCTCAAAAAGATTATAGCATACTATTAAATCTAGTTTTGCTCAAGTATGTTATTTCTTTTGAAATACAATAATGTAATAAACATTGCAATACTCCAAGTAATACTATATGAAAATGCAATTAACCGTATATCTAATACTAATGGCATAAAAATAGCTAACATAATTTGTCTTACTACTACAAAACTAAACACAGAAATAACCATAGGTGGAATACTTTTCCCCGCAGCTCGAATAGTTCCAGAATAAGTTTGATGAAAACATAAACTAGTATAAAAAGGAACCATTATTCTTATAACACTTGCACCTGTTTTAATTACTTCAGGATCATTTGAAAATATACTAATGCATTCTTTTGCATAAATAAATACTATAATTCCCAAAATAATTACCGTAACTACTGATAATATAATAGTAATTTTTATACCCTCTTTAACTCTTTTATATAGACCAGCTCCTAAGTTTTGGCCACTGAAGGTTGTAATTGCTAAAGAAAAGCTATTAACAGGTAATCCTAAGAAATTATCAAATTTTAATGCTGATGAAAAACCTGCAATAGAAGCAGAACCAAAATTATTAATGTAAGATTGAACCATTACATTAGATAATGAAACAATCATTCCTTGTACTCCTGCAGGAATCCCAATATTTACAATATCTTTCAATATTTTTTTATCCATTTTTAGTTTACTAATTTTAAGTCTATAAGGTTGACTAGTAAGCATTAATTTTAATAAAACTAAAACACAAGAAACACCTTGTGCAATTAAAGTAGCCCAAGCAGCTCCTTTTACACCCATATTTAAATTTTTAACAAAATAAAGATCCAAAACTGTATTTATTACACTAGAAATCGCTAAAAAGTATAAAGGACTCTTAGAATCTCCTACTGATTGTAATAATCCTGTTGCCCCGTTATATAAACAAACAAAAATACAACCATAAAAATATATTCTTAAATAATCTGTTGCTTCAACTAATACATCACTTGGTGTTTTCATCCAAATCATAAATGTTTCTGACATAAATACACCAATAATACTCAATATTATTCCAAAGATAAATGAAAATGTAATAAAAGTATGGACAGTATCAGTTAACTCACTTACTTTTTTTCCACCATAATATCTAGATGAAATAACCCCTGCACCAACTGATAATCCCATAAAAAAAGAGATCAATAAATTAATTAAAGGGGTACTAGCACCAACTGCAGCAAGGGCAGTTTTCCCTACATATTGACCTACAATAATTGAGTCTATTGTGTTATACATTAATTGAAATAAATTGCCAAATAGTAACGGAATTGAAAACATAATAATATGTTTCCAAATACTTCCACTAGTCATTAAGCCCTTATTCATAAAAATAACCCCCTCAAAGACTAATAAATCATACTACTAAATTATATAATTTCAAGGTCAACCTTTACTTTAGAAATTTAAATTCATAATATATATATATGAATTTAAATCTACCTGATTATATATTATTTTGTATAAATAAATTAAATAATAAAAATTATGAGTGTTTTGTGGTTGGTGGAGCAATTAGAGATCATTTATTAAATAAGCATGTTAATGATTATGATTTAGCAACTAATGCAACACCAAACCAGATAAAAGAAGTTTTTAATAGTGAACCAACCTTTGATAGTGGAATAAAACATGGAACAATAACTGTTTTAATAAACTCTAATCCAATACAAATTACTACATACCGCAGTGATGGTGAGTATAGCGATTATAGACATCCTAATGAAGTATATTTTACTAATAGTCTTAAAGAGGATTGTAGAAGAAGAGATTTTACAATTAATGCATTATGCTATCATCCACAAAAAGGATTAATAGATTTCTTTGATGGAATTGATGATTTAAATAATAAAATTATTAGATCTATTGATAATCCTGATAAAAGATTTCAAGAAGATGCTTTAAGAATCATAAGAGCTTTAAGATTTTCTACTTTATTAGATTTTCAAATCGAAGAAAAAACAAAACAATCAATTTTTTATAATAAAGAATTATTATTAAATATATCAATAGAAAGAGTAACAGATGAACTATTAAAAATATTAAGTAGCAATAATTGTTCTAAAGTAATAAAAGAATATTTTGAAATATTTAAAACAATAATTCCTGAGTTAAATAAAATAGATAAAAAAAATATAATTCAATTATTAAGTAATGAATTAAGCTCTTCTACTATTAACTTAGCAATACTATTACTGTATATACAAAAAGATGCAATAGGTGTTATGAACAAGTTAAAACTTCCTAATACAACAAAAAGAAAAATATTATTTTTATTAAATAATTATGATATAGATTTATCAAATAAGGTAAATATCAAAAAAACATTAAACAAAAACGAAGAATATTTCAATGATTTATTAAAATTCATTAAAATAATTAACCCAAGTATAAATGATGTTGAAATTAAAATGAAACTTGAGGAAATTATCAACAATAATGAACCTTATAAATTAAATCAATTAGTAATAAATGGAAATGATATAAAAGAAATGGGATTTATAGACAATGAAATTTCAAATGTATTAAATAATATACTAACCCAAATAATTGAAGGAAAGCTAGACAATAATAAAAGAGAGATGATTAGTTACGTAAAAAGGGGCTGTGACAGATAAATAAGCATTCCCAAATAAAAAACACGCAAACTTCAAGAAGAAATAGCGTGTTTTTTGGTATAATTTAAGCATGACAAATACATTAAATTACCAAGAAAATAATAGCATATATCAGCCATA
>JAAZCQ010000056.1 GCA_012513225.1 Erysipelotrichaceae bacterium
AAGTATTGGAATTAGTATAAACGCAAAAATCACTCCTCCTAAATCAAATATAACTGTATTATTTGATGCACCAACTATTGAAAGATATAAAGGTAAAGCTACATTTCCACCTTCACAAGTAGTCATCATAAAGTGAGATATATGAGAAAATCTCTCTCCAGTAAACTTTCCTAGTAATTTTCCGACTATAAAACTAAGTACAAATACAATAAATACATATAAAACAATAAGCAATGCAGAAGATTCAATTTTTGATGAAAATAAAATACTAAAAATCATTATTGGAAATAATATATTAAATACTAATGCATTAGCTCCATCTTTTTGTTTAGGAGTTATAAATCCTTTTACTCTAGAAATCATTCCCAAACAAATCATAAACAGCACCGGTAATAATGTATTTATTGCATTCATTTGTACTGCCTCCTTAATGTTTTATCACTAAACCTACTAACTTTTCTATTCCACTCTTTTTGAGCTTTTCTATGATATTTTATTTCAGGATATCCAAAACCTACAATTAGCTTCATATAATGCTTTTCAGGAATACCAAGCATTTTTTTAATTTCTGGATTATCATTAATTACATCAGAAGGATAGCTCATTATTATGGCTCCTAAACCATGTGCTTGAGCAAGCAATTCAAAATATGCCGTTGCAATATTACAATTTATTTTATAATCTTCTCCCCATTTACCAAACCATCTAGTGTGCGCAATAAATAAATGAGGCGCTCCACAAAACAACATGTCATCTTTACGAACACTCTTTTCAGATTCTTTCATTTTGTCATAATAAAATTTATTAAAACTATCAGTATAAATACCTTTTTTTGCATCTTGTTCCATTTTATTATAGGCAACTTCCCAGATTCTTCTAACTTCTTCCTTATCATCAATTACAGTATATTCAACATTATTTGAATTTCCTCCTGCTGGAACATTTTGCATAGCATATAAAATTTTATCAATTATTTTAGGATCAACATTCTTATCTAAATATCTTCTGCATGCTCTTCTTCCTGTTACTAACCTTTCCATCTGAATACCCATATCTTCTTCTGGCATTAAATTTGAGTCTTCTGGATTTTTGCCAAAAATACTTATAGCACCTTCAGGACAAACCGCAAGACAATGTTGACATTTCCAGCAACCATTCCAACCAAACTTTTCAAATTCAATCATATGTGGATAACCATCAGTAGATTTTTTTAACACCATTCCAGTACATGTATTAATACACGCATCACATTTTATACATTTATTTTTATCTAGGATAAATTTTGCTTTTTCTCTCATATTTATAAACTTTCATCACTATCATTTGTATAAATTTCCATAATTTCCCCAATATACATTTCATGGAAATCTTTTTTTGGATAGTTTTTATCTATTATACTTTTATCTACAAATCCATCTTCAACAATTGAAGAATGGTATAATTTTCTACACACTAAAACTAATTTTGACTCTTTAAAATAACAATAATCATCTTCAAATAAAATATTTAAACCAGAGTTTTGTATTTTATTTTCATCACGACCAGAATGTGCTCCAAGATAACTTAAAGCTTTTTTATATTTTGATGGGAAAAATGATAAAGTAAAATACTCTTCTTCATCAACAAATTCTTTTGTAAATCTTTGTGGACGAATATAGATAATTGCAGATGGTTTCCCTGTTTTACTACCCCAGATATCACCAAGATGTCCCCAAGAAGCAGTCATTGTATTAAATCCTCTTTCTTTATTACCAGCTGTAATCAACATCCATTCACTTCCTATCTTTGTAAATGGATTAATTATTAATTCTTCAATTTCAATTTTTTTCATATCTAATTACCTCTTTCATATTGTTACTACAATTTTTCCGTTTACTTTACCCAAATCTTGTGCAACACAAGCATCTTTTATATTTTCAAATTTATATGATTTTCCTACTTTTGGTTTTAATTGATATTTATTTAGATAATCAAATATATCATTTATAATATTTTGACTAGGATTATTACTAAAAAATCCAGTTAAATAAACACCATTTGGTATTTCTTTTATAGGATCAAAATTATCAAGTGTATATACACCACCTAATACTCCTGTATGACAAACAATTCCTCCATTTTCCACAATTTTTAAGCTATCTCTTAATGTTTTTGGGCCAACTAATTCTAATATTTTATTTACACCTTTTATTTTTCCTTTAAGACTACCATCATCCAATATTGCTTCACCAGCTTCACTTAATAAGAATAACTTTTCCTCTTTATGTGTTGTTGCAATTACTTTGCACCCCAAAGCTTTTGCAAGTTGTATGCTAGCATATCCTAAACCACTTGTAGCACCCCTAATTAAAAGTGTATCTTTAGAATTTAATTTAAGACATTCAAACAAAGAGCCCCAAGCAGTATAATAAGTTTCTGAAACTGCTGCCAACTTCTCCCACGATAAATCTGATTTAATACTAAATACTTGGTTTTTTGGCAAAAGAGTATATTCTGCATAGCTACCATCATAACTTCTACCCATTCCTCCCATAAGCCCTACAACTTTTTGCCCAAGCTTAAAATCACTATCTGATTTATCCACTATTTCACCAACACATTCTATTCCTGGAATTATTGGCTTTTTAATATAATCATTAGCTATTTCATTTAATCTTAAAATCTGTTCAGAGTGATTTAATCCAAATCCTTTTACCTTGATAAGTACCCAGCCAGAGATAACCTTTGGTATATCTGTTTCTTGTAAATGAACTTTTTCACCTGGTGTTATATTATTTAATATAACTGCTTTCATATAAATAACCCTCCTTTTATCTATTATAGATTTAGTACATTTATGTTTTTTAACTTATAAATATAAAAAAAACAAAGAAGTACAATAGAAACACTTCTTCATATATAATTTTATAGATTATTATATTGTGCTACAAGTAGGCACTTTTTTATTAGTATAGTTACTTTTTTGTTAGTTTTAAATATTTACATGCAATAAAAAACATATTTTCATATGTCTTTTATTGCATATTATTTTACGCTATAGAATCTAATATTAAAGCTGCAAACTCTTTTGCTTTTTTTAAATCATTTAAATCTGGATGTCCCCAACCAAATAATAAAAATTGTCCTTTACAGGAAAACCTTTTATTTAAAACTTCAATATTCTTTGATTTTAAAATATTAACTATAAGTTCTGTTTGATCTTTATTTGATATAGAACTAGAAAATATTGCAGCACCTTTTATTTGATTGGCAGGCAAATTATTCAAATACTCTAATAATGATTCATCAGGTCTACCACCATATATACCAGTACCTACAATTAAAAGATCAGTATGGCCTAAAACATGAGGTTCACTTATATCAATAGGTTCTATATTAAAAACACTACTCATAGCCTTTGCTATTTGTTTTGTATGTCCTGTTCTTGATTTATATATTAAATTAATATCCATTGTTATCTCCACTATAATATCCATTATATTAGATTAACATTAGTTTTCAAATATAGAATTGTGTGAAATAATGGTGAAAAGGAGTTTTCAATGATTACTTTTAAACCTTCATTATTAAAAATATTATTTAATTTAAGTGTTGGAATCTTAGGTATTATAACCTTAAAACTAATTATCAGTGCTTTTTTTAACGAAATATTAGTTTATTTAATAGTAACAATATTACTATTACTTTATTTATATTTCTATGCTTATAGAGATATTTATAATATAAAAATAGATAAAGAAAGAATAATCATCAGTAGATATAATAAAATGTTATATAATTTTAAAATCAATGAATCAGATTTTGAATTTAGTGATATAAATAAAAAAGGTAGAATAAAAATGCGAACACTATGTATTACAAATAATGACAAAATTATATATTTAGACCTAGAATTATTTGCCTTAGAAGATTTTATTGCACTAAAAGAAGAATTAAATAAAAGGACTACTTAGTCCTTAAATAATGATTCTACAAAACTATTGATTATACCAAACAATACTGAAGCAATAATTGCAGTAAAGAAACCGTTCATACTTGCTCCTCTAGTAAGACTAAATGCAATACTTAATACAAATGCATTAACTATAATTGAAAAAAATCCAAATGTCATAATTGTCAATGGTAAAGACAATATTTTAAGTACAGGCTTTACTGTGGAATTTAATAAACCTAATACTAATGATAACAGTATTGTAGTCTTTAAATCTCTTATATATACCCCAGATAGTAACCCAGACAACATAATTAATGAAATACTATTTGTAAGAATATACGCTAATAACTTTTTCATATAATACCTCCTATTGTTCTATTATACAATTGTATCTATATATTATTATTCAGGAACTTTAATTTTTCCAGTAAATTCTACAAAACTTACAAACAAAAACAATCCTAAAATAAATATACTAAAATAATCCAAAAATTTATTAATTAATGGCAAAGAAGTTGCTAAGAAACTAGTATCAAATATTTCTATTTCTTTATCCATAATTACTTCACCAACTTTTTGTCCATCAATTTTAATAATCACATATCCTTCGATTTTATTTGGATCTTTTTCATGTTTTATTTCTATTGATGTTGTTACTGTTTCTTCATTTGTGTTATAAGGCAATAATATATTAAAATCAACATCAATGGAAAAGTTAGCTATTGCCCAAAGCTTTCCACCATCTTTTATTTCTACTGTCTCTACAGGAATATCACTACCTTTTAATAAAACAGTCTTATAATTATTAAATCCATATTCAAATAATGCTTTTGTATCAGTATATCTTGAATCTTGATCAGAACAATTTAGTACTACTGCAATTAAATCCATATTATCCTTTGTAGCAGTTGTAACTATTGTATAACCTGCTTCAGGAGTCCAACCTATTTTACCTCCTGTTGCATATTCATAATAAAACTCACCATTTTTAATCATATTATTGCCAGCAGCAAATGTTCTTTTTGATTCTTGTTTATTAGTCGCTGACATCTCATATGTTCTTGTTTCAAAGATTTTTTTAAATTTATTATTTTTTAATACAGCTCTTGTTATCATTGCCATATCATAAGCACTAGTATAATGGTTATCATCATGAAGACCATGTGCATTAGCAAAATGAGTATTACTCAAACCTAAATCTTCAACAGTTTGATTCATAACCTCCACAAATGCTTCTTGGCTTTCTGAGACCCCTTCCGCAAGCATATTGCTCGCATCATTTGCACTACTTAAAAAAGCTGCATATTCTAAATCAATCGCTCTAACTTTTTCATCTGGTGTTAGCCATATATGTGAACTACTTCTATCAAAGCCAAAGATTGCTTCTTGACTTGCTGTTATCATAGTTTCATCATTTAAATTTACTGATGCAAGATATACAGTTAATATCTTTGTAATACTTGCAGGCTCTTTATGTTCATCTGCATTTTTTCTATATAGAACCATTCCAGTTTTTGCATCTATTAAAATTGCAGATTCTCCACTAATAATAGGTCCACCTTCTGTAACATCTATATTTTCAACTTCAATATCTTGGCTAATTTCATCTTCATCTTCTTCTGCTTTTACAGAAAATACTGACATTACCAACATAAGTGAAGTAAGAATTAATAATAATTTTCTTTTCATATGATTTATATTACAACAATTAATAGACATTGCAAACTTACTTTATGCTAAAATAACTTAAAAGTGAGGATAATTGATATGAAAAAATATATTATATTTATATTATTGTTTTCAATTACATTTATTTCATCCTGTAATAATACTAATATAAATAAAATTGAAAATACTAATTCTCCAAAAAATATCTCTGGTCAAGTAATAGAATTAAATAAAGATTATATTTCTATCCAAACTAGTAATAAAACTATTAATTTTAATATTTCAAATATAGATATAAAAGATATATTAGTAGATGACTATGTATCAATTATTTATAATGGACAAATAAATAAAGACGAAGCTTTTGATGTAGAAGTTATCTCAATAGTTTTAGAAAAAAGAGAAACAGTATTACCTGTAATAAAGGAAATAACAACAATAGTAGAAGATAACTCAGATCATAACTATATATTAATAAATGAAGAAGATAATATTTTAAAAATATTAAATGATAATATAGTTATAGAATTTGAAGGTAACTTAGTTAAAGGTATGAAAATACATATCACATACTTAGAAACTAAAAATGAAGAATACGATGGTATCCTTCAAAGTATAGAAATTTTAGAAAATTAATATAGTACACTATATAAAATTACTAAAATATTTTTTATTAATCAAACTTTGTTTTAATTGCCTTTATACATATTGGAGCATATATTACTACCACTAGTATTTCTGCGATAGGATATGCAAACCATACTGCATTTAAACCAAATAATTGTGCAAGCAATAATGCTGATGGAATTAAAAATCCTAATTGTCTAAGCACAGACATACTCATACTTCTAAAACCATATCCTAATGATTGAAAAATATTTATAATAACAATACTTATTGCTGCAAACACAAAGCTATATGAGATAATACGTAAACACATTCTTCCTACAACAAGTAGTTCATCTGTAGGGTTAAACATCCCTAGAATTTGATCAGGGAAAAACTGCATCATAAGTGTTCCTAATGCCATAATAATAAATGCAACTCTTAGCATCAAACGTGCTGTATGTAAATAACGCTCCTTATTTTTTGCACCATAATTATATGACAAAATAGGCATACCACCTTGAGTCATACCAAAAATTGGCATAAATACAAAAGATTGAATTTTAAAATAGATGCTTAATGCATTTACTGCTGTTTCACTAAATCCAACTAATATTGCATTCATACTTGTTGTAGTAACAGAGCCAATAGCATTCATAATCATTGTAGGTAATCCAATTCGATATACCTTTTTTGCTACAATTTTATTAAATTTAAATCCTTTAAACTCTATTTTTATATCATGATCTTTTTTTATTAACATAATAAAAATAAAGATAGTTCCCACCCATTGACCAATAACTGTTGCAATAGCTGCTCCTGCTACTCCTAATGCAGGAAAACCAAAATATCCAAATATCATAATTGGATCTAAAATAACATTAGTTCCAGCTGAAATAATTAATGACATCATTGGTAATATCATATTTCCAGTAGCTTGCAAAATTCTTTCACAAACTACTTGAACTTGTTGTCCTAAATTAAACACTAAAATAATATACATATAATCAGTAGCCATTTTTAAAACTGTTGGGCTATCTGTAAACATTCTTAAAAATGGTTTAGTGATAATTAATCCAACAACTAACAATATAATAGAATGAATTACTGACATAACTAAACCAGTAGTAGCTGTTTCATTTGCATGTTCTTGTCGTTTTTGGCCTAATCTTCTTGCAACTAAAGCATTGGTTCCAACACCACATCCTAATGCTACAGATAAAAGCAACATTTGAAGAGGAAATGCAATCCCCACTGCAAATAATGCATCTTGTCCAAGTTGTGATACATAAATGCTATCTACAATGTTATACATTGCTTGAAGAAGCATTGAAATTACCGCAGGTAAACCCATTTTTAACAACAATTTTCCTACAGGCATTGTTCCCATTTTATTTGAATTTGATTCACTCAATCTAAGCACCCCTTAATATAAATATTCACAAATTTTTTATTTAAATTTTATTTCATTTTAAACCAACTAAAACTTAATAATTAAAATTTTAACTCCATACTATATAACACTAAACCTAGGGTTATGTCAAAAGAAAAAAAACAATAAAAAGTGGTATGTGCATTTTTCTATCAATCCATAAATATT
Organism: Erysipelotrichaceae bacterium; assembly: GCA_012513225.1. GTDB lineage: Bacteria > Bacillota_I > Bacilli_A > Erysipelotrichales > Erysipelotrichaceae > UBA9076. The sequence goes on from JAAZCQ010000056.1 coordinate 7,809, forward strand.
GAGAAAACACTAATTAAAGTCTTTTGTTTAGATATTTTAATTATATCTAAGATATATTTTACAAATAACCATTTAATCTTTTCATATATTCATTATTTTCGCCTGTTATTTTCTAAAAATCTTCTTAGTCATAAAGCAAAACAAGATACTATCCTTAACCAAATCCATCTAAGCTTATAAAAATATTCTTGGCATCATATATAACCATAGACAACAATAATTTTTTAAAGAAAATTGTAGAACTTAAGAATTCTTAGATACTACGCAAATAGTGTAGCTATCTCTATTTTTTCAATCACTGGAAAAATTATATTATATTTATTTTCTCTTATTAAATATTGCCTGCAGATTTTCTCAAACTGATGTGGAACATATTCTATTCAAAATCTTTCTCAATATATTTTGAATAGAATATTTCAGAATCCATGATTTTTAATTAGGATATATTTAAAAATATATCTATAATAAAATAGCGAAAGATTATCAGCTATATAATATTCCATTTTTTATTATTGCTCGGATCATTAATTAGAGATTTCTTTTCTACGACCTCCATATGAATAAGCTTATTTAATACGTCAATCAATGTTGAGCCACTTGAAACATGTGACTGGGTAGAATATCACTATATTTTAAATAACCTCTAGATAAAGCTTCAAAAACTTCATTTGCATTTGTTATCTTAGAAATTTCTGTACTCAAATAACCTGTTGTAATATGGTATTCCACCAAAAACAGAATTAAATCCAAGTGGATATTCTCAATTAGACTTAAAAAATGCATATACAATTAATTATTAAAAAATTAAAAGCAAGACCAGATAATTTTGTCAGTCTTGCTTTTTACAATAGCATTCATTATTTTTAATTTTATTTTTAAGATCTTCCTCACTTATTTCAGAGTAATATAAATTGTTTTTTTCTAAGTACATATATCCAATAATATGATGTATTTTGTTTTCTTCTTTTACTTTACTCATAAAGTATTCTTTATCTACATCTGTACTAGCAATAATTACTGAAGGGTTCTCAAACTTATATATATTCCCATCTTTATAGTAGTATGCCTTCCAAGCAATAGGAATTAATTGTTCAAAATAATAATAGATATAAAATTCATTAGTGTTTTTATAGAAATTAACACCAAAACTTGTAGTTAATTCAGGAAAGTAAAAATCTATATCTATGTAAGGTTTCTTCCATTTAGAATCTTCATCAAACTCATTTATTCCTTCACACTTATATATAATTACTTCTTCTTGTAAGTCTTCTAATATTAACAAAGCATTATCTGGTGTTGATTCTGGTTCTACTGTAACCAATGGAGTAGGTTCTACAGCAGGCTCTGGTGTAGTTATAACTTCTTCAGTATCTTTACTATTTGAACATCCTATTATTGTAAATAAAGTAATTAATATTACGAATGTTTTTTTCATATAAATTATCTCCTGCATAAGTCAATTATACATTAAATAAACATGTCGTTTTCAATCACTCTAATATATTTAATAATAGGATTGTATAGATACAACATTAAAAAAATATAAATGAAGGGAGATTAAAATTTATGAAAGAATTTATACAAGAGTATTTACAAATTAAAATAATAGTAACATTAATAATGGCATTTGCATTAATATATGGATAGTTCACTAATAAAATATCATCTCAAGAATTTGTACCTATGCTTACTATGATACTTACATTCTACTTTACTGATAGAACTACTAAAAAAGATAATATAGATTAAATCCAAGAATTAATTGTCCTAGATTTTTTAAAATTAAAGTAAAGTTGTATTTTTGTAATTTTCTTACAATTCTTTTTTATACTTGTAATATGCTTCAGAATGTACACCTGCTAATTTCATTACTTGTGCATCTGTATTATTACCACAAAAAGCTTTACTGTATTTGGAGTGGTCAAGTTAAATCGGACAAATAGTTAAGTCTTTTTTAGAAGAATCACACTCGTAGTCGCAAGGGCTCCGACAATTATTCGAGGAGTGCAATCTTTGTGTATTGTAGTAAAGTTCAATGCATTTAAAAATTTATAACAATTCAAATATCGAATTTTTAATAAACATAACAAGATATATTCAAGTACAAAGAGTTATACTATGATACTAAAAGGATACATTCATCACTAGATTACATGACACATTTAGAATATGAAAATAAAACAGATATTTAATAAATCTACTAAATATCCAGTTTATATTGAAATCTACATATTAATTACGTACGAAAAAAATATTATGAACAAGTACTAAAAAAAGAGCAATAGCTCCGTAGAGTGTTAATTCAACTTTCTATTTCTTATAGCTCCTTTTTATATAACTAGTCCCAAATTTTATCTATCTTATAAAAAATATTGCCTTCTTTTACAATAGGTTCTTTCTTAGATGTATATTTATTACCCTTTACCCTACCTATTTGTTTTCCATTTCTTCTTGCAATTTCAATACCCTCTTTTGTTCTAACTCTTAGATCATCAACTTCTTTTTGTGATTGTTCAAATGCTAAAAATATTTGTTTCTCAGCTAAGCTAAGTACATATTTATTTATAGCTTCTGATATATTTTTTATTAATTCATCTGTCGCTTTATCTCCAGAAGATGTTTGTATATCTATTTGTTTATTTGCTGCTTGTTTATATGTATCAGTATCAATATATCTTTCTTTTAAAAATATTAAATTTACATCCTTATTATATAAGTATTTATAAAGTTTGAATCCTTCTTTAGCATTTCTACTCATTCTACTTACAGAATCGAAAACAATAGTATCTTTAGGTTTAACTATACTTAATAGTTTTTGAAACACAGTTCTATCCACTAATTTACGTGTTTGTATTAATAACATTTGAATTATGGAATTATTAAGTTGATATTTGACAAATATATATATTAAATAAAGATGGTAATTAAATTTATATATCCAACTTAGATTAATCTGCTGGATGCTTAGAAACAAAACTTTTCTAACAAATTAATAAAAAAAAATTAATATTAATAAATCTATATAATTTTTTATTTTTAGGTATACAACAAGTGTTTAGGAGAAGTTTAAATTATGATTTTTTCACATAAACTCTGAAAATCTCATTGAGAGCTTTTTCAATAGAAAGAACAGTTTCTTTAAATTCTATATCTTTTGCATACTCAAATGTATTTTGAAATCTGACCCACCCATTTTTAAGTTGAGTATCGTCCATTAACTCTTTCATAATATTCTTTTAATCGTTTAATTGAGTAAGCGTATCTCTTTGGCGGGATGTTGATTGCAAGTAATTATTAAGTAATTCATAATTAATTACATCATGGTATAACTCAGTCAAAATATAGATATCATAATAATCTCGGAGTCTTGACCCAACAATTCCCCAAGCAATAATAGACTCAAGTTTTTAGGCTAGTACTGTTTCCAGTGAATAAGATTTAATTTGAATTATTTTATCTTCAAACATACATTTGTGATTGTAATCTATAGCATCTGGAACAATTATATCTCCTGAGCTTACGTCCATCTTTAAGTGAATCCGTGTTTTTTGAAGCATTGCATCAAAAGATATTCCATACCCCGGATAATCAAATTGTTCTCTAATCTCTTCTATTCCACTAAATTCAAAGTGAACATTATCGTTACATTCAACATTAGAAATTTCATTAAAAATATCAATTAGTTTTTGCTTTTCAATTATTAAATTTCTAAGTGTCGTATCTATATCCTTTGTTACTCGATTCTCAATTCCTATCATTGAGCCAATCAAAAAGCTACCTTTAACAATAAAATTATTCTTATACTTTGATTTGGATATTATTTCCAAAAATCTTTCAAACATATAATTCCTATAAACAAGCTCAGCATCAAGATTATTTTTTTTAGATTTATTCCTAATTAAATGATTTAGTTTATCTGCATTAATCATAAAAGAACCTCAATATAATTTCTAACAAGTCTTTCAACCTTAAATATTTTTGCATATCTTACTAATATATTTAAGTCTTTATCTAAACTATTTAGGTAATACTTGAATACAACATTAATAATTCTTACATCAATTTGTCTCCGTTTTAAAAGAATGTCACACAAGGTTCTTTCCTTATTAGTAACTGTTATCTTATTACCAAAAGGACTCATTATTTGTTCCACACCTATCTCATATCGTTTACTATTAACACGAACAACATTAAGTCTAATTTCTTTAACTAAGTAATGATAATTATAATTTTTAGGAACTGTTCCTGTAATTTTAGAAAAAGTAACATCTGTAAGATTATGTAAAGATAAAGCAGTCTCTTGATAATAAACTAGTTTTTGATATTTTAATTGTAATTCATAATATGGATCATCAATTGAATTTGGTAATGAGTAAATCCCTCTACTAACACGCTTTATCAACTTTTTATCCACCATATTTTGAATTTGAGTACTAGAAAGACTAAGATTTTTTACTTAGTGTTTTTTCATAATCGCTAAACAGAAACCACATATTTCTCATCCTTATGAATATATAGGATTGTTAATATATTCTTATCTAACATTTATATTAACAATAAACTGATAAAGTGTCTTTTCATCAATCATATTTGTATCTATATTTTCTTCATTACATATATGTATAATTTTTTTATGTAATTCTTTATAACTACTATCATTAGGGTACTTTTCAATATAATTACCTTCATTATATTTATTTTCTTTTTTTAGTTTATTTATATATTCAGGAAAATATTTATTTAATAATGAAATGGATTTTAATGTATTTGCAATAGATTCTAGTTTTGTTTCATCTGCATATACAAAATACTTTTCAAGTAGTCCTCCTCCTTTAAAATAAAGGTATATATCTCCATAATCTATATAATTACCATTATGTTGATCTTGATATAGAGCATTGGCTACTTCCCAAACTAATTTTTTGTTGTCTTCACTTAACTCTTCAATTATATCTTTTATTACATCAACTAATTCTGGATCATCTTTTACATCTTCATATCGTATATCATGTTTTAAATCTAAATGATTAATAGTAAAATCTCTACCATATGGAGTCTTGTTAATTGTATATGGACTATATTCACCATACTTTAACCAAAAAAAATCTGTACACATAGTATCAGTAATATTTTTAATTACATTATCTCGTGGGAATCTTTTTCCAATTTCATATAGACCTATCTCTGTCTGTTTCATTCCTAAAACAAAGGCAAAGTCTTTCTGTGATAATTTTGATAGGTTTCTAATATATTTTAAACGCTGTCCAAACTCTTCTTTATTTTTTTGTTCGTAATCTATTCTAGTTTCCATTTATAAACTCCTATTAAAATAATATTACTATAGAATCGTAATACTATCTAACTTTAGTATTAAATAACTGTGAGATTTATTTTATAATGGAAGAATTAAAAGTTCACTTAAAAGGATGAGCCCAATTAATTATCGTAAAAGTTTGGGTTTTCAAGTTTGAGTTCAGAATTATGTCCGCACCCTCTTTTATACATTCTTATATTGACATTTATACAGGATTATTATAGAGCATATTTTATTCGGGATTATTGGGTACATCATCTCCAGTTAATTCTTGGAGTTCTTTTATTTTTATCATAAACTGTTCAGCTGGCTTTGAGAAAACCTGATACTTTTTCCAAATGATGCACATTTCTGCTTCGACAGTTGGTTCCAGAAGACGAAAACATAGACGACTATTTTCACTGGTATTGATGATCTTGTCAAGTCCGATAGCATATCCCAAGCCTTCATCCACCAGTAAAGAAGCGTTGAATAATAAATTATAGGTGGCAACGACATTTAACTGATCAATATTGTAATTTAACCATGAACTGAACTCCCCACCTTGGTTTTTCTGATGTGAAATAATCAAAGGTTTATCCCACAAATCTTCTGGTAAAATTGTTTGCTTTTGGGCAAGTTCAGAGTCACGACGCATTAACACGCCCCAGGTATCTTTGACGGGAATTTTCAAAGCATTATATTTTTCAAAATCCACACTTCCGAATACAATACCGAAGTCTATCAGCCCCTTGTCCAGTTGTTCTAAAACAAATTCAGCATTTCCGCTTGATATATGGTAATGGATACCGGGGTATATGTTTTGTAATTCTTTGGCAGCTTTTGCAAGGAGCCTGACGGCGTCTGTTTCACCGGCTCCTATATATACGTCTCCTACGATAACACTATCTGAGAGTGTTATTTCTTTTTCTGTTTTTTCAACAAGATTTAAAATTTCCTCTGCACGTTTTTTTAGAATCATTCCTTCCTCTGTTAGAGTGACTTTTCGAGAACCTTTTGTTCCACGGATTAAGAGTTGTTTGCCTAATTCTTTTTCCATATTACGGATTTGTGTGGAAAGGGTTGGTTGAGATAGATGCAACGATTCTGCTGCACGAATGATACTTTGTTCTCTTGCTACTGCAAGGAAATAAGCAAGAACTCGCAGTTCCATGTGGTATCCTCCTTTTGTCGTTTTAGTTTTACTGAATGAATTCTAAATTAGCATATCAAAGATTTGACTAAGTTTCAACTATACAAATGTATTTGAAATAAGTATTTGTTATATTGTGAAATTGAATTTATATTTTATATAAAGACAAGAAGATGAAAAGAAAGGATGTAGAAATGAAGTTGGAAAAGCTGGTAAATTACGGTTCGAGGGAAGCTGTCATTCAGAATTTAAAGGATGCCGGATGTACACAGGAAATGATGGAATGCGTTTTAACACATCTGGACGAGGATGACATGGGAGAACTGCTTAAATTGTTGGAACACCACAGAAGCTGTCTTCTTGGCATGGTACATGAAAGAGAAAAACAGATTGACTGTCTGGATTATTTAGTTTATCAGATTAAGCGGAATAAAGAATAGAGATAAAAGAGAAAGAGGCAGATGATTATGAATGTAATAGAAAATCAGAAATTTGATGAGGAAAGAGCATTATATGGAAGAACGGAATTGTTGGTAAAAAATTGTTCATTTGACGGACCGGCAGATGGAGAAAGTGCATTTAAAGAGTGCCATGGGATTGAAGCGGAAGATTGTTTTTTCAATCTTCGTTATCCATTTTGGCATGACAGTGGATTGAAAATCCGAGGTTGTGAAATGACAGAACTTTGCAGAGCTTCCTTATGGTATTCGGAACATATTGAAATCACAGATACAAAAATGTATGGGATTAAGGCTCTTCGTGAGTGCAGCGATGTTGTAATTGAAAATTGCGATATTATCTCCCCGGAATTCGGCTGGTCGGTAAATGGGATTCAGATGAAAAACAGTACCGCCGAGAGTGAGTATTTTATGATGCGTGCTACAGACTTGAATTTTTCAGATGTGCAGTTCAAAGGCAAATATTCATTCCAGTACATAAAAAATGCGGTGTTTGATAACTGTGTATTGGATACGAAAGATGCTTTCTGGCATTCGGAAAATGTGACCGTAAAGAACAGTGTAGTAAAAGGCGAATATCTGGCGTGGTATTCGGATGGTCTGACACTTATCAATTGTAAGATTATCGGCACGCAGCCGTTATGTTACTGCAAAAATCTGACATTGATTAACTGTGAAATGGTGGATACAGACCTTTGCTTTGAAAGATCAGAAGTTCAGGCAATCATTACATCTTCTGTGGACAGTATTAAAAATCCGCTTTCAGGATGGATTCAGGTTCCGGAAGTTGGGGAAATCGTTATGGATGTTGCAGAGACAAAGAGTAAAGTTATGATAAGTGATGTTGATTTTCAGACAGATGAATTTCAAATGATTGTTTCTGAGAATAAGGAATTTGTCAAAAAGTTTATCCAAGAAGAAATTTCTCAGGTACAGGTCGCATCATTTTACGATACCTGTTTTTTAAGACTGGATTTTGTAAGAATGATAGGAAGCGGAATGGAAGCAGTTTCCTATATCAAAGAAAAAACAGGGATGTATATTTCCTACGGAAAACAGAATGGACGGGGAGAAAAAGAGTTTTTACGGATAAATACTGCGTGTTCACGCTCTGTTTTGGAAGATAATCTTTATCAGTTAAAAGATGGAATAACAGCGTATGAGAAATATTGTGTAGAGCGTTGTTAAAATTACAAAAGGCAATCAGGAAGGAGAAAATTCTATGCGAAAAATCTTAGTGATAGTAGGAAGCGGTATTAAAAACGGAAATACGGATAAGCTGGCAGATGCATACATAAAAGGTGCGGAAGCAGCCGGACATGAGATAACAAAAGTATTTTTAGGGGATAAAGAAATTGCTGGATGCCGTGGATGCGGTGCGTGTCAGAATGGAAAACACATTTGTGCCATAGATGACGTGATGCAGGAGATATATCCGTTGTTGGAGAAATGCGACACAGTGGTACTGGCATCTCCACTTTACTTCTGGTCAATTTCGGCAAGAACGAAAGCTTTTATTGACAGACTGTATGCCATTTCAACAGATGATAAATATCCGCATAAAAACAGTGTTTTGTTAATGACTGCGGGTGATGATCAGTTTTGGACATTTGAACAGCCAGCATCCTATTATCGGTTTGTTACAAAAGCGATTGACTGGACAGACATAGGAATGTATTTTGCAGGCGGCTGTAATGGTGAAGCCGGAAAAAGGCATATTGATGAAAAGCATCTTGAAGGAGCATATCTTTTGGGAAGCACGATGTAAGGAGGCTTTGCTCAAAAGAAATGTTAAAAAGAAACACAATTTTTATAGGTGTGATAATAGTGATGATTTTTTCTTTTATGGGATGTGAAATGCTTGGTAAAAATAAAGAGCATCCTGTATCAGAACAAGACAATGTATTGAACCAGGCAGAAGAAATCCCCGTTATTGAAACTGAAACAAAGCAGGAACAGAGTAATGAGGAAGAAGAAAATTCAAGATTGTCTGTAACAGAGGAGGATGAAGTGATGAAAATTAAGGTGACATCAAAAGAATATGAGATTATATATGAACTGAATGAAAGTCAGGCAGCAAAGGATTTGTATGCACAGCTTCCATTGACTTTGGAAGTAAAAGATTTTAGTACAAATGAAAAAACATTCTATCCGCCGGAAGAATTGGATATTAGTGATGCTCCACTGGCAAATGCTGAAAAGGGCAGTCTTTGTTACTATTCTCCGTGGGCAGATGTTGTGATGTTCTATGAACACTTTGGTCAGGGAAGTAATTTGTATGAACTGGGAGAAGTTATTTCAGGAAAAGAAGATATTGAAAAACTGTCCGGCATGATTGAAATTATGGCAGTAGAATAATGGAAAGGAAATTGCAATGAATGGGATAAAAAAAGCAAGAATTATTTTCTGTGCAGTCCTGTTGCTTGCCGGTATTTCCGGTTGCAGCAGTTCGACTGAGGACAATATACAGAAACACGGGAAAACACCTGCACAGGTAATTCTCAGATGGAATATTCAAAATGGAGTGGTTATCATTCCGAAATCTGTTCATAAGGAACGTATGGAAGAAAATCTTGCAATCTGGGATTTTGAATTAGACGCAGAGGACATGGCAAGAATTGCGACATTGGATAAAGGTTGTCCGTCTATGCTGGATACTCTGAAACCGAGTGAGATAAAAAGAGTATATGACTATCTGAGAAATCCAGTTTTAACAAGCTTATAAAATGACAAGGGAGGAAATAAAAATGTTAGGAAATTTTAAGTATTCAAATCCGACAAAATTATACTTTGGGGAGGATTCATTAAACAATTTGAAAGAAGAGCTGGCAGGATATGGAAAGAATGTACAGCTTGTTTATGGTGGCGGTTCTATTAAGAAAAATGGTATCTATGATCAGGTGGTTTCAGTTTTAAAGGAATGTGGAAAGGAAATTTTTGAGGATGGCGGTGTTATGCCGAATCCGACAGTCGAAAAGCTGGCAGAGGGATGTCAGATTGCCAGAGATAATCAGGTAGATCTTATCTTAGCAGTTGGCGGCGGTTCTGTCTGTGATTATTCAAAGGCAGTTTCCATTTCAACATATTGTGAGGATGATCCGTGGGACAAATATTATATTCGTTTCGAAGATGTAACCTGTAAGACGATTCCGGTGGGATGTGTGCTTACAATGGTTGGAACTGGTTCAGAGATGAATGGTGGTGCAGTTATCACAAACCATGAGCAGAAATTAAAAATCGGTCATACATTTGGAGATAATGTATTTCCGAAATTCTCTATCTTAAATCCGAAATTTACTTATTCACTTCCAAAATATCAGATGGTATCGGGCTGCTTCGATATTATGTCGCACATTTTGGAACAGTATTTTTCAGGAGAAGATGATAATACATCCGATTATATTGCAGAAGGACTTTTACGTTCTTTGATTACCAGCAGCAAGGTGGCTGTGAAGAACCCGGAGGATTATGAAGCAAGAAGCAATATCATGTGGACAGCTACATGGGCGTTAAATACATTGATTGCGATGGGTAAACCTACAGATTGGGAAGTACATATGATTGGGCAGGCGGTAGGAGCACATACGGATGCTACACATGGAATGACGCTTTCAGCAGTGTCAATCCCATACTATAAATACATCATGGCAGATGGATTACAGAAGTTTAAGAGATATGCAATAAATGTATGGAATGTAAATCCGGCAGGAAAAACAGATGAACAGATTGCATTGGAAGGTCTGGATTGTATGGAAAACTACATGAAAGAAATTGGTCTTGTAATGAATATTTCTGAACTTGGTGTAACAAAAGATATGATTGAGTCTGTTGCAGACAGTACATTGATTATGGAAGGTGGTTACCGAGTACTTACTCATGAAGATGTTGTCAATGTTCTGACAGCCAGTTTATAATTAGGGTATTAAGTATCGGAGGACATGAAGTATGAGTAAAAAATTAGTTGCATATTTTAGTGCCAGCGGAGTAACCGCAAAATTAGCAAAAAAATTATCACAGGCGATTGGTGCAGATTTATATGAAATTCAGCCGGAGAAAGCCTATACGACAGCAGATCTCGATTGGACAAATAAAAGCAGTCGAACCACCCGTGAAATGACAGACAAATCATTCCGCCCTGTTATTACAGGAAAAGTGCAGAACATGGAGCAGTATGATACGGTTTATGTCGGTTTTCCTATCTGGTGGTATATTGCACCGACAATTATCAATACATTTCTGGAAAGCTATGATATGGCAGGAAAAACAATCGTACCATTCGCTACTTCCGGCGGAAGTGGTATGGGAAGAACAAATGCAGAACTGGAAGCCTCTTGTAGAAGTGCTAAGTTAAAAGAAGGAAAACGGTTTAATACCAATGTAAAAGAAGCAGAGCTACAAGCATGGGCAGATCAGTTTTAACAAGTGAACAAATGAGTAAAATAATATGAGTAAAAAAGTATTAGTTATTACATCAAGTTTCAGAAAAGGCGGCAATTCTGATTCTTTAGCGGAAGCGTTTGCAAATGGAGCAAGAGAAGCAGGTAATGAAGTGGAAAGTATCAGTCTTGCAGATAAAACAATCGGATTTTGCAAGGGATGTCTTGCATGTGGAAAGACACAGAAATGCGTAATAAAGGATGATGCGGTAGAAATTGCTGAAAAGATGAAAAATGCGGATGTCATTGCGTTTGCAACGCCGGTTTATTATTACAGTGTCAGTGGACAGCTTAAAACAATGCTTGATCGGGCAAATCCATTGTTTACAACCGATTATAATTTCTGTGATATTTATTTACTTGCATCGGCTGCAGAAGATGGAGAAGAAACAGTAGCAGGTACACAGACGGCACTTCAGGGTTGGATTGACTGTTATGAAAAAGCTCATTTTGCAGGAGCAATTTTTGCAGGTGGCGTAAATGATAAAGGTGATATTGCTGGACACCATGCTTTGGAAGAAGCTTATATTACGGGTAAGAAAATCCAGTAAGTTATCTGTTATTGATTTGGAAGATTATTAAATAAAACCGCTGTTACATGGAGTCATTTTAGCCATGGGACAGCGGTTTCACTATTATCGTTCAAAATCTCTGGATTTTTTCTTTGGTTTGAGATGTTGGTTTTTCTGATGATTTTGTTCCTGTTCCCATCGTTTTTGAATGGCACGTTCCCGGAAAACTGTGGAATCTTCACCCAGAGCTGTATCAATCATATCGGTTGAATTGCGTAAGCGGGAATGCTCGAATTTATTGCCAAAGACATCTTGCAATTTAGAGCGTGTCTCTGGTATGACTGTTTCTCGGATGGTAATTCGCTCATCCAGAAGTGTGTCTGACTGTTCGGGCGAAAGCTTGGATTTAATCTTTTGGAAGCGTTCGGTATCTTCTGCCAGTTGTCCGGTCAATCGGTCTTTCTGTTCTTCCAGTTTTTCAAGATTTTTATTCATCAGGGAAATGGCATTTTCTGTCTGTTTCATTTCTGTTTCGCTATGACAGTAGAGCTGATACATCAACTGTTCCTTTTGGAATTTCAATTCTTCAATATCTTCCGTGAGGGTTGTAAGCTGCTGACTGAGCTTGATTTGCTTCAATGGACTGAAAATGCTGGTCTGCTTCTGCTTTTCCATCAGAGTCTTTTTCTCTGTTTTCTTCTCACGCAGTTTATTTTTTGTCGCTTGATACTCTTTTAGAATAGGAGTTGTGGAAGTGATCCGTTCTTTCAGAGAAGCGGTCTGCATCCGATTGTGGAGCAAATGATACTGTAACAAAATCATGTGTCCCCGGATGTTTTCCAGTGCCTCTGCAATCGCTGGTATACTTTCTTTGACTGCTTTTGTCAGCTTTTCAACCATTTTCTTAATGTTTTCCTACTGCTTGGATAGCCTAATTCTCTAGCCACTTGAGTATATGCAAAATTATATTGAATTAGTAATTGAACAGCGTTTTCTTTTTGTTTTAGGGTATACATATGGACCTCCTATAT
>JAAZCQ010000031.1 GCA_012513225.1 Erysipelotrichaceae bacterium
TGCAGCAACAAATTTAAATCCAGGAGAAATCACAACAGATTTATCAAGAATAGATAGAGAACTATATCCTGGTTTAGTTGAAAGAGTGCATGCATTAAAACAAAAATACCCTAAATGGGAGTTTGAATTCTATAAAACAGGATTAGATTGGGATAGATTTGTAGCATTAGAATATTCACCAACAAGAAATGGTAGTAGTGGTGCAGGAAATCCTTTTAATCTTGTTTATGACACATATAAAGGAACATGGATTTGTGAATATAGAGGAACTAAAAAGTATGATAGCGGTAGATGGTATGCAGCATCATATCAAGCCGTAGAATATGCAATGGACCCTAGATCATATTTAAATGAATACGATATTTTTTCATTAAAAAGAGTTTCAGATAAAAAGAATGCTTTATCAAAAGCTGACTCATTAGTAATAATAAAAGGAGCACTACAAGGCAGATCATATTTGAATCAAGCTGAAACCATATATAATGTAGCGACAAGTGAAAATGTAGATTTTGTAGATGTTGTTGCAAGACTTATTCAAGAACAAGGTTCAGGAACAGTATTAACTAGTGGGAATAGATCTGCAGATCCGAATGACACTAAATTATACTATAATCCATATAATATAGGAGCAACAGGTGGAACTGGAGCTGCAGTAGTTGCTAATGGAACAGCAAGAGCGAAAAAAGAAGGATGGGATACATTTGAAAAAGGCTTAAGAGGTGGAATACAATTAGTTAAAGTAAATTATGCAGAACAAAACACATCATACTTTGAAAAATTTAATGCAACAAAATCAGACTATAGTGGAATATATCATCAATATATGCAGAATATCACAGCACCATTTAGTGAAGGATCATTTAAGAAAGATTTATATCAAGAAGTAGATCCATATTTAACAGAATCATCATATACTTTTGTTATACCACTTTATGAAAATATGCAAAAAGCAGCAACAATGCAACCTAATCATTTTTTAACAACTCCTAAAGGAAAAACATATACTGCTCCGGCAGATCCAACATTGCCAGCTTTTGCTAATTTAAATATAGGCTTGCGTCTAAGATCTGGACCAGGAACTAACTATACTGACTTAGGAACTAGAGCTGCTGGTACATTAATAAATGTATTAGAAAAGAAAACAAATGATTGGTATTATGTTCAAATAGTATCAACTGGTGAAAAAGGTTATATGGCAAAAAAAGAACCAGGCACATCAGATTATTTTAGTTTTCAATTTAAACAAAATCCAACAATGTTTGGAAAAACAATGGAATATAGGCACAATGCTAATCAAATTGATCCTAGCCTACCTAGTGTAGCAGAGACAACAACAGATTTAAATGTTAGAGCAACACCAAGTACTAGTGGTACAAGGGTTGATGGTTTAGCCTTTAAATCATTAATTAGTATTAGAGAAAAAGTACAAGATGCTAATGGATATGAATGGTATAGAATTCGTTATTCTCTTAATAAAGAAGGAACAGAATTTACAAAAACAGGTTATGTAGCAAGAAATCCAATTGGTTCTATAGATTATAATTTTGGATATTTATCTTCTGTAGATACTAAAGTATTAGAAGAACTACAACCATTAGATCCAACACAAGAATCTGAGTTGATAAATCAAAAAAATCCTAAGTTACCTGCATATGCAATATTAAAAGCAAATACCGTTGTAAAAAGAGGATCAGGCTCATTATCATCTACAACAATTAGAACATTACCAAAAGGAACAAGAATTTCAGTTAGAAGTAAAATGTCTAATAAAGATGGTTATGAATGGTATTCAATATATTACAATTTAGTTGATGGTAAGTTTCAAAACTCAGGCTATATAGCTAGAAATAAGGTTGGCTCATCAACACAAAGCTTTAGATATATTATAAATCCTGATTGGTCTAAATGTGCTTATTTATTATCAAAAAATGAAGATTCTAGCACTGGAAGTGATACAACAACAAGTGAATATCCAAAAACAGCAAAAACAACAACAACTTTAAATGTAAGAAGAGGATCAGGTTCATTATCATCACCTATAATAA
>JAAZCQ010000051.1 GCA_012513225.1 Erysipelotrichaceae bacterium
ATGATATTGTTTTTGATGTTGCTCCTATGATTGGAGTAATAGGTGTTGCGCCAAAAGAAGGCAAAATAAATACTGGTACTCCTGGAACTCACGGAGGAAACATGGATAATAAAAGAATTAAAGAAGGAGCTACTTTATATCTTCCAATTTTTCATGAAGGCGCATTATTTTCTTTAGGTGATGTTCATGCGGCTATGGGAGATGGAGAAATAATGGTTAGTGGTATAGAAATAAACGCTAATGTTACTGTCAAAATTTCAGTACTAAAAGATGTTACTATTAAAACTCCAATGCTTGAAAATGAAGCTATAGTAGGTGTTATATATTCTTCAAAGGATATAGAAAAAGCTATTTTCCACGCTGTTAATATCACAAATGAAATAGTAAGTAAAAAATTAAATTTATCATATGATGAATCAGGTATGCTGTTAAGTGCAGTAGGTGATTTGAAAATATGTCAGGTTGTAGATCCTGAAAGAACAGTTATGATGTGTGTTCCTAAAAAAATATTATCAAACATAATTTAATATTAAAAAAATTCCTAGTATAATAGAAATTTAAATATATGGTTTCTATTATAAGGAATTTTTTTGTTAATTAACTATTCAATATTGGATTAATTATAGTTTCAATTATTTCTTTTAATGTATTAGCACTTTGGTCAAACTTTGCTTGATCTACTTCATTTAAAGGAAGTTTAATAATTTTTTGAATTCCTTCATGATTTATAAGTGCAGGTACACCTGTATATAAATCAGAATGGCCATATTCTCCATTTTGCGCTACAGATAGTGTTAATATTGCATTTTCATCATTAAATATTGCTTGAACCAATCTATTTAAAGCAAGTCCGATTCCATAATATGTAGACTTTTTTCTATTTATTATTTCATATGCAGCTTGTTGAACTTGATGATATATTTCGTGAAGATCTGATAACTCTCTTCCTTCTTCATCTAAATAATCAAGTAAATTTTTTGTTCCAATATATGCATGAGTCCATGGAACAAAGCTTGAATCACCATGTTCTCCCATAATTAATGCATGGATATTTGATGGAGCTATCCCTAAGTATTCACTCATTAAATATCTTAGTCTTGCAGTATCTAATAGAGTTCCTGATCCTATTACTCTGCTTTCAGGAAGACCTGATACTTTTTGAACTACATATGACATTATATCAACTGGGTTAGATGCGACTACTATAATCCCATCAAAACCAGACTCCATAATGCTTTCTGTAATAGATTTAATAATTTTTGCGTTTGTTGCGGTCATGTCTAATCTTGTTTGTCCTGGTTTTTGTGCTGTTCCTGCAGTAATTACAACA
Source organism: Erysipelotrichaceae bacterium (assembly GCA_012513225.1). GTDB lineage: Bacteria > Bacillota_I > Bacilli_A > Erysipelotrichales > Erysipelotrichaceae > UBA9076. The sequence continues at coordinate 1,331 of JAAZCQ010000051.1, forward strand.
ACTTCTGCATTTGCACACTCCTCATATCCCCCAGCTTTAATAATCATATTGTTACGTGCGTAAGGCAAACCATGTTGTAAGTCCATTGTTTCACCGATTGCTTTTTCTGTATCTACATCTATAAGAACTAATTCATCTACTCCACCAGTACTTAAAAATGTATAAGCCATACTCATACCAACAAATCCTGTGCCAACTAGGACCAACTTTCTATCTTTTTTCAAGTTAATCACTCCTATCTTATAGTATTATTCTACTATAAAATAATATATTAATCTTATAATATGCTATAAAAATTAAAGAAAAAAAGAGACCTTAGTCTCTTATTCTACAATTACTTCAGTAAGTGTTACATTTTTTTCAATTGTTGTATTATTTCTTACAATTGTTAGCTTTATTGTATCATTTGGTTTGTAATTTTTTAGTTGTCTACTTAGTTCTGCATAGGTAGAGATTTCAATATTATTTATTGCAATTATTCTATCTTCTGCTTGAATACCTGCATCATAAGCTCCACTTCCTTCTATAACTTCTGATACATATAAACCAGCTTCATATCCTTGATTGTTGTAACCTATTTCTGCTGTATAAATTCCTAGAGTTGCACGATTGCTTACATAACCTTTATCTATAATTTGTTCAATTACTGTTTTTGCATCATTTATAGGTATAGCAAAGCCTAATCCTTCAACATCATTAGCACTTGTTTTGGCATTTATAATTCCTACAAGTTCAGCTTTACTATTAAATAATCCTCCACCTGAATTTCCTGGGTTTACTTCGGCATTTGTTTGTAGTAAGTTCATTGCTTGATTACCTACAGTAATTTCTCTATCTAATGCAGATATAATACCAGAAGTTACTGTTCCTCCAAATTCTCCTAATGGATTACCAATTACTATTGCAGTATCTCCAACAAGGATTGAATTAGAATCTCCTAGAGTTGCACTTACTAGATTATTTGCTTCAACTTTTATTACTGCAATATCACTTTTTACATCAGTACCTACTAGAGTAGCTGTATATTGTGTATCATCATTTAATATTACATATATTGAATCAGCACCTTCAACTACGTGGTTATTAGTAACTATATAACCATCATTACTTAATATTACTCCAGATCCTGCTGATTCACCTGTTATAGTTTGTCCTAAAAATCCTGTTGAAAGGGACTTTACTTTAATTTGTACAACAGATTCTGCAACTTTTGATACAACTTCTTGTATTGAGTAGTTATCATTATTGGCTGTAGTGTTTTCTATCTTAGTAGTAGTTTGATAAATAACTTGTGATGGATTTAGATAGTTATATAACCCTCCTCCAAAGAAACCAAATACAAGTGACAATACTGCTATTAAAAAATATTTTAAAAATACATTTATCTTTTTAACTGGTTTATATTTATTTGTAGTTTCTACATCAATATAATCTTGTTCGTTTTTATAATAAGACATAAATCTCACCTCCATACCTATTATTAAAATACAATAATTTGAATAAACTTTGATAGTAAAGTGAATTTTAGGTGAAATGAGTAATAAAGTATATTAAAAACCCTAATTAGGGTTTTTAATATTGTGCGGTATCTGGATCGGTTCCTTCTCCACAATAGTTTGGAATATTTTTTATGTGTTCCATATCTTCATTACTTAAATTAAAGTCAAATACATCAATGTTTTCAATAATTCTTTCTTTTGTTTGTGATTTTGGTAAAGGATTATAACCTTGTTGAAGCGAATATCTAATACAAACTTGCGCAACAGATTTATTATATTTTTTTGCGATTTCTTGTAATTCTTGTGATTCAAATATTTTTCCTGATCCAAGTGGAGAATATGCTTGAAGTAACATTCCATGCATTTTACTTTTTAAAGCAGTTTCTTCCATTTCATACCCTGGATATAGTCTGATTTGATTAACCATAGGTGCTATATTTACAACATCCAACAGTGTTTCAATGTGATGTGGTCTAAAATTACTAATACCTATAGCTTTTGCCTTTCCACTTTTGTATGTATCCTCCATAGCTCTCCAAGTTTCTGCAATTGAATTTTCGAAATCATCTCTATACATTAATGGATTTGGCCAATGAATTAGATATAAATCAATGTAATCTGTTTTAAGTTTCTTTAGTGATATATCTACAGCTTTAATTGCTTTTTTATAAGTATGAGAATCATTCCATAATTTTGTAGTTAAAAATATTTCACTTCTAGGAATTTTACTGTCATTTATAGCTTTTCCTACAGCTTCTTCATTTCCATATATTGCTGCTGTATCTATATGTCTATAACCAGCTTGTAGTGCATTTAATACGGATTCATATGCTATTTTTGGATCTTTTATTTGCCAAGTTCCAAATCCTATTATAGGAACTTCTATTCCATTATGTAATTTATAAGTGTCTGTACTTTTTTTCATGAGTAACCTCCTAAAAATATTATAGTGCATGTTAGTGAAATTATTGTGAATTAAACACTATATTTTTAATAAGATTTTTAATATAATGAAGCTTATCTGTGAAAGAGGTTAAAATGTTAAAATCTTTTGATAAATTTAAATTTGATAAGAATTTTTTTGTGAATGTATTAAGTATTGCAATACCTTTAATGCTACAGCAATTGATAGTTAGTGGTGTTAATTTAATTGATAACTTAATGGTTGGCCAACTTGGAGATATATCTTTAGGTGGGGTAACAGCAGTTAATAAATACTATATGGTAGCTACAACAGGAATGTTTGGAATGACTACTGCTGCTGGAGTTTTTTTAGCACAATACTATGGCGCAAAAAATAATGATAGATTAAAGCAGACGTTTAGGTTTATGCTTGTTTCTACTTTATTATTGGGTACAGTGTTTTTTTTAATTGGATTTTTATTTCCAGAGAATGTTTTAAGGTATTTTACAAATGATTTATTAGTTATAAGTGAAGGGATAAATTATTTTAAATATGCAATTTTTACATTACTTCCAATTTCAATAACTTTAAGCGTATCTAATTCTATGAGATCAATTGGAGAAACAAAGTATCCGATTATTATGAGCATTGTTGCGGTTATTGTTAATACTTCGTTAAACTATTGTTTGATATTTGGAAATTTTGGTTTTCCTAGATTAGGTGTTGCTGGTGCTGCAATAGCAACTTTAATCGCAAGAATAATTGAAATGATTATAGGGTTATACTTATTACAAAAATATAATTTTGAATTTATAACAAAATTAAAAGATTTATTTAAAATAAATTTAAGTTTAGTTAAAGCAATTTTACTTAAAGCACTTCCTTTAACAACTAATGAAATATTATGGTCTTCTGGAATGGCTACAATATTTAAATTATATTCAAAACAAGGATTAGTTGTAATGACTGGTTTAGCTATTTCTTCTACAGTGACTGATATATTTTTCACTTTATTTGGAGGTATGGCAATTACAACTACTGTTTTAGTTTCACATAAGCTTGGTGCAAATAAAATTGAGGAAGCAAAAAGTAATGCATATAAACTAATTGGAGTTAGTGTAACATTATCTTTAATGTTTGCATTAGGACTTTTTATTTCTAGTTTTTTTATTCCGTTAATTTATAATAATGTTTCACTTGATTCAAAAATTGTTGCGATGAATATGATTAGAATTCAAGGTGGGATGTATTGGATTTATATGCTTACAGTACAGTCTTATTTTATACTTAGAGCTGGCGGTGATATGAAGAGTACATTAGTTGTAGATAGTGGGTTTATGTGGCTTTTTAATATACCTGTAATTGCCTTAGTTATTACTTTTACAAATTGGAATTATTTACTAGTATATTTTTGTGGACAAGCAACAGATATTATTAAATTATTGTTTTCTTATCATCTATTAAAGAAGGAGAAATGGGCAGTTAATTTAACACATCAAGTTAATTAATAATATCTTATTTTATTCTCTAAAATGCTTGCATTGAAATGGGTGCTATGATATTATTATTTAGCACACGCCTAAATAGCTCAGTCGGTAGAGCAAACGGCTGTTAACCGTTAGGTCACAGGTTCGAGCCCTGTTTTAGGCGCCATTTTTTTTGGCTCGTTGGTGAAGCGGTTTAACACAGCGCCCTTTCACGGCGCCATTCACGGGTTCGAATCCCGTACGAGTCACCAATTGAAAATTAAATATATTTATTTTATTATATAGATTGAATATAAGCGATCCCTTAGCTCAGTCGGTAGAGCAACTGACTCTTAATCAGTGGGTCTAGGGTTCGAATCCCTAAGGGATCACCAAATCAAATACATAATCGCACTATGCGATTTTTTTATTGTTTCTAACAGAACTTTTGAAATGTTGAATAATTATTTAAATCTATTGTATATTAGTAAAGAATGTATTATTGTTTAAAAGGACTTTATTATATGGGGGATAGTATGAAAAATATAAAAAAAACATTTATTTTTTTGGGGGCTTTAGTTTTAATTATAATAAGTGTATGTATGACATTATATTTTACAAATAATTCTAGACTGAATAAGGAAGCTAAAATAATAAGTTCGACTAGTATTATTAATACACTTAGTAAATCAAGTGAATTAACAACAGCAAAAATTACTTTTAAAGGAGTAGTGGAATATTCTGGAGAAGGAACATCTTTTATTGATAAAACTGAATTTTTGATGACATATGAAGCTACAGCGAGAGCAGGTATTGATATGTCAAATGTTAAAGTTAAAGTAGATAATGAAAATAAGAAAGTTATAATAACAATACCTAAGGCTACTATACAAGATGTAAAAGTAGATGCTTCAACTATTCGTTATTATAATCAAAAATTCAAACTATTTAGCTTAAATGATAAAGAAGAGGCAAATAAAGCACAAATTTTAGCAGAGGAAGAAGCTAAGAAAGAATTTGCGAAAATGGGTGTACTAGAATTTGCGGATAAACAAGCAGAAGATGTTCTAAAAGGAATTCTAAGTGGTGATATAGCTGATTATGAATTAGAAATTATTAGAGAATTAGATTAATTTCTGTATTAGTACAATTTAATAAAAAAAATAAAATAGTAATAACTTTATATTTAGAGATTATTACTATTTTTTTATAAATAATATTAAAAACGAAAATAGCTATTGACAATATTTCGGCACCGTACTAATATGTTATTGTTAGGTACCGAAATATAAAGGAGGTGTAGGTATGGAACAAACAGAAATTATGGAACAAATATTACGTCTATCAAGGGCAACAAAACGTAAGCCTTCAAAAGATAAATCACATGAAAGAGGAAGAAAATCTTTTTCTCAAAGAAGATTAGTACATTATGTTTTAAAAAATCCAGGATGTATGACTTCAGAGTTAACTACGATGATGGATTTAAGACCATCATCTATGACTGAGCTTTTAGATAATTTAGAAAGAGAAGGCGATATCATTCGTAAAAAGGATGAAAATGATAATCGTGTTACCTTGATTTATCCAACAGCTGAATTAATTGAAAAAACAAGAAAGAAAAAAGAAGAACGTGATAAATCATCATATGATTTAGAAAATGTATTAGATGAAGATGAAAAAAAAGAATTTATTAGATTAAGTAATAAAATAATTGATTTTCTAAGTAATGAAGGAAATAAGATTTGACAAGAGGCTTTAGGGATTATGGAAAAGATAGTGGGTTATCAAAGGAGGAACTAAAAAAGAATCCTCCTCGTATAATATGATTAGTCTTAATTGACTAATCTTTTTCTTTTGTGTATTTGTCAATTAAGGCTGACTTAAACCTATAACTCTAATGAGTTATAATTGTTTCGTATAGATAGAGGTCGTAGTTTCCTCCTTGA
>JAAZCQ010000042.1 GCA_012513225.1 Erysipelotrichaceae bacterium
AGTACTCATCAAGGTTTAAGAAAACGTTATGGATTTATATATGTAAATAGAGAAGATTTTGATTTAAAAGATTTAAAACGTTATAAGAAAGATAGTTTCTACTGGTATCAAAACGTAATTAAAAATAATGGTCTTAAATAACAAAAAAAAAAATATTACTTAATGATTAGCTCCCTGTCTGTTTGACAGGGAGCCAATCATAACGTGATATGTTTTTTAACTTCTTAATTGTGCATTTACTTCTTTTTCAAGCTTTTCTAGAATATTTTCATGAACTTTTGAAACTTCAGCTTCTGTAAGTGTCTTATCTTTTGATTGATATACAATTTTTAATGCAATAGATTTCTTGCCATCTTCAATATGCTCACCTTTGTATACATCAAATATTTCTAAAGATTTAATTAGTTTACCGCCATTTTTATTAATTACATCTAAAATCTTTTTTGCTTCTAATGAATCATCAACAATCAATGCTATATCTCTAGAAACACTAGGATATCTATCTAAAGGTGTAAACTTTATTCTAGGAGTTTTTATTTCATACAATACATCCATTATAAATTCACCATATATTACATTTTCAATATCTAGTTTTTTACTATATAAAGGTGAAATTTCTCCAAATATTCCAAATAATTTATTTTGAATATAAATTTTAGCACTTCTATATGGATGAAAATAATTATTATCTTCATTAGCTTTTATTGAAACTCTGCTTGATGCTATTCCAAGCTTTTCTAAATAAGTTTCTAATAAACCTTTTAAAGTATAAAAATCATTCTTTATTGAAACTTTATGCAATTTAGATGATTGTAGTTCTCCATTTAAAGCAATAGATAATCTAGTTTGAACTATGTCTTTTTCATAGACATTACTAATTTCAAATAAATTTATGTTGCTAGCTTTTCTATTTTGATTATAAGAAACACATTCTAACATACTTGGCATTAAACTATTTCTTATAAACTTTCTATCATCACTTAGTGGAGAAGCAAGCTTTATATGATCTCCAAAAGGCATAATACCATCTAATACATATTCTTCTTTTACTAATGAATAGGTTACAATTTCGCTTAAGCCATAACTTTTCATTATATTTTTCGTTAGTCTTTCAAGTTTTTGCTTTTCATCTAATTCCCCTATTGTAGCAACCATTTTTGGTAATGTCATAGGTAATGTATCAAATCCAATTAGTCTAATTATTTCCTCATCAATATCTTCTTTAATCTTTATATCAGTTCTATAGCTTGGTATTGTACATGTAAATGTATTTTTATCTACTCTTACATTAAAATCTAAAGCATCAAGAACTTCCTTAACTTGTTCAATTGTATAATTTGTTCCTAACAATTCATTACAATGCTCTATAGTTTCAACTACTTGAATTGGTTCATAATTTGGATTACCAAAGATAACCGTTTTTTCAAAATCATCTGCTTCGGCAAGTTCTAACAATAATGCCACACTTCTATCAACAGCTTTTATTTGTGCTAAAGGTTCAATTCCCTTCACAAATCTACTAGAAGCTTCTGTATTTAGACCTAATCTATTTGCGGTTGTTCTTATAGTAACATGATTAAATAAAGCGGCTTCAATAATAATAGATTTAGTATTTTCTTCTATCTTAGATTCATCACCACCCATGATTCCTGCAAGCCCAATCGCTTCATTATTAGTTGTAATAATTAAATCACTTTCCTCAAGTTGATATTCTATTCCATCTAATGCTGTAATAGTTGAGTTAAGGCCATCTATTACTGTTATCTCTTTTTTTTCAAATTTATCTGCATCATAAAAGTGAAGTGGTTGGCCTGTTTCTAACATTACATAATTACTAATATCGACAATATTATTAATTGATTTCACACCAGCTGCATGTAAATAATCAACCATCCATTTAGGAGATGGTTTTACCACAACCTTATTTACAACTTTTCCTACAAAAACAGGACAGTTTTTAGATTTACTATCTATTATAAGACTAGTTTCTTTACCAACATTAGCAGCACCTTCACTATATGGAATTGTAGCTTTTCTTTTTAAAACTGCCCCAACTTCTTTTGCAACACCCCACATAGACATACAATCTGCTCTATTTGGTGTTGGACTAGCATCTAGTACAACATCATCTAAGCCTAAATATTTTAATGGATCTTCTCCAATTGGAGCATCATCACTTAATACTTCAATTCCACTTAGTTGTTCTTCACTAAGATGTTTTTTATCAACACCTAATTCAAATAGTGCACAAATCATTCCATTTGATTCAACACCTCTTATAACACCTTTTTTTATAGTTAGTTCTGGTAAATTAGCTCCAACTTTTGCAACAATAACTTTTTGATTTTCTTTTACATTAGGAGCACCACAAACAATTTGAACAGAACCTTGTCCATAATCTACATCACAAACTTTTAAATGATTAGAATCAGGATGAGGTTTTACAGATAATACTTTTCCTATTACAAGATTATCTCCATTTGCAACCTTTTCTATTCCTTCAATTTCTAAACCTGCTTGAGTTAATTTATCTGCTAAATCATTAGGAGTAACTCCATCTAAAGAAACATATTCTTTAAGCCAATTGTAACTTATTTTCATATTACTCTCCCCTACTAAACATCTTTAAAAATCTTACATCATTAGTGTAAAAATTTCTAATGTCATCTATGCCATATCTAAGCATTGCTACTCTTTCCAAACCTACACCAAAAGCAAATCCTGTATATTTATCTGGATCTATATTTGCCATCTTTAAAAC
>JAAZCQ010000001.1 GCA_012513225.1 Erysipelotrichaceae bacterium
TATCGAAATAGAATCACAAGGTAGCTATGATAGTCAAACTGTAAAAACATTATCAAAATTAAGCAATTCATATGGTATACCTTTGGAGTTTGAAAGCTTACCTTCTAATATAAACGGTATGTATTATGATGGTAAAATTGTAATTAACAAAAACTCTAGTGAGCCTTTAGTAACAGTATTCACGCATGAATTAACCCATAGTTTAGAAAATACACAAACATATAATGAGTTAGTGGATTCAGTTGTAAAACATATTGAAATAACATCTGATATTAGTGATTTAAATTCAGTAATTGAAGAAGAAGTTTATAGAGTTATTCAAGAACGTGCAGAATTGGGAATAAACCTAAATTATGAACAAGCACATAAAGAAGTAATAGCTGAATATATTTCAGAAAATATTGCAGATGATAATTTTATAAATTCAATATCTAAAAATAAATCAATAGTTCAACGAATTGTGGATTGGTTAAAAGATATAGTTACTAGTCTAACTGGAAGTAAAGAACAAAAAGCTTACAATAATTTATTAAAAAAGTACCAAAAAGCACTTAACCAAGTAGAATATCAACCTAATAATAGCGTTGAAAATATTCAAGCAGCAGCACCTTTTTCAATTAAAGAACCTCAATATGCAGTTTTTGGTAATAATAGCGGATATGATGGCTATTCAATGAGTAATAGGGCTAGAGAAGCATATAGTGAAAATAGAAAACCTATATCTCAATTTAACAAAAACGATTTGACATACGCTAATGAAATCCTTGAATCAAAAAATATGGATAAATTAAAAAGTATTGCATCGTTAAAAAGATTTGTACAAGAAAAAGGGAATACAGGTGAATGGCATCATACTAGTAGTTACGGTAATGAAACAACTTTTTATGATCTAGAATTAGCACTTGAAGAAGTTACAAATGAAGATATCGAAACATTTAACAAACCGATAAAAAAAGAAAAAGTTAATTCGGAAAGATATATAGGAAATATTGAATTTATCGAGTGGGGGGGTTCAAGAAGATATCCTAAAGCATACGAAAGAACATTAAAAAACGTAACCATCGAAGAAAAAGGTTCATATTATACTGTGTTCAACGAAAAAGGCGAACAAATATTAAGAAAAATGAAAGGTTCAAACGGAACTTATGTTACTAAGACTAATGCTAATCCTCAAACGCTGATTGAAACTCAAAAAACTATTGAATCTGAAAAAACCTCTATTCCAAAAAGAAGTCAATATGCACAAGATAGAATACAAGAAGTTAGAAACAATAGTGATAGCGACTTTTTAAAGTTCGCTGAAGAAAAAGGGCTATATGGTTATCCGGTGACTAACAAAGGATATGAACAAAGTAATTCAGGAACCTTTTATGAAAAGGGAAGAAAACCAAGCCCGAGCGATTATCAAAACTTAGCAAGTTTTTATGAAATTGGTGAAAAAATATATAAACCTAATAAAAATGGTGGGTTTGAAACATTTGTATGGAACGGTAAAGATTTAGTGCCAATTAAGGAATTTAATGATGCTAAGTTTTCACCTAAACCAAAAAGAAAAAGCAATATAATTACTCTAAATAAAGCTATACCAAACTTCCAAAATAAAATGAATACTAAAGTAATGGAAATGATGAGAGAAGAAGATACTAATCTAACAAAACTTTTAAAAGATACCGCAGCTGAAATTTATGATAACGGTGATGTATCACAGGAAACATATAAAGCTACTGTTGATTATGTAGTAGAACATGCAGGTGAGCCTGACCCATCAGTTGATAGAAGTGAATTTATTAAATATTTAAGAAAAATATCTCCTATTGCAATAACACCTGGAATTAAAACAGACTATATGAATGTAGCTGAATTAAATAGGGCAATGCCTTATGGGGTAAACTTCACATCAGTATATAAAGAAAGTGCTTATGGTCGAAAAGGAAAAGTTAATCCAAACGCTCATTTTTTAGATGGATACTTTGATGAAATGCAACAGTTCTTCCCAAGCGTGTTTGATGCTAAAGATGCATTAGGCAATGTTGATGTAGAAAAAAACGGACTTATTAAAGAACAAGAACAACTAAAAATGCTAGTAGATGTTGTGCTTAATAAAGGTAAGAAAGCGTATTACTACAAAGATGAGTACGGATACGATACTTTTAAGGACATGACCACTCAAACATTAAATGAGTATATAGCTGATGTTAAAGCTACTTTAGATAATAATAAAGCTTTAATTAAGCGCGCAAACAAAGATGAATCTGTTATAGAGAAAGCAACTGATACAATTCATAAAGTGTTTAAAACAGGAAAAGATCTAGAAACTAAATATTCTAAAGATATGGAAAGATATGTAAAAGAGTATGGAGCAATTAAGCAAGGTGAGATGCCAGCAAGAAACATTAAAGTGCCAAAAGAAACTGATAAAGGAACTGTTAAACAACACTACAGAACCATTTTAGAATCACCGCAAGCAAGTATTGAAGTAATAGAAGCTTTGCAAGGTGAGATTGATAATGGTAACGCTACATATAAGCCTATTTCTAATGAAACGTTGGTTAAAAACTCTAAAAATACTGATGCTCAAATAGGAAATAAGCACATGTATGATGAGTTTATGAGGAATGATAAAATATCTGCTCAAGCTATTTCTGATGGGGAATATTTATTAAATAAAGCTATGCGAAATAATAACATAGAACAAACAATAAACTTATCTCAAAAATTAGCGTCCATGTTAAATGAAACTGGTAGAGCTTTACAATCTGCTAGGATATTAAAAAGATTAACTCCTGAAGGGCAGTTAACTATTTTACAAAAAGAAGTTATTAAAATTAATAACGAAATAGAAACTAAATTTAAGAATAAAAAACCGGTAAAAATAAGCGATGAACTAGTTAAAAAGTTTACTGAAGCTGATACTATAGAAGGAAAAAAAGAAGTCTTAACAGAGATGCAAAAGAACGTAGGGCAACAAATCCCCTCTTCATTTGCTGATAAAATGAACCAATGGCGATATTTATCAATGTTAGGCAACCCTAGAACCCACATAAGAAACATAGTAGGTAATACAATGTTTCAACCTATAATAGGGGCTAAAAACGTTATAGGAACTATAATAGAAGGAACTTTAAGCAAAACTGGACTAATTAAAAATTTAGAAAAAAGCAAAGCTATATTAAATCCTTTAAGTAAGCAAGATAGCACATTAATCAAATGGGCTAATGATGATTTTAAAAATGTTAAAGCTTCATTTGAAAATACCGGTAAATATGAGATAAGCAAAGAAATACAATCTAATAAAAAGGTGTTTGAAAGTAAAATTGTAGGGGAAACCTTAAATAAGTTATCTGACTGGAACTCTAAAATGTTAGATTATGAAGATGAAGTATTCACAAAATATAGGTACTCTAGAACCTTAGCGGAGCAATTTAAAGCTAATAATGTTACACCTGAAACTGTAGACAGTGATACGCTAGTTAAATTTCAAGATAAAGCATATAAAGAAGCTTTAGAAAGCGTTTATAGAGATGCAAACGGTTTAGCTACTGCTATTAATAAATTTAGAAATGTAAACAAAGGTACAAAATTTATAGCTGATGCAATAATGCCGTTTACTAAAACACCAATGAACATAGTAAAAAGAATGGTAGAGTATTCTCCTGTAGGGTTAGTAAAAGATATTACTTTAGGAGTTTATGAAGTACAACAAGGCAAAATATCTGCTGACACTTACATCAATAACCTTTCTAAAGGTTTAACAGGCACAGGAATAGCGATGTTGGGATACTTCTTAGCAAGTATAGGGATGTTTAGAACCTCTGATGATGATAAAGATAGGTTAAATAAATTTGAAAAGGATTTAGGCGAGCAAAATTATGCTTTAGTCCTTCCAAATGGTGATACATACACTTTAGACTGGATGTCACCTGTTATAGGACCTCTAGGAATAGGGGCGGAACTTTTTAAATATATAGAAGATAAGTCTACAACTAAAAATATTGGTGATATATACGATAGTTTAGCCGGAGTGTTAGACCCTATCATGCAAACTTCAATGTTAAGTGGTTTGGCATACAGCTTAAACTCTTATGACGAAAATAAAATAAGTGGAGTATTTAAAAGTGCAGTTTATAGTTATGTGGGGCAATTTTTCCCAACATTAGGCGGACAATTAGCAAGGGTATTTGATGATAAAAGAAGAACTACTTACAGTAACAACTCTTTAGAAAGACAAGTTAAAATTATTATGAATAAGTTACCTGGAGTTGCTACTCTTAATGAACCTTACATAAACAGAAAAGGCGAAGAAGAACTTACAGGAAACGTATTAGAAAAAGTATTTAATAATATGATTAATCCAGGATACTATAAGAAAAATACAGCTGATAAGTATGATAAAGAATTAATAAGACTATTTAATATAAATCCTTCAACAAATAATGATGTTATACCTACAAGTTATTCTAAATTCTCATACAACAGTTCCAATTATAAATTTACACCAAAAGAATCAACACAAGTAAATAAATTGTATGGAACTACAGTAAGAAAAGAAGTTAGTAAATTTATAGATAGTCCTGTATACAAGAAATTATCAGACGATGAAAGAGTTAATATCATATCTAAATTACAAGATTATTCAGTACAAATGACAAGAACTGATTATTTTAATAGTAGTAGTGTAGCTGACAAACATGTAAATTATGCAAATTATTTTAAAAAGAATGGTTATGATGTGTATAGTTACTATATAAACAAAAGCATTCCTGGAGTTAAAGATTCAAACGGTGAAACTATAAAAAATTCAAAAGCAATTATAACTAGGTTCAACCTTGAAAGATTAGGAATATATGACACAATAGTCAAAGATTATCAAAATGGAAAGATAAATGATGATGATTTAAGTTATTTTAATTTAAATAAAACTGTAATAAATATGGAAACATATAAGTATTACAATAAGTTTGAAGAATATATCCAAAATAAAAAAGTAGAAAAGACATTATCCGATTATGATATCTTTGAGTCTACAGTATTAAAATACAAAAAATAGCTTACCTTTTAGGTAGGCTTTTTTATTTTATTTGATATACTTAAAAAGAGGTGTATATATGAAATATAGTTATGCAAGTGATGAACTAATAGAAGAATTAGAAAGCGATATTGAAGAGTTTGGGAATGATGCATTAATGGAAACAATCGTAAGAAGAATAGGTGAATATGAATTTATAATCGACTATCAAGCTTATTTTTCTGATTTAGAATTATTAGACAATGATCCGTTAGATTTAGAAGAAATTGAAGAAACTAAATTTATTCTTGAAGATGGTGACCATGTGGAAATCTTCACAGCAATAGACTTATTACAATTATTAAAATACCAAAATGATATAGCTAATCCTGTTAACCATAAAAGCATAAAAGGGATTACTTTATCATGAATCAAGAAATTAAGAACAAACTCCAGGAACTAGAGAGTTTAACAAGAATACTAAGTGAATCTATGGAAACAGTACCAGGAACAGAAGACACAACTATAAAGAAAAGTGATGTTTCAAATATGCTAGCTATAATAAATAAAAGCATAAAGGAAATATTGACCACCATTTGACCACTAAAAATTATAATTAATAAAAACTCAACGATTGCAAATACGATATATAAAAGGTTTATGAGATGTAATGATACATAAAATAAGGTTATAATCGTATCCGACCTCGGGCACCAATTAAAAATTAGTCTATAAATATAGACTTTTTTTTACAAGTATATGTTTAAATAAGAATTATAATAATTCTTATTTTAAAATTTTATAAATTATATTTATAAAAGAATTCTTCTAATAATTCTTGGTATCTTTCTAAATTGAAATTAGCTGTAGCATATCTTTTTTTTGCGTAATCTGAAATATAACTATGTAACCAAACAGCCATAACAGCTGCTAAATAAGTATCCTTTATTATTGCAGTCATTGATGTAATCATACCTGTAAGTAAATCTCCACTTCCAGCCCTAGCAAGTATTTGATTACCTGTTTGATTTATATAAATATTTTTATTTGATACAACAATTGTGTGTACACCTTTCAATACTAAAATAACATTATGTTTTTTACAAAAATCTTTTGCGATTTCAAATCTATTTTCTTCAATTACTTCTATCGGTTTATTTATCATTCTTGCAAATTCGACAATATGAGGTGTAAGAATAACTTTGGCATTTGTAAGATTAAGTTTATAGTAATTTCTTTGTAGTAAATTAATAGCTTCAGCATCTAATACTAGTGGTTTATTACTAAACTGAAGAAGCATATCTAAAATATCATTTTTTGCAGGTAATCTTAAAGAACCACTACCAAATCCAATTGAAGAATTACTATCGATTAAAGGCTTTATTCTTTCCTCAAAGTTTTTTTCATTAAAAGGATGATATACACAAGTAAGAAATCTATTTGCAAGAAGTGGGTAACAGCTTTCATCAGTACATACTGTTAAATATGTTATACCAGTATATAAAGCACCAATAATATTAAGTCCAAGTGCTCCAGCCATACCCCAACCACCACCTATTAACAGTGATTTTCCATTTTTTCCTTTATAATTATTTTCTTTTATTAAAGGGTAATTTTTCAAAAATGTATTTAAATCCATTTCTATATAATTAGAGATTGTATTATATGAAATTTCTAAATTTAATAAAACTACATTTTCAAATAAATTATGTAATTTTTTAAGCATATGAAAAGGTTTATAACATTCTAATGCTAGGGTATATTTTGATTTAATTGCATTTTTGTCAAAAAAGTCACCATCCGCTTCTGCTCCACTATTTATATCAATACTAATAACTTCTTTATTACTGTTGTTAATAAATGAGAAAAGCTGTGTGTCATTACTTGATAAATACCCATAATAACCAAAACCATAAATAGCATCAATTACAAGATCAAATCGATCTAAATCCTTTTTAAGTGTTTTATAATCAATAAATAGTTTTTTATCCATTTTTTTATATATAGATGTAGCTATTTCACTTTTTATTTTTCCTGAAACTAAGCAAGCTTTTATATCAAATCCTAAGTCGCTTAATAGTTGTGTAACTACAAGACCATCTCCACCATTATTACCACTACCGCATAAAACTATAATTTTTTTATTAATATCATATTTATCTAAGATAAAATCTTTTATTTTATTTCCTACAATATTCATTAGCTCAAGTGAATTAAATCCACTTTCTTTTTCTATTAATTTCATTGTGTTTACATCAACAATCATAAAAACTCCTTCAATAATACATATATTATAACCTTAAAGCATCAATAAGTTTACATTTTATCACGTTTTATATATAATACCGTTATACTTAAGGAATAGGTATAAGAAGGGAGGTCGCAAATATGACCGAAAAGAAAACAGTAAAAACATCTGCTAAAGCTGCAGAAGAAAAAAAAGCGGTTAAAAAAGTGGCAGCAAAAGTAGAAACAAAAGAAGTGGCAAAACCTGCGACAAAAGCTTCTGCAACTAAAACAGTAAAAACTGTTACAAAACCTGCAGCAAAAGCAGCAACCAAACCTGCAACAAAAGCAGTAGCAAAACCTGCAACAAAAGCTGTAGCAAAATCTGAAACAAAAGAAAGTGCTAAACCAGCTGTAAAAAAAGCTCCAGCAAAAAAAGCAGTAGCACCAAAAGTTGTAAAGAAAACAGTTCAAGATTATATTGATGTAATTAATTGGAAAAAATGGGAAGCTCACAACATGGATTGGCTTTACATTGAAATTAATGCAGGAGATTTATTGACTGAATTAGAAGCAGGCGTTAGTAACATAACAACAGCATCTAAAGCTATTTTAGAATGCATGTTAGAAGGTGATGAATTTATTTTTGAACCAAAAACTAAAACAAAAGCTTCTGAAAAATTAACTGTTAGATATTATTGTGATAACTTAAGCGAAACTCGTCAAAAATATCAAGGTTAAGCGGGGTATAAAATTATATTCCGTTTTTTATTAGTAATAAACCGATTATAAAAGATGTTGAAATAGTATAAATTACTTCAACCAAAGAACTAATACTACCAAACATCATGCTTAATACAAAGCATAATGAAAATTGTAATACATATAAATATCCAGCATAAATACTGATTTTTATATTATTTAGTTTCATAAAATTATAAATAGTAAATAATATATAATTAAAGTATATTAAAGCTATGTAAGCAAAGGCAACATGTATAAATGATATCAAATTATCTGTAGAGCTATATGGAATAAAAGAAGATATTATTAATATTAAAAATAAATAAATACATTGATTAAGTGTAGGTTTAAATAACCTATACTTTTTCTTTATTTCATATACACTCAAAGCTGTAAAAGATATTGTAGTTATAGCCCACACCATGTAAAGTAATCTTGTATCACTTTGTGTAGATAAATATGTGAAATTATATTTCAATAAATCACTTTGAAGTGCTAAAGATACTGTTATTAATGGTACAATAAAAAAACAAGCTATTAAACATAATTTTTTTAGTGAAAATTTAAACGGCATAAAAAGATTATAACATTAAAAAAATATAGGAGTGTGAAAATGAGTATAAAAGTTGGATATCAAGGTGCAAATGGAACCTTTAGTGAAATTGCGGTAAATAATTATTTTAAAGAAAAAGATTTTATAGGAATAAACTATACTAATTTTGTAAGTATAGTAAAAGATGTTCAAGATAAAGTAATTGATTACGCATTATTGCCTGTAGAAAATACTACAACAGGGATAATATCAAGAACTTATGATTTATTTAAAGATTATGATATTTTTGCTGTGGGTGAAATAAATGTACTTATTGAAGAAAATCTAATTGTTTTAAAAGATACTAAATTAGAAGATATTAAAGAAGTTTATAGTCATCCAGAAGTAATTGGACAATGCTCTATATTTTTTAATGACAATTTGAATATTAGGCCAATTCCTTATCAAGATACCGCAAAAAGTGTTGAATATATAAAATCTCAAAATAATAAATCAAAAGCGGCACTTGCAAGCAGTTTGGCTGCAAAATATTATGAATTAGATATTTTATTGAGAAATGTTCAAGATAATAAAAATAATGTTACAAGATTTCTGTGCGTAAGTAATAACAAAAATATTGATAAAGACGCTAATAAAATAAGTACTATGTTCATAATAAAACATGAAGCTGGATCTTTATTTAGATTATTAGAAGTATTTGCAAAAGAAAATATAAATTTATTAAAACTTGAATCAAGACCTATACAAGGTAAGCATTTTGAATATTGCTTTTATTTAGATTTTGATGGAAATATAAATGATAAAAATGTAAAAAAAGCTTTAGAAAAAGCAAAAAATCATAGTATTTACCAAAAAGTATTAGGATGTTATAAAAAGGCGATTATATGATAAAAAGAATTATATTATATCTTTTTGGTATAACGTTTATAATACTTGGTATATTTTTTACTACTAGTGTCAACTTAGGAATTGGGCCTATAAATACATTTCCCATTGTTTTAAGTACTATATTTAATATTAGTTTTGGTACAGCAGTAATCATAGTGTATTTATGCTTTATTTTTATTCAAATTTTAATTTTAAAAAAAGTAAATATAAGAATAATTTTACAGTTACCATTTTCTATATTATTTGGGAAATTAGTAGATTTATGTTTTTATCTTATTCCTTTTGAAACTACAAGTTTATTTAGTAGAATAGTTTTTTTATTATAGGAACAATTATGTTAGGTGTAGGTGTTTATTTTTCAGTAAACATGCATTTGATTATGAATCCACCAGATGGTGCTGTACATGAATTAAGCGCAGCTTTAAAAAAAGATTTTGGGAAAATGAAAATAATAGTAGATGTTGGGATGGTAATTTTATCTTCTATAGTATCTTTACTATTTTTAAATAAAATAATTGGAATAGGTATAGGTACAGTAGTAATTTAATTAATGACTGGCCAAGTAGCAAGTATTACTGGGAAAATATTCGATAAATATATATAAATTACGATTAATTAATGTTTTAATATTTTATATAATATAATATTAGTATATGAAGTATTCAATTAAACAAATGGCTTTATTATTGGGAACCACTACTTATAAATTAAGATATTATCAAAAACTAGGAATTATTAAACCTATAGTTGATGAAAATACTGGATATAGGTATTATTCTGTGCTTGATACTAGACGCTTTAATATGGCTTGTAATTATAGTAATTTGGGTTTTTCTTTACAAGAAACTTTAGATATTTTGTCTTCATTTGATTATGATTATATTAATAGTAATTTTACTAAAAAAACGGAAGAGATAAAAAAAGAGATAATATATAAAGAATTATGTTTATCATATATTGATGAAACAAAGCTTGAGCTTAAATATATGAGTGCAAATATAAATAAAGTAATAATTGTTCACCAAGAGGAGTATGCTAGATTAGAATTTTCTAAGGGTGAAATTATTAATTCAGATAAAAAAATATTGGAAAAAAGAGATGAATTGATGAAATATTCTCCATTAGTTAAGTGGGTTAGTAGAATATCTAAAGATTCTATAAACGATTTACAAGATATAGAATATTTTTATGGTCTAAATATTAAAACAAAAGATGCAAAAGAATTAGGGATTGATATTGAGGGTTTCACAATAATTCCAGATGGAAAATATTTATATACCGTTTTTAAAAAGAATACAAGAGATGATTTTGATAAACAAACTCTTACTGTTATACAAGATTATTTAAAAGAGAATAATATTAATAATATTAATGATGCTTATAGTACATGTATTTTTTCCACAACAGAAAATGAAGATTATGTAAATTTTCATAATATTTTGTTAAAAATATAACAAACTCTTGACATTAGAGCCACTCTAACTTTTATTATATGGGTTGGAGGAGAAAGAATGAGAATATTTAAAAAGTTTTTTGTAGTTCTATTAGTTGGATTACTTACAGTTTCATTAAGTGCATGTAATAGTTCTAATACAACTACTGATTCATCATCTATAAAAGATGGTACTTATACTGCTACAGTTGATGGACACAATGGAGAAGTTAGTGTTGAAGTTGTAGTAGCAGACCAAAAAATTGAGAAAGTTGAAGTTACTGAACATGGAGAAACACCTATAGTTAGTGATTTAGCTATAAGTGAAATACCAGCTAAGATTGTAGAAACTCAAAGCTTGGGAATTGATACAGTATCAGGAGCAACTGTAACAAGTAATGCTGTATTAGAAGCTGTTGCATTATGTTTAACTGAAGCAGGCTTTGATGTAGAAGCACTTAAAAATGCTAGTGCATCTAAAGATAAAGAAGACGATCTTGTATTAGACGTTGATGTTGTGGTAATAGGTGCAGGAGGAGCAGGATTTGCGGCAGCAGTTACTGCTAATCAAGAGGGAGCTTCTGTAATTATATTAGAAAAACAACCTAAAATAGGTGGAAACACTATTTTATCTGGAGGAGCAATGAATGCTGTTGATGAAGGAAGTGAAACAGCATTAAAAAATAAGGACTCAGTTGAATTACACTATACTCAAACATTTGAGGGAGGTAGTGAAAAAGGAAATCCTGAACTTATTAGAACATTAGTAGAAAATGCATATTCTGGAGTAGAATGGATGCAATCTTTAGGGATGGAATTTGAAGAAGAAACATTTACAGTATTAGGTGGAATGTGGCCTAGAGCACATAAACCCGTAGAACCAGTTGGAACAGGTTTCTTTATTGCATTTCAAAATTATTTAGATACACATGAAAATATTGATTTAATGCTTAATACTAAAGCAGAAGAATTAATTGTAGAAGACAATAAAGTAGTTGGAGTAATTGCAACTGGTGAAACTGGAAATAAAATTACAATTAATGCTGCAAATGGAGTAGTTATGGCAACAGGTGGCTTTAGTCAAAATATTGAAATGAGACAAGAATATAACACACTTTGGAAAGATTTAGGAGAAAATATAAAATCAACAAATCATCCTGGAGCAACTGGTGATGGTATAAAAATGGGTCTTGCAGCAAATGCAGCACTTGTTGGTATGGAATATATTCAATTATTACCTATGGGAGATCCTGAAACAGGAAGCTTAAGTGGTAATATTGAACAAGGTGTTGAAAATAGAATATTTGTAAATAAAGAAGGAAATAGATTTGTTGATGAAGGTGAAAGAAGAGATGTTATGACTGCAGCTCTTATTGAACAACCTGATTCAATTATGTGGACTATATTAGATAGCCATGATTATCCTACTGGAGAAGAAATTAATAATTTCAATGAGAAAATTAGTGATTTGGTTAAAGAAGGAAGAGCATATAAAGCAGATACTTTAGAAGAACTTGCTAAGCTTATAGGAGTAGATTCAGATAATCTTGTTAATGCGGTAAGTGAATATAACAAATTTGTTGCAGGTGAAATCGAAGATGAATTTGGAAGAACTTTAAAACAAGATCCAATTGATCAAGGACCTTATTATGCAGCATTAAGAGTTCCTACAGTTCACCATACAATGGGTGGATTAATGATAGATACAGGAGCACATGTACTAGATACTGATGGAAATATAATCCCTGGATTATATGCAGCAGGAGAAGTTACTGGTGGTATTCATGGAGCTAATCGTTTAGGTGGAAATGCTCTATCTGATATTATTGTATTTGGAAGAATAGCAGGACAAAACGTAGCATCAAAAAAATAGTGGATATTATTATCCACTATTTTCATTATTTTTACATTTTCTGAAAATATTTACTTTACATTATTTTTTTTATAGGTTAATATAATCATTAAGAGGTACGTATGATTAAATTACTTCAAAATTCTTATTTTTATTTTTACTTTAGATAATAGGGCACTACTAGTAGATGGTTGCCCATTTTGAGTTGTTGGCATTGTCTATTAGTAAAAGTATAAATTGTTTACTTATACCATATGGATAATAGCCATATGGTTTTTTATTAGGAGGAAAAATATGCAAATTAATGTAAATAGTAGTCAAGGAATATATCCGATTATATATAAAAGAGGAAGCCTACAAAATGTTGATAAATATGTAGATTTAAATAGAAAAGTAATGATTATTACAGATGAAGGTGTTCCAAAACAATATATAGATATTCTAAAAACACAATGTAAGGCTCCTCATTTAATAGTTGTTAAACAAGGAGAGAGTTCAAAAAGTTTTGAAACATATAAACATTGCATAGAAATAATGCTAGAAGAATCGTTCTATAGAAGTGATTTAGTTATAGCATTAGGTGGAGGAGTAGTAGGAGATTTAGCTGGATTTGTTGCTGCTTCATATATGAGAGGAGTAGATTTTGTAAATATTCCTACAACAACACTTGCTCAAATTGATAGTAGTATTGGAGGAAAAGTTGCAATAAATGTAAATGATTATAAAAATAGTGTTGGTGCTTTCTGGCAACCAAAAACTGTAATAATTGATTTGAATGTGTTAGATACGCTAAGTGAAAGACATTATAACGAAGGATTAGCTGAAGCAATTAAACATGGACTAATAAAAGATAAAGAATTGTTTGAACTATTTGAAAAAGGCAATGTTAAGCAAAATATTGATGAAATCATATATAGATCATTACTAATTAAAAAATCAATAGTAGAAGAAGATGAAAAAGAAACAGGAATAAGAAAAATTTTAAATTTTGGACATACTATAGGACATGCTTATGAAAGTTATTATGGATTAAAAGATTATTATCATGGAGAATGTGTTGGTATGGGAATGATTAAAATACTTGAGGATGAAAAAATAAGAGAAAGATTAAAGAAGATATTATTAAACTTGAATTTACCAATAGAAAATGATGCAGATCCAATTAAAGTATATGAATATGCTTTAAAAGATAAAAAAGCAAGTCAACATAGCATAACGGTAGTTCAAGTTAATACAATAGGAAATGCAATCTTAAAGGAAATATCATTAGAAGATTTGAAAGGACTTTGTTAAATATGAGTAATACGATTGGGAATAATTTAACATTAACAATATTTGGAGAATCACATGGAAAAATGATAGGCGCTACTTTAGATGGATTACCTTCAGGTATTAAAATTGATGAAGATTTCATTGAATTACAAATGAGTAAAAGAAGGGCAAAAGGGAATATTTCTACACAAAGACATGAAGAAGATATTCCAAATATTATTAGTGGAGTATTTAACGGTTATACTACTGGAACACCCTTAACACTACTAATACAAAATAAAGATACCAGGTCTGTTGATTATGAAAAAACAAAAAACATTCCTAGACCAGGACATGCTGATTATACTGCTAAAATAAAGTATTATAATTTTCAAGATTATAGAGGTGGTGGACATTTTAGTGGAAGATTAACAGCCGCAATAGTTGCTGCTGGAGCGATATGTATGTTGGCATTAAGAGAAAAAAAGATATACATTTCTACTCATATTAAACAGTTATATAACTTATATGATGACGATTTCGACTTTGAAAATATATTAGATCAATTTGAAGAGTTAAATAATAAAGATTTCGCAGTTTTAAATAATAAAATATCTAAAAAAATGGTTGAAATAATTGATGATGCAAGGCTAGATTTAGATTCACTAGGAGGTGTATTAGAAACTGTTGTAATAAATCTTCCAAAGGGTCTTGGTGATCCATTATTTAACTCAGTTGAAGGAAACATTGCGAAAGCTTTATTTGGAATAGGAGCAATTAAAGGTGTTGAATTTGGACAAGGATTTAATTTTGCTAATATGAAAGGCTCAAATAGTAATGATCCTATAAGAGTAAAAGATAAAAAAGTCATAAGTACAACAAATAATAATGGAGGAATAAATGGAGGTATTACAAATGGAATGC
The DNA here is from genome assembly GCA_012513225.1 of Erysipelotrichaceae bacterium. GTDB lineage: Bacteria > Bacillota_I > Bacilli_A > Erysipelotrichales > Erysipelotrichaceae > UBA9076. The sequence continues at coordinate 14,876 of JAAZCQ010000001.1, forward strand.
CTCTAATAGTAAAAACTGTAGTTAAACCTACTTCATCAATAGCTAGAAAACAAGAATCTATAGATATGGAAACTAATATGAACACAACATTAGAAATTACAGGAAGACACGATCCTGCAATAATTCATAGAGCTAGAGTTGTAGTAGATTGTATGATTAGTATTGTATTGCTAGATTTAATTGTAACTAGATATGGACAAGATTGGAGTAAAACTATATGCGAGGATTAATTGGACATCCTTTATCACATAGCTATTCACCTTTCATCCATAAGCAAATAATCTCAAAAAATTATGATTTATACGATATACAAGAAGATGAGCTTAAATTATTATTGACAGAAAAAAACTTTGAGTGTTTAAATGTAACAATTCCATATAAACAAAAAGTAATTCCTTATTTAAATGAATTAACTGATATTTCAAAAAGACTAGGTGCAATTAATTGTATTAAAAATGAAAATGGAAATCTTATAGGGCATAATACGGATTATGAAGGATTTCTTTGGTCCTTACATAATAATAATGTAAACTTAGATAATGGAGTAATTGCAGTATTAGGATATGGAGGAGCTAGTAAAGCCATTATAGAAGCGGTGAAAACATTTAAGAATATAAAGCTATATATAGTAAGTTCAAGTAATAAAAAAAATAGTATTACTTATGAAGAGCTTTATAAAATATCAAGTGAAATTACCTGTATCATTAATACAACACCTGTAGGAATGTTTCCAAATATGGATGATAGTGTAATAGATATAAATAAATTTAATAACGTAAATGTATTAATAGATATTGTATATAATCCATTTCGAACAAAATTAATGATTGATTCAATTAATAAGGGAGTAAAGGTTGTAGGTGGAATAGACATGCTAGTAGCTCAAGCTATAAAAGCTGTAGAATTCTTTGAAGATATAAAAATAGAAGATTCTAAGATAAATGAAATAATAAAAAAAATAGTAAATAAAAAAAGAAATATAGTTTTAATAGGAATGCCTGGAGCGGGAAAAACAACAATCGCTAAAAGCTTATCAAAAATATATAATTTAGAATTAATAGAAATAGATTATTTGATAGAAAAAGATATAGAAATGAGTATTAAAGATTACTTTGTTCTTTATGGAGAAGGTAAGTTTAGAGAAAAAGAAAAAGAAATTATAAAATCACTACAAGATAAAACAAATTGTGTTATCTCATGTGGAGGTGGGGTAGTAAAAAATATTGAAAATATTAATAGCCTTAGAAAAAATGGTTTAATTATATTTCTTGATAGAGATATAGAAAAAATATCATTATCAAAAAATAGACCATTAACACAAAATAAAAATGATTTAATTAAATTATATGAAGAAAGAATGTCTTTATATAATAATTACAGTGATATTATTATTGATAATAATCAAACAACAAAAAAAGCTATAGAAAAAATAAAGAAGGAGATAGGATTATGATTATCACATTAAAGAAAGATGCACCACAAAATGTAGTAGATGAGTTAATAAACCAATTTGAAAACGAAGGATTACAAGTAAATATTATTCATGGAGACAATTTTAATGTATTTGGTTTAGTAGGAGATACTGCTAAGTTAGATGATAGAAGAATTAAGGCAAATCAATGGGTAGAAGATGTAACTAGAATTGCAGCACCTTATAAGCTTGCAAACAGAATGTTTCATCCAGAAGATTCAATAATAGATGTTGCCAATATAAAAGTAGGAGGAAATAATCCTATTGTTATTATTGGTGGTCCTTGTTCAGTTGAAGGAAGAGAAGAAATTATTGATATTGCAAAAAGTGTAAAAGATGCTGGAGGAAATATGTTAAGAGGTGGAGCATATAAACCTAGAACATCTCCATATGCTTTTCAAGGAAAAGGATATGAAGGTATTTTAGATTTGGTTGCTGCAAGAGAAACTACGGGATTACCAATTGTAAGTGAAATAATGAGTGCTGATAAAATATCAGAGTTTGTTGATCATGTCGATTTAGTACAAATTGGAGCAAGAAATATGCAAAATTTCGACTTGTTAAAAGAAGTTGGAAAAATTAATAAACCAATTCTATTAAAAAGAGGTTTATCTTCAACTATTGAAGAGTGGATTATGAGTGCTGAATATATTATGGCAGCAGGCAACCCTAATGTCATTTTATGTGAAAGAGGAATAAGAACCTTTGAAAGATATACAAGAAACACATTAGATTTAGCTGTAATACCTATTATTAAAGAAAAAACACACCTTCCTATTATTATAGATCCATCACATGCAACTGGTGATTGGAAACTTGTTGAAGCAAGTTCACTTGCTGCTATAGCTGCTGGGGCAGATGGTTTAATAATAGAAGTTCATAATAATCCAGAATGTGCTTGGAGTGATGGCGCTCAATCACTAAAACCTGAAAAATTTAAAAAATTAATTGAAAAATCTAAAAGAATTGCACAGGCAGTTGATAGAGAGATATTATGAAGGTAAAAATAAAACCTTCAAAGAATAAAACAAATACCATTGTAATACCACCAAGTAAATCATTGGCACACAGATCAATAATTGCTGCAAGTTTATCTAGTGGTACAAGTATTATTTCTAATATAGATTATTCAGTAGATATATCAACAACTATTGCTTGTATGAGTCAATTGGGTGCAAAAATGAATAAAAATGACTCATTTATAGAAATTGAAGGAGTAAACCAGTTTGATATTAAAGATAGTACAATAATAGATTGTAGTGAATCGGGAAGTACTATAAGATTTTTAATACCAATATTCTCTTTGTGTGGTAAAGAAATAATTTTTACAGGTAGTAAAAGATTGATGGAAAGGCCACAAGATGTATATTTAGACATATTTAAAAAACAAAATTTAATGTTTGAATATAAAGATGATGGTCTTCATATTAAAGGCCCAATTAAGAGTGATAAATATATACTTGATGGTAGTGTATCTTCTCAATTTATTACCGGATTATTATTTACACTTCCTTTATTAGATAAAGACTCTTATATAACCATACAAGAACCATTTGAGTCAAAAAGTTATGTTGATTTAACTATAGATATGCTTAAAAAGTTTAATATATATATAGAAGTTATTGATGATTTTAATTTTAAAATTAAGGGTAATCAAAAATATATATCTAACAACATTTCCATTGAAGGAGATTTTTCCCAAATGAGCTTCTTTAGCGCTTTAGGCTTAATTAATAATGACGTATTAATAGAAGGGTTAAATAAAAATTCTCTTCAAGGTGATAAGGCGTTTCTTGATATAGTTAAAAATATGAATGGGAAAATAATAGAAGATAAAGTTTATGAAAGTACCTTAAGTGATTTAAAAGGTACTACCATAGATTTAAAAGATTGTCCTGATTTAGGTCCTATTGTTATGGCTTTAGCCACTCAAGCAAATGGATTAACTCATGTTATAAATGCAGGAAGATTAAGAATAAAAGAATCAGATAGAATATACGCTATGGAAGTAGAGTTAAAAAAACTTGGATGTGATATATCAAGCAATAAAAGTGAAGTTTTTATAAAAGGTAAAACACTAATAGAAGGCGGAGTAACTCTAGAGGGACATAATGATCATCGAATTGTTATGGCACTAAGCATACTTTCTACAATTGCAAATAAGGAAGTAATAATAAATGGAAGTGAAGCTATAAATAAAAGCTATCCAAACTTCTTTAATGATTTAAGAAAATTAGGAATAGAGGTAATTGAATATGATATCTAAAGCAAAAAAAATGGCTATTGTTGGTCTTGGTCAAATTGGAGGTAGTTATGCAAAAGGGTTGGCTAGAGCAAACTATCAATTAATTGGTATAGATATAGATTTAGAAGCAGTCGAATTTGCAAAAAGACTTAATTGGATTGTTGAAGGAGGAGATGATCCTTCATTACTTAAGGATGCAGACATTGTTATATTTGCTTTATACCCAATTACTTTTATAGATTGGATTAAAGAAAATCAAAAATACTTCAAAGAAGGAGCATTAATTACTGATGTTACAGGAATTAAGGTAAAAGTATTAGAAGAAATAAATAAAATTTTAAGAAAAGATGTAGAATTTGTAGCAAGTCATCCAATGGCAGGAAGAGAAGTGAGTGGTATAAAATATGCTGATACAAGTATGTTTGAACCAGCAAACTTTATTGTTGTACCTACTGAAAATAATAGTGAAGAAGCAATTAATACAGTTATAGAAATAGCCAAAATATTAAACTTTAATAATGTTGTTTCTTTAGATCCATGCACACATGATGAAATGATTGGATTTGTATCTCAGCTAACACATGTAATTGCAGTTAGCTTAATGAATACAAAAGAAAATTCTCATTTAGTAGATTATACAGGTGATAGCTTTAGAGATTTAACAAGAATAGCTAAAATAAATGATAAATTATGGACAGAATTATTTTTGATGAATAAAGATAATTTAGCTAGTGAAATAGATGACTTTGTTGAATCAATATTATATTTTAAAGAGGCTTTAGTTGAAGAAAATATTGAAGAGATGAGAAGATTATTTATTCAATCTACACAAAGAAGAAAGTTGTTTGATAGAAAATGAAAATTTTAGTATTAAATGGTCCTAATATTAACATGCTAGGAATACGTGAAAAAGAAATATATGGAAACTCTAGTTATGATGATTTAAAAAAGATGATTAAAGATCACTGTAAGAAAAGAGATATTGAAGTTAAAGTTAAACAAACAAATTATGAAGGAAAATTAGTTACATGGATACAAGATGCATATTTTGATAAATATGATGGTATTGTAATTAACCCTGCAGCTTATACACATACAAGCATTGCAATTGCAGATGCTATTAAAGCAGTTTCTATTATACCTGTTGTCGAAGTGCATATATCTAATATTGATGAAAGAGAAGATTTTAGAAAAATATCTTATTGCTCTAAATTTTGTGTTAGACAAATAAAAGGTGAAGGCTTCCAAGGTTATCTAACAGCTATTGACTTTTTAATTGATAATCAAAATAAATAAGTTGATTACAATGTTTATGTTTAATATAATTGATTCATGGACTTAAAAAAATATATAGGAAATAAAGAATTTTATAAGAAAACTACAAAGATGGCACTTCCTTTGATGTTTCAACAAGTTTTAAGTGGTGCTATGGGAATTGTGGATACAGTAATGGTTTCATGGATAGGCATGGTGAGTGCTGTAGGAACAGCTGCGCAAGTAGACGTACTTTCTAGCATGATTGGATATGGGATAATTGGTGGAACTAGTATGTTTAGTGCTCAATTTTACGGTGCTAAAGACTATAAAAATCTTAAAAGAACATTTGGACTTTCCATACTTCTTACAACTATAAACGGACTATTCTGGTTTATTATAGCAAGTTTTTTTGGAGAGTTTTTAATGAAATTCTATATAAATGAGCCTGTCATAGTAGAAAATGCAGTAAAATATTTGAACATAACTAAATATTATTTAATTTTAAATGGTATAAACTTTGCGTTTTCAGCTACTTATCGAAGCATGAAGAAATCTAGTTTCACCTTAAAAGTAGGTGTAGCTACTATGCTTCTTAATACAATTTTAAACTATGTATTAATATATGGCATTGGTATATTTCCAAAAATGGGAGTTGAAGGAGCAGCTTTAGGTACTGTTATTGCAACTCTTGTTAGTGTTGCTATTTTTGCATCACATGCTATTTATACAAAACAGCCTTTTATAGGTTCTTTTAAAGAAACATTTCATTTTGAAAAAGAATTTGTTATAACAATTACTAAAAAAATAATACCTTTAATGATTAATGAAGGTTTTTTTGGCTTAGGTAGTACTTTATTTATTAAGGCTTTTGGTCAATTAGGAAAAACATCTATGGATGCCTATTATGTTAGTTTACAAATAAGTAATTTATTCATGTTTGCAATATATGGTTATGGAAGTGCAGTTCAGTCTTTATTAGGAAATATTTTAGGCGCAAAGAAAATAGATCAAGCAATTGAAGAAAGTAATTATCATTTTGGTCTTTCTTTTGTTATGGCGTTAGTTTTAATGCTCTTCATGGCATTATTTTCTAAGCCTTTAGTTAGATTATTTAATTTAAGTGATCCTGTTACTAACTCACTCGCTGTTTCTTTACTTTATGTTTTTACAGTAAAACTTTCTATGAGATTATATAATTTTGTAATATTCTCCATACTTAGATCAGGAGGAGATGCAAATATAATTCAGTTTTTAGATTCAGGCATTGTATGGCTTGTAGGGTTACCATTAGCTTTCTTCTCAGTTAATGTTTTAAATTTAGATAATATTGTGATTGTATTACTTATTACACAGCTAGAACAACTTGTTAGACTGATATTTGGAATGAAAAGAATATTTACTTATATTTGGGCAAAAGACTTAACTGTTTTGGTAAGTAAATAAAAGTGTTATAATATCTTTCGGTAGGTAATTTATGAAGAAAAAAGAAATTGTTATTATATCTATTTTTGCAGTAATTATGTTTATGATGTTATTTATTTATAGATCATATTCAAACAATTTAAATAAAGATATTGTACAAGTTGTACATAATGAAAAAGTTATATTAGAATTTGATCCTAATATTGATAAAATATATGAATTTACTGGTTCATATGGACATATGGAAATAGAAGTAAAAGATGGCATGTGGAGAGTCATAAATGAAGATTGCCCTAATCATATTTGTAGTAGTGTAGGGTGGGTAAGTGTAGATAGCTATTTACCAATTATTTGTATTCCAAATGAAGTCTATATATCGGTAAAACCTCAATGAGAATGAGTGAGACAAAAAAATTTGTATACGTTACAATGTTAAGTGCAATTGCAATATCTTTAAATATATTTGAATCTATATTTATAGGTAATATTTTTCCTTTTGGAATAAGAATAGGTTTAGCAAATATTATTGCTTTAGTTACTATTGTCAAATTTGGCGTAAAAGATATGCTTGTTGTAAACATAATGAGAGTGTTTATTGGGAATTTACTTAGAGGATTAATATTTGGCTCCACTTTTTGGATAGCATTAGGAGGAGTTATATTGAGTAGTTTTGCTTTAATTATTGGGCAAAAATTAAAAGCTTCTTTAATCTTTATTTCTGTAATTTCTTCTATTATGCACAGTTTTGGACAAGTATTGGTTGTAATATTCTTTTATAAACAACCCGGTATGATTGCGATTATGCCGTATTTATTATTAGGTGCAATTCCAATGGGTATTGTTACAGGGATTGTTGCAAAAGAGGCTTTAAGATTAATGAATAAAAAAATATAGGTAAAACTATGTTTTTTTTACTTTAGGGTAAATATCTTTAATAATATATATCCACATGTCAATAGTATCTTATACATAATATATCTATAATATACTTAGAGGAAGGTGATGATATGTCTAGATATAAAGATTTTATAGTTTTACATTCTAATGATTTACATGGTGATTTTTTTGAGGAAGAAAATGAAGGGAAAATTAGTGGGGGTATATCTAGGTTATCTGGATATATCTCGAAAATAAGAAGTGAGAATAAAAATGTATTGTATACAATATCTGGGGATATGTTTAGAGGGTCTATAATTGATTCAGAATATAAGGGTATATCAACAATTGAAATTATTAATTTAGTTGCACCAGATGCAGTTACCATAGGAAATCATGAAATTGACTATGGAATTGCTCATTTGTTATTTATTGAAAAAATGGCAAAATTTCCTGTTTTAAATTCTAATTTATATATTAAAAATTCTTATACAAGATTATTTCAACCATATGCAATTATTGAACAAGATGGATTAAATATTTTGCTTATAGGTATAATAACTGAAGATATAGTTGCTGCAGCAAAAAAAGATAACCTTATTGGTAGTTTTATTAACGTAGAAGCAGCAGCAAAAGAGGTTATTAGAATTTGTAATAACTACAAATCTATAGATATAGATTTTACTATTGTTCTATCTCATATTGGTATTGAAAGTGATATTAAGCTTGCTGAATTAATTGATAAACAATGTGGGGTTGATTTAATTTTAGGAGGACATTCTCATACATTTATGGAAAGACCTCTTCTTGTTAATGACATTTTAATTGCACAAGCAGGTTATGGAACAGATCAGATAGGTAGATTTGATATTACTATTGATACTGATTTAAACTGTGTTGAATCATATACTTGGGAGCTAGTAAAAATTGATGATAGTAAGCCTAGAGACTATGAAATGGAAGAGATATTAGCTCACTATAAAAGCCAAGTTGATTCAAAATATGAAAGAATTGTAACAAAACTAGATATTGTATTAACACATCCTTCTAGAATTCAAGAAACAAGTCTTGGAAATTTCTTTTCTGATATAATTCAAGAAACACTAGAAATAGATATTATGCTAGTTGCATCTGGAAGTATAAGAGGAGAAAAGTTAGGTCCGATTGTTCAATATATTAGTTTAAAAGAAATTTTTCCATATGATGATGCAGTATATATGATTTATTTATATGGTTACTTATTTAAAAGATTTATTTCACATATGCTACGAGAAGAAGCTTTTAAGGGGCATACCGAATTTTATCAAGTTTCTAAGGGTGTAGAAATTACCTATTCAAAATCAAATAAAGAAATAATAAATTGTAAATTTAATGGTAAAGAAATAGAAGACGAGGATGTGTTAACTGTTGGTATACAAAATTATCATTATGCTAATTTAAAAGAATTCTTTGATATATCTTTTGAAGAAGCAGAATTAATAAAAAAGCCAAGAGTTGTTTCTACCTCTTGTCTTGATTTAATTGATGAATATTTATCGACTCATAGTCATTTGAGATGTGAAGTTGATGGAAGGATTATTTTAGTAGATTAGCAGAGTCTTGTCGTATTATTTCTCTTAATGCATCTATTCCTACTTTAATAGCCATATCTGTGTCATGGACTTGTGGATTATCTAATCCTAATCTTTCTCTTTCTTGATTGGCAACAACAAGAAAACAAGCTCCGACTCTGACTTTTAAATAACTTGCTACTACAAATAATGCTGCAGATTCCATTTCTGATGCTAATGCCCCAAGTTTAATCCATGCTTCCCATTTTCTTAATAGTTCTTGTGAATTAGGAAGGGCTTTGGGCTTATGTTGCCCATAAAAAGAATCTTTACATTGAACAACTCCATAATGGTGGGGTTGTTTTAATTTTTTCGCACTTTTAATTAATGCGTTAGTAATATCTAAATTTGAAACTGCAGGAAACTCAATAGGTGCATATTCTTTACTTGTTCCTTCAAATCTAATTGCACTTGTTGCTATAACTATATCGCCACTTTTTACATCTGTTTGCATACCACCACAGGTACCTACTCTAATAAATGTATGTGCACCTAATGCTACTAATTCTTCTAATGCTATCGATGCACTTGGACCACCTATACCTGTAGATGTTACTGATACTTTTGTATTATCTATATAACCAGTATAAGTAACATATTCTCTAGAATCACCTACTAAAACAGCATTATCAAAGTATTTTGCAATTTTTTCACATCTTTTTGGATCTCCTGGTAAGATTATATATTCGCCTATATCTTCTTTTCCAACTCCAATATGATATTGCTTATTTGTGCCTTGTGCATAATCAATCATAATTATTCCTCCTTATTTAGTGGATTTAAATCATTATCTATTGCAAAACCTGCTATCTTCCATGTGTTTGATATATTTAAAAATGTAATTTGATATCCTATATGATAATTTTTACTTGCACTTGATGAAGAAATTAAATAATCCATTGTAATATTACCAATCATACTATTATCACTTTGCATTATAACATTATTAACATTTATATTTGAAAATTGTGAAATTCCATGTGGAGCATACCATTGATTATCTAAAGTTTTAATTCTATTATAAAAATCGCTATTTGTAATTGCTGGAATACTAGATAATCCACCGTCTTTTGTAGGATATTTTGCTACAGCTTTTGCAGCATTTTCAAATATTGTATCTAAGTTATTACTAGCAATTTTACCCACATAATAATAATCATTTAACACATCTTTTATAACTGAATAACCAGATTCTTTCGTACTTATTTCTGGTTCATTAATCAAGTTTTTTATTTCATAAGTATTAACTTTTGGAGAATCAGATGTATTAGTTAATCCTAAAAAATTACTTGCTACAACATTATTTTCGATAATATAAGAATTATCTAATTCATTTTCATTAATCATTATAGTTATATCTGATGGTGCTTGTATAATATAATCATTACCACTAGTAAATATTGTACTAACAATATATTCACTATCATTAGATTTTATTAATCTTAAACTAGAAATTAGCTTATTATCATATACTATTTGGTATAGATTATCTTCACTTTTTATATAATTAAGTTTTTGTATATCTACATCTTTATAAATATTTTTTAATGCTTCAATATAATCTTTTTTTGAATTTAAATGTGATTCTACTTTTAATGAATCATCAAATATATTATCAAAATTATTATTTTTAATTTGTTTAAAATATGTACTTATTGCACTTTCAGGATGATGACTTTCAGCTATGGTTAGTTTCTTTTTTTGGTTGTTTAAGATAAAAAAGCTAGAAGTAATTGATAAAGCTAAGACTATACTAATAATAGTTAATACAAATCCATATTTAATTTTTTTCATCTTACTTACTTCCTTTCTTTACTATAAAGGCAGTGGGAAGATTTCTTGCACCATATATTGATACAGTAGAATTTATAGTTTTTCCATCATAAACCATTACAGTAGAGTTTCCACCATCTAAATTTGCTGCAGTCATAGCATTAAAATCTAACATAATATCAATTATATCTTGATATGTAGAACCTAAAGATACTGGTTGCCTACCATCTATTACTAATAATAAGAATGTTCCATCTTCTTTTTGTCCTATTACTGTTCTTGGGTTTAATCCAGGATGCCTTCCACTTTTAAATACGACTTGAAATTGGTCAATAAATATTGGACCAAATGTAACAGCATCTCTTATATTCCATTCTAAAGCTTGTTTTGCAGACATATCACCTACAACAAGTTTATTGTCATAGTTTATACCTATTACAGAAGTAAAATCATTTAAATGTCCAGAAACTAGTTTTCCATCAGAAATAACAATGCCCCAGGCTTGACCACCATTTCCACTTCCTCCAGCATCTTCAAATCCACCAGCATTAATACCTGCAATACCATCATGTAGTTCTATATAGTCTTCTAATGCTAAACCTGCACCTGAAGAATCTAAATTGGGGTTTATTGCAACAATGACATCTTCAGGATTTTTTACTTCCATCATTATAGCTTGATATGTAGGGCCTTTTATTTTATGTATTATTATGCCATCATCTTTACTATTTTCATCTTGGCTATTTTCATTTTGATTTATTTCTAAATTTATTGATTTTTCATCTTTTATGAACTTTATTTCTTCTTCACTATAAAACAATTTAGCAATATTTTTTTCTAACCCTTTTTCAGGTAAATTTTTAATTAACTCTTTTGAGTAAAATACTGCACTACCTCTATATTTTTCTTTATAATATAGATATCCTGTTATACCAATTGTACTAATAAATATGGTAATAACAATTGTAATCACAAGTCCAATAGAGACTCCTTTTGGTTTCGTCTTTTTTTTCATAAATATCTCCCTAAAAATAATTATATATTGGTAAAATAGAATTCTCAATGAATAACTTAAAACATATAGATATTTAAAAATATCTATTCATAAATAAGAATTATTAATATAAATTAATATAATTTAAAAATATAGTAATTAAATAGATACTAAATATTACTTTTAAAAATAAGCTTGTTAGAGTATTTAAATTATGATATTATACTAGGGCAACATGGCTCGTTGGTGAAGCGGTTTAACACAGCGCCCTTTCACGGCGCCAGTCACGGGTTCGAATCCCGTACGAGTCACCATAGTAGGGGTGTAGTACAATGGTAGTATGACGGTCTCCAAAACCGCAGATGGGAGTTCGATCCTCTCCACCCCTGCCAGATTATATAGACAAAATAAAACATTGATAAAATGTTTTTTTATTTTCTTACAATTTTTTATTATTTAGTTATGATATTAGAAATATGGAGTTTTGTTAATGTTTTTATAAAAGAAACATAACTTGTTTTAAATGATTCTAATACTTATGCTAATGTATTAAGCCAAAATGTTGGTGTATAGCCTATCTTTAATATTTTTAAGATATTATTATAAAAAAAGCTTATTTTATACTATTTTAGCAATATTTTTATTATCTTTATTTTTTGAGATTACTCAATTAACAGGTATTTTTTGGATATAACCAAGAGCTTTTCGTTTGTTTGATGTTGATAATTTAATTTTAAATACGGTTAGTGGATTTGTTGGGTATTTATTAACACCATTATTAGTATATTTTTTCCAACCAAGGAACAAATAGATTATAAAGTTAATCAGCTAGCAAAAAATGTTTCATTACTTCAAAGATTAATCACGTACATAATTGATACAATTACAATCAGATTTGTAATTAGTTTGTTTCTTAAAAATGAGTTAATTATTATGTTTATATTTGCAATAGTAACATCACTCATGATGTTAAATACAAATTGACAAACTTTAGGATATAAATTTGTTAATATTAAAGTTACAAGTAAAACAAAAAAAACTTGGTATTAAGCAAGTTTTAATTAGAAAATTATCTTTTTATTTTTTTATAAACTTAATATATTCATTATTTTATTTACCTGTTAGTCTAATTGGTGAAAATAAATCAACGTTATTTCTATGCATTATTTTATTGGTTTGTTATACCGTGTTTTTAATAGCTTATTTTATTATTAGAATATTTAAAGGGAAAAAAGTTTATTTTTATGAATCATTATCTAATACAATAGTAATTTCAAATTTATAAGGTTTTATATAAATTAAAAATATTAATTAGATTGATATGTTTTAGAATATTTATTTCAAGCAAATTTGTTGATATTAATGGTATATTAGTTATATGGAGAAAATTATGAAAAAAGTAATATTTATAGATGTTGATGGAACACTTGTTGATTATTCAAATGTTTTACCTAAAAGTGCAATAACTGCTATAAGAGAGGCAAGAAAAAATGGTCATTTAGTTTATATTTGTACAGGTAGAAGTAAAGCCGAAGTACCTGCAGAAATATGGGATATTGGGCTTGATGGAATGATAGGTGGTAATGGTAGTTATGTTGATCATAATGGAACAGTTGTTATGCATCAAGTAATTTCTAAAGAAGATTCAAAAGATATAGTAGATTGGCTAAAAAGTAAAAATCTAGAATTTTATTTAGAAAGTAATAATGGATTATTTCCAAGTGAAAAATTTAGAGAAGTAGGTAAAAAAACAATTCAAGAATATTCAAAAGGAAAAGGTGCAACAAATTATCAAGATATAGAAGTGGATGATGTTTTACATGGCTTGATATGGGGTGAAAATCTATATAGAGATGATTTAAATAAAGTTAGTTTTATATTAAATTCTTATCAAGATTACCTAGATGCTTTAGAAAGATTTTCACATTTAAAAGTAGGCACTTGGGGAGGTGTAGGAGAACACGCTTTGTTTGGAGATATAGGAGTTGCAAATATTACAAAAGCACATGCTATTGATGAACTTTTGAAATATTTAAATATGGATGTTAAAGACACAATAGCATTTGGAGATGCAAAAATAGATATTCCAATGCTTGAATATTGTAATATAGGAGTAGCAGTAAATTCTGGTGGTGAAGAGATAAAAGCTATGGCAGATTATATTACTGATGATGTAGATAAAGATGGAATATATAATGCATTTAAGCATTTTAAATTAATTTAAGAATAATCACTAAACGATTATTCTTTTTCTTTAAAACTTAAATGATATAATCTTAAAAAAGGAGATAGTATGAAATATTTGGGAACTAAAGAGATAGAGACAAATAGATTAATATTAAGGAAATTTAAAATAGAAGATTGTGATGCTATGTTTAATAATTGGGCAAATGATATAGATGTTTGTAGGTATCTAACTTGGCATCCCCATGGCTCAATTAATGAAACTAAGGATATTATTAATTTTTGGATTAATAATTATGATAAAAACACTTTTTATCAGTGGGCAATTGAATTAAAAGAAATAAATGAAGTAATAGGAAGTATAAGTGTTGTAAATTTAAATGATGAACTTAAGTTAGTAGAAATTGGTTATTGTATTTCAAAAAAATATTGGAGAAAAGGAATTACTACTGAAGCTTTAAATAGATTAATCAAATTTTTCTTTGAAGAGATAAAAGTGAATATAATAGCTTGTAAACATTGTATAGAAAATCCTAATTCAGGAAAAGTTATGGAAAAAGCAGGTATGAAGTTTGAGGGCATATTAAGGCAAAGAGCTATTAGTATTTCAGGAATATGTGATATGGCAATGTATTCTATTTTAAAAGATGAGTATTTTAAAGGGGTATAATATGAAAAGTCAAGAATTAAGAAAAAAAGCTCCTGAATTAGATCCATTAAGAATTGGAACAGGATGGAGTGTTGAAGATCTATCAAAACCACAAATATTGGTTGAATCTACTTTTGGAGATAGTCACCCAGGTAGTGTTCATTTATTAGAATTAAGTAATTTAGTCTGTGATTCTATTTATAAAAACAATGGTAAGGGTGCAAGATATTTTGTGAGTGATATTTGTGATGGTGAAGCACAAGGTCATGATGGAATTAATTACTCTTTGGTATCAAGAGACATAATCGCAGCTATGGTAGAGATACATGGTCAAGCAACACCCTTTGATGGAGCTGTATATATTGCAAGCTGCGATAAGGGGATGCCTGCTTTATTAATGGGTTGTGCTAGAAATAATTTTCCTAGTATTTTTGTGACTGGTGGAGTAATGAATGCAGGTGAAAACCTTCTAACATTAGAGCAAATTGGAAAATATAGTGCAATGTATCAAAGAAATGAAATTACAAAGGAACAATTTGATTATTATAAACATAACGCATGTCCAACATGTGGTGCGTGTAGTTTTATGGGTACTGCTAGTACTATGCAAATAATGGCTGAATCACTTGGTTTAATGCTTCCTGGAACTGCTTTAATGCCAGCAATAAGTGATGAGCTAAAAGATGTATGTGATAGGGTGGGAAAACAAATATTAGAACTTGTTAAATTAGATTTAAAACCTAGTGATATTGTGACTTATAAATCTTTTGAAAATGCCATATATGTTCATGCGGCTATTTCAGGATCAACTAACTCTTTATTACATATACCTACAATCGCAAAAGAATTTGGAATTGAAATTGATGCAACTTTATTTGATAAATTACATAGGAATGCTCATTACTTACTAAATATAAGACCAACAGGAGAATATCCTGCAGAATATTTTTATTATGCTGGTGGAGTTCCTGCTGTAATGGAAGAAATCAAAGATTATTTACATCTTGATGTAATGACTGTAACTGGAAAAACTTTAAAAGAAAATTTAGAGGATTTAAAAAATAATGGATTTTATAAACACTGTGAAACTCTTATGAAATTAAAAGGAATAAAAAAAGAAGATGTGATAAGAAGTTTTAATAATCCAATTAGTAAAGATGGTGCAATTGCAATTCTTTATGGTAATTTAGCACCAGAAGGGGCAGTTATAAAGCATAGTGCTACTCCAAAATCTATGCATAAAGCAATATTAAAAGCACGACCTTTTGATTCAGAAGAAGAGGCTATAAAAGCTATACTAAATAAAGAAATCAAAGAAGGTGATGCTGTATTTATAAGATATGAAGGTCCAAAAGGAAGTGGTATGCCAGAAATGTTTTATACCACTGAAGCCATATCTTCTGATCCAGTATTAAGTAAAAGTATTGCATTAATTACTGATGGAAGATTTAGTGGAGCCTCTAAGGGCCCATGTATTGGGCATGTATCTCCAGAAGCTAGTGAAGGTGGACCAATTGCCTTAGTTAAAGAAGGAGATATTATTGAGATAAATATACCTAATAGAAGATTAGATATCATAGGTATTGAAAATACAATTAAAACAAAAAAAGAAATAGATATTATATTAAATGAAAGAAAATTAGAGTGGAAACCTAAAAAATCAAAATATAAATCAGGCATACTGTCTATATATACAAAGCTAGCAAGTTCACCTATGAGCGGTGGGTATATGATAATTAAAGATTGATATTTTTAAATAAAGTTGTATTCTAATATAAGAAAAGAGGTAATTTATGAAAAGAATAGTTACTATACAAGATATTTCGTGTGTTGGAAAATGTTCCCTAACAGTAGCTCTTCCTATTATTTCTGCAATGTCTGTGGAAACTGCGATTATACCAACTGCAGTTTTATCTACTCACACTGCATTTAAGGGGTTTACGTTTACTGATTTAACTGATGATATTAAAGATATTGTAAATCATTGGAAAAGTGAGGATTTAGATTTTGATGCAATCTATACTGGCTATTTAGGGTCTTTAAGACAAATAGAAATAATGAAATGGTTATTTGATACTCTTAAGACAGATACAAATTCTATTATAGTAGATCCTGTTATGGCAGACCATGGAAAATTCTATACAGGATTTAACCAAGATTTTGCTGATAACATGGCAAATTTGTGCCAAAAGGCTGACATAGTAGTTCCAAATCTTACAGAAGCTACTTTTATGCTTAAAATGCCTTATATTGAAAGTGGATATGATAAACAGTATATTTATGATATTTTACAAGGTTTATTTAAATTAGGAGTTAAATACCCTATACTTACTGGGGTAAGTTTTGAAGAAGAAAAATTAGGTGTTATGGCATACATATCTGATACAGATGAATATTTTGAATATTATAATGATAAATTACCTATTGCATTACATGGAACAGGTGATATATTTGCTAGTGCTTTTACAGGAGCATATGTTAATGAAAAGGGCTTGAAAGAGTCTTTGAAAATAGCAACAGATTTTGTGTGTGAATGTATGAAATGTAATTTAAATGATAAGGATGCTAGATGGTACGGTGCAAACTTTGAAGAGGCAATTCCTTATTTAATAAACAGAATTAAATAAAAAGGATTAATCCCTTTTATAGATTATTGAATTTAATTTTCTATAAAGGCGATTGAATCCTTTTTTTATTTTTAGATAAGTTTTATATTTTAAATTATTTATTATAAAATCAAATTCTCCAATATATTCTGTAAACTCAGGATTGAAGGATTTTTTATAGCTATATAATCCATAGTAAGGATCACTTTTATCAGTTGATCCACTAAAACCACACATATCATAATATTTTACTTTATTTAATTTCATATCTTGCATTGCATAATAATGTAAATTATCAACAGGCTTTAAAAAGTTGCATGATTTTCTATTATATGTATATAAGTCCCATGAAGTTGAAGAGCTAAATAAAAATAAACCAGAAGCAAGAA
>JAAZCQ010000015.1 GCA_012513225.1 Erysipelotrichaceae bacterium
TCATTTATGATAAAAGGAGAAGCTGTGTGGGCTTTTACAATGATGTTTTTTCAAATATATAGATATCTAAAGTGCGATAATATTGATTATGAAAAGTACAGAATTCCTTGTGAACCAGTAGAAAATGATGTTTTTGTACAACCATATTATGATTCTCCAACTGATGGTGAAGATATTGCTTTAAATATACATTTAAACCTTATTACAAACGCCAAAAGATATATTTATATACATACACCATATTTAGTTATAGGTGATGATTTAAGAAACGCATTAGCTCTTGCAGCAAAAAACGGTGTTGATGTAAGGATAACAGTTCCTCATATTCCAGATAAAAAATATGTTTTTCAAATCACTAGACATAATTATCATGATTTAATTAAAGCTGGTGTAAAAATATATGAATATACTTTAGGTTTTATACACTCTAAATTAATAGTTGTTGATGATGAAATTGGAATGTGTGGTACCGTAAATATGGATTTTAGAAGCTATTTCCATCATTTTGAGTGTGGAGTTTTAATATATAATTCTTCAGTAATAAAAGATATGTATGAAGATCAAATGGCTGTTTTTGAAATGAGTCATTTGGTAAGTATTGATGAGAGTAAGAATGTAAATATAATTGTTAAAATAGTACGCGGAATATTAAATTTATTCGCCCCATTGTTATGAAAAATAGTCGTATAACAAAAATTCAAAAATTAATGATATTTATTATAATTCTTTTAATAATTACAATTGTGTTTTTAGTATATAATATAAAGAATTTTAAACAAGAAGAAGAAATAATTATTGAAAGATACTATTATAGTGAAACGGTTGTTCCTTCATATATAGATGGTATAACAATTACAACTCATTTTCTAAATAAATCAAGTGATAGAAGACCAAGTGAACATAGACTAATAAAATATATAGTAGTACATGAAACTGATAATAGAAATATTGGTACTGGTGCACTAAAACATTCTCAATATTTAACTAGTAATAGCGATAATATAAATGGATGGCATTATACTGTGGATGACCATATTATTTATCACAATATACCAGATAATGAAATTGCCTGGCATGCAGGTGATGGAAGAAGTGAAGATGGTGGCAATATGAATGGCATAGGAATTGAAATGGCAGTAAATGTTGATGGTGATTATGATAAAACATTGGAAAATAGTGTAAAATTAATTGTATACTTAATGCATGAGTATGAATTAGATATTAATGATGTAAAGCTTCATAAGGATTTTTCTGGTAAAATATGTCCACATAAATTAATAACAGAGAATAAGGCTGGCATATTTTATGATATGATTAAAAAGGAGTATTTCTTAAAATACCAAACAGATAAATTTCTAAAGGAAGGTAAGTAATGAGTAAAGTAGGGTTGGTTCTTGAAGGCGGGGGTATGCGTGGAGCGTATACTGCAGGAGCACTTAGTTGGTTTTTAGATAATAATATTGAATTTGATTATAGTGTTGGAATATCTTCTGGCGCAGTACATGTTTGTAGTTTTTTATTAAAAAATCAAACATATTTACATGATATTTCAGTAGAATATATGACAGATAAAAATTATGTAGGAATTAGAGCTTTTTTAACTGAAGGAAGATTAGTTGCCTATAGTCGTATATTTGATAAAGTTTTATATAAAGAAATAGGTTATGATGTTAAACCTTTAATTAATAGTGATTTAAATTTTGAAATGGGTATTTATGATTGTGAAAAGGGAGAAGCACTTTTTAAAGGTAAAGAATACCTTGATGAAAAATTACAATTTTTAAAGGCTACTTGTTCTTTGCCAATTGCAGGTAAAATAGTAAATTATAGAGGTCATAAATATCTAGATGGCGGCATTAGATATATGATTCCAATTGAAAGAAGTATTGAAGTTGGATGTGATAAATATTTTGTTATTTCTACTAAGCATAAAGGATATGTTAGAAAAGCTGCTGGTTGGTTCATGAGAACATTTATGAAATTGAATTTTTTAAAATATCCAAAACTTGCAGATGATTATAATATTAGACATAAAAGATATTATGAACAAGTAGATATTGTTGAAGATTTAGAAAAACAGGGTAAGGCTTATTTTCTTAGACCTTCTATAATAATTCCAGTAAAAAGATTTAGTGGTGATAAAGAAAATTTAGAAAAAATGTATCAATTAGGAATTGAAGACATGGAGAATAATAAAGAAGAAATACTAAAATTTCTAGAAAGGTAATTATGGAAAAAATTAAAGATTTAAAACTAATTGTTAGTGACATTGATGGAACTCTGATTAATTCAAAAAGCGAATGTACACCTAGAACTGTAAACGCAATTGCAGAAGCAAGAAAAAAAGGTATTAAATTTGCACTTTGTTCTGGAAGACCAATTAGTGGTATTAAACCACTTTTAAAAGAATGGAACCTTGAAGATAATTGTGATTACATTGTGGGAATGAATGGTGGAGAAATATTAAATTGGAATACCAATAGACATGTACTTAGTTATACATTGGATGAAGAAACTGTAAAAGAATTAATCAAGCTTTATGAAGATGAAGGCCATATTGCTAGTTATTATGATGATACTGGCTTACATGTTTCTAGAATGAGCGAAGATGTTGAACGAGTTGCAACTAGAACTGCTACACCTGTTTTTGTTAATGATATTAATGAAATGACAAAAGGTCCACAATCTAAATTAATGATTATTGTTAAACCAGAACTAATGGAAGAAGTGGAAGCATTTTATGAAAAGACTAAAGATGATAGATATATTGGATTTAAAACAGCTATAGATTTATTTGAGATGAATAATCCTTTACTTGCAAAGGATATTGGTGTAAAAGTCATTGCTACACAAATGGGTATTGAATTAGATGATATACTTGCTTTTGGAGATACTTCTAATGATGTAGCAATGTTAGAAGAAGTAGGACACAGTGTTTGTATGTCTAATGGAAGTGAAGATGCAAAAGAAGCTGCAAAGTATATTGGATTGAGCTGTGATGAGGATGCTGTTGCAGTATTTATAGAGGATAATGTTTTATAAATAATAATATAATTAAATAAAATATCTTAAATGTGAGGAATTCATACGCTCTTCTAAAAGTAAATTTTATAAATATAGAACATACTATAAATAGGAGAGCTTTTTTAATGGGAGAAAACAAAAATTTTTATGTAGGAAAATATATCCCATATGTATCTTTGATTATTTTAACTAAGTTTAAAGCATATTTAATAAATATTTGATAAATAAATTAATATTACTATTTATATTATCTTAGTAATGTGTATAAATATAAGTGTATCTGTATAAATATTATATAATTATATAATTTTGTCCTTTTTTTTAATAAAAAAAAGATGATATTATTACAAGGGGGTGTCTGTATGAAGTCAAAAAAAGAAATTGTATTATCTTATTTATATAATATGGAAAATAAAGATAATTCTTTTAAGGGGCTTACTACAACTGAATTATCAAAAGCTTTGAATATGCAACGCTCAAATGCATCTAGTATATTAAATACACTTGTTAAGGAAAAAAAAGTAATCAAATATTCTGGAAAACCAGTTATCTATCGTGTAATGAATAATGATAATATAGATAAAGAATTATCTTTTAATAAATTAATTGGAAATAATGATAGTTTAAAAAATGCAGTTCAACTTGCAAAAGCAGCAATACTGTATCCTGAAAATAGTATCAATGCACTATTAATAGGTGAAGCTGGATCTGGTCTTAGTTATTTTGCATCATTGATGTATGAGTTTGCATTAGAACAAGAAATTATTACTAGTGATGCACCATTTATAAAATTTAACTGTAGTTTTTATGCAAATAATGAAGAAGAACAAATAAAAGGTTTATTTGAGATTGATTCCTCTTTTGATACTGCAAAAAATGGAGTTTTATTTATCAATCATATTGACCTTTTAACACCTAGTGTAAAGAAAAGACTATTTGAGGCAATTAACAGTGAAAAATATAAAAATATAATACTAATTTGCTCTATAAATTCAAATACAAGACATATTACAAATGATGTTTTCTATAAAAATTTCCCAATTCATATTGAGATTCCTTCACTAGTAGAAAGACCATTAAAAGAAAGGCTTGAACTAGTAGAACATTTCTTTTTAGATGAAGCTGAAAAAATGAATAAGGAAATTAGAATAAATTCAGAACTTCTTAGATGTTTTCTACTCTACAGCTGCCTTGGTAATGTTAAGCAACTTAAAAATGATATTAAAATAGGTTGTGCAAATGCATTTGTAAGAGAATTAAATAGTAATACAGACTCTTTAAGAGTGTTTGTGAATGATTGTCATTCATATGTACGTAAGGGATTTATATTTTATAGAAGAAATAGAGAACAAATTGAAGCATTAATACCTGATAATTACACATATACATTCACACGGAAACGTTCAACAAAAAAAGAAGAATCTATTATTAATATTGAAAACCATAACAGTATTTATGAAGTTATTGAACGTAAAGCAAAAGACTTAAAAGAAAGAAAAATACGTGATGAAGATATTATGACCATAGTTAGCGCAGATCTTGAAAGTGATTTTTTAAATATGAAAAGACACTTAGAAGTGTCTGGAATTGATAGAAGTATATTAAAAAAAGTAGTTGATCAAAAAATAATTGATTTTGTTGAAATATTTTTAAAAGAAGCATCAACAATATTTAGACGAATATTTCCAGCTTCAACATTTTATGGTATTTGTATACAACTTCAAGATTCAATGTCCAAAACAAAAACAGTACAAAATTTATCAAATGATAAAATCATGGAAATTATTGAGAATCATAAAGAAGAATACACTTTTTCATCTAATTATATGAAACAATTTGAAAAGGAATTTGATACTGTTTTATCAATTGATGAAATTATACTTATAACCATGTTTATTTTAGAAGAAGATGAACAAATTAGAAGAAATCAACCTGTAGTTCTAATTGCAATGCATGGTTCTATTGCATCTTCTATTGTTAATACTGTAAATATGATATACAAAAATCAAAATGTTCATTTTTATGATTTGTTATTAGATAAAGATATAAATGAGGCCTACGAAGACCTAAAAAATCAATGCAAGCAAATAGATAATAACCGTGGAATATTAGTAATTTACGATATGGGGTCAATTAGAACGATGCTTGAATCTATTGCTTTAGAAACTGGATTACAAATTAAAATGATAGAAATTCCTATTACAATGATTGTATTAGACTGTGCAATTAAGCTAAGTAGTGCAGAGACAATCGATTCTGTATATGATGATGTTGTAAAACGAGGGTTTGGATCATTCCCATCATTAAAAGAAGAATATAAAAGACTTGAAGATGGAAAAAAGGTTATCATAACTCTTTGTAGAACAGGGGAAGGCTCAGCATTACAAATTAAACAATATTTAGAAATGAACTTGCAGTTATCCGGTGTAGATATTATTGCTCTTGCTGTAGGAGATCCAAAGATATTAGTAAGTGAACTAAATAAAAGACAAAAGAAACAAGAAATCTTATGTATAGTTGGAACCTACGATCCAAAGCTTCATAATATTCCATTTATTTCAATCGCAAAAATATTTGATACACCTGTTGATAAGCTTCCTATGTTATTAGCACTTAAAGATGTTGATGTATCACAGTCGTTTGACTATAGTGCAATGTATGAGTATCTCGATGAACAATTACCAAAAGTAAATTTAAAAAAATTAAAACGCTATCTACCTAAGGTATTACGTCAAATAAGTGGATTAGTAGATGATTTTACTATAAATGAAGAAGTGGGTTTATTTATGCATATAGCTTGTTCAATTAATAGACTAAAATTAAATGAAGCTTTACCAGTAAATATTCATAAAGAAAAAGTAATTTTAAATAATAAAAAGTTATATCATAAATTAAAAGAAATTCTATCACCTTTTGAACAAGAGATGGAAGTAGAATTCAACGATGATGAACTTGCAACTATAATAGAAATAATAATTTAATAATAATGATGTGTATACTAAAATATACACATTTTTATATTATTATATATATAATATATTTATTTCTATAATGTGTATAATTATTTGAAAATTAGTATTTTAAAGCCAAAAAATGTAAAATTGAGTGCTATTGACTATACGTTTCAATATTTTTATAGTGATATTGTATTTTAATCACTTATAAATGATGGCCATCAAAAAGTAAGTATAGAATAGGGGTATATATGGATTCAGAAGTAATTGCAATGGAGATAATCGCAAGTGCAGGCGATTCAAAAGCCTTAGCGTTTGAAGCATTAGAAGCTGCACAAAATTATGATTTTGAAAAAGCAAAAACTTTACTTAGGGAAAGCGAAAAAGCATCTTTAGGAGCTCATAAAGCACAAACAGAATTATTAGTTCAAGAAGCAAATGGAAATAAAACAGATATCAATGTCTTATTAATTCATTCCCAAGATCATCTTATGATGGGGATATTAGCACACGAATTAATATCTGAAATGGTTAAGATGTATCAAAAAATGAGTAGTTTTGAAGAAAATATTAAGGAGAGAATATGAAAATTTTATTAGTATGTGCTGGTGGTTTATCTAGCAGCATAGTTATGAAAAAAGTTAGAAAATATGGAGAAGAAAACAACGAGGATATTACAATTGATGCTATTGGCACTCCTGCAGTAGAAGATAGTTGGAGAGATTATGATGTAATTTTGGCTGCACCACAAGTACGTAATCGTATGAAATATATTAAAGAGGTTTCTGGAATTCCTGTTGGAGCTATGTCACCTCAAGATTATGCAATTGGTAATGCTGAAAATATTATTAAACTTGCAAAATCGTTGCTAGAAAATAAAGAGGGATAAAAAATGGATAATTTTGTAAATAAATTAGCTGAATCAAAGTTTATTAAGGGATTAGAAAATATAAGTGATAAATTATCTGATAGTCCAACATTTAGTACTATATCTCAAGGTATGGGAGCAACAATGGGATTAATCATGATTGGTGCTATTATACAGATTACATTAGCTTTAGGAACAACATTCTTTGGCTTAAGTCCACAAGGACAATTCTATATAAGACTATATGCAATCTATCAAATGACCATGGGTTCAATGGGATTGTTTATGACTTTCAATATTGCTTATACTCATGCAAGAAAATTTAAATTAAATGGAGTTCAAGCAGGTTTTACAGCGATTGTTTGTTACTTCTTAGTAGTAGCTCCTATTCAAAGTGTAAGTGCTGATGGTGGAGCAAGTTTCTTCAATGCAATTAGTATTGATGCACTAGGAACTACAGGAATGTTTGTTGGATTAATATTAGGAATTGTATCAGTTAATATTTCAAGATTTGTAATTAAGAAAAATTGGGTTATTAAAATGCCAGATGTTGTACCAGAAGGAATTTTAAACTCATTTAACTCAATAATACCTGCTTTAATCAATATTATATTCTGGTATGGTATTTCTACAGCACTAAGTATTGCTACTAATGGAGCACTTACATTACCAATCCTTATTATGTATGTATTATCTATACCTTTAAATATATTTATTTCTACACCAGGAATGATAGTAATTATATTTATTGCACAATTATTTTGGTTTTTTGGAATTCATGGATCAGGTGTTGTATTTACAGTATTAATGGTACCTTACATTTCAGCTTTCACAACAAATGCAATGGCTGCAGCTGCAGGACAACCACTAGTATATAATGCAGTATTCCTATTTGGAGCAAACGGCTTTTTAGGAGGAGCAGGAAATACTTTACCACTACTTGTTATGGGCTTAAAATCAAAATCAAAAACTATAAAAACAATATCTAAGGCGGCTTTACCTGCAGGTTTATTTAATATTAATGAACCAACAGTATTTGGATTTCCAATTATGTATAACCCAATTCTATTAATTCCATTTATTTTAGCACCTGTTGTCTGTGCTATATTAATGGCATTAGCACTACACTTTGAATTAATGGCTTTACCTCAAGTATTACTATTGACAACTTTACCAGTTTTTCTTGGAAATTTTATGTCATCACTAGATATAAGAAATGTAATATTTGCAGTACTTATGTTCCCTGTTTGTTAGGTAATATACTATCCATTCTATAAAGTATATGAAAAACAAATGGTTGAAAAAGAATTAGAAGAAGAAAGAGAATTAGAAGAAGCTAAAGCATTAAAAGCTTAAACTTGCGATATAAAGTAATATAAGGCGAAACAATTTATTGTTTTGCCTTATTTATATAATATTAGGAGAGTAAAATGGAAATTGGAGTAATAGGATCTGGCTTAATGGTTTCTTATGTATTAGATGTTTTAAAAGATAGTAATGAAATATCTATAAATTCTATCTTCAACAGAGAAAAATCTGTAGATAAATTATTAAAAATACAAAAAGACTTTAATGTAAAGTATATATACACAAATATAGATGAATTTTTAAAAAGTGATAAGTTTGATACAGTGTATGTTGCTGTTATTAATAGCTTACACTATGAATATACTAAAAAAGCATTAATTGCTGGAAAAAATGTTATATGTGAAAAGCCTTTTACAACTAATTTCAAAGATAGTGTTGAACTTGCAACAATAGCAAGAAAAAATAAATTATTTCTATTTGAGGCAGTAGCAAGACAATATTCTCTTGATTATCATAATATAAAAAAGAATATAAAAGAGTTAGGGCAAATTAGTTTAATTCAATGTAATAATTCACAATATTCTAGACGATTTGATAAATATTTAGAAAAAGAAGTATTACCAGTATTTGATTTAAAATATGGAGGAGGATGCTTATATGATATTAATATATATTGTATCCACTTTGTTGTAGGAATATTTAAAAAACCAAAGAGTGTGCAATACTATCCTAATCTAGGATTTAATAATGTTGATATATCAGGTATTGCTATATTAGATTATGGTGAATTTAAAGCAGTATGCTTAGGTGCAAAAGACTCTAGTAGTCCTCCTTCTAATATTATTCAAGGTTATAAAGGTTATATAAAAACTGATACATCTTATGGACAAAGTAAATCAACTCTTATATTAAGAAAGAAAAAAGAAATGAAATTATATGAAGATGAAAGTGTATCTTCTTTATTGTATGAATTTAAAATAATTAAAAATATTATTGATTCAAATAATTATGATTTGATGAATGAATATTTAAATACAACACTAGATGTAATGGAAACTCTAGAGATGTTAAGAAAAAGTGCTCAAATAAAGTTTGAATAAAGGAGGGAATATGATTAAATTAGGAGTCTCTTTATATCCAGAACAAGAAACTTTAGAAGATATTGATAGCTATTTAAAAATGGCATCTAAATATGGGTTTGAAAAGGTATTTACAAGTATGTTTTCAGTATTAGGAACTAAAGAAGAAATAATAAAATACTTTAGTGATTTTTGTGAAATAGCACATAAATATAATATGGTTGTATCTGGAGATTGTAATGCTGAATTCTTTAATAGAATAGATGCAACTGAAAGTGATTTAACAGTATTTAAAGAAATGGGTATTGATATTATTAGAATGGATTTTAGCTATAATGATAAACGCGATGCTATTCTTATTAATAATAGTGAAGGTATTCTAATTGAGATGTCTACTGGATTTAAAGATGTAATATTAAATGCAATAAAAAATGGAGCTAATAAGAAAAAAATTTCTACTTGTCATAATTTTTATCCACAAAGATATACAGCACCAGATTTAACAGTAATATCTGAAATAAATGATTATTGGAAATCTCAAGATGTCTCAGTAGCGTTTTTTATTACTTCTCAAGAAAAAGGAACACATGGTCCTTGGCCTGTTAGTGATGGATTATGTACAATTGAAGATCATCGTAATTTACCAATTGAAGTGCAACTAAAACATGCATTAAGCTTAAAAAATATAGATGAAATATTAATTGGAAATGCATATGCGAGTGAAGAAGAATTTAAAGCTATTTATAAAGTAATGAAAGAAGCATATGTAAATATTCCACTAAAAAAAGAGTTGGATTTCTTGGTAGATTATATTCCTTGTGGAAATATAACAAGAATTCCATTTAAGATTAATCTTGCTAAAGATATTAGTAACTTGGAAAAAGAAATATTATTTAATTATCCAACTCATGCAGATTTAGGAGATTGTTTAAATTATATGCTTAGATCAAGATGGACAAGATTTTTATATAAAAATGAAAGTATTCCAGAAAGAAAAACAGATAAGTCAGTTTTCACTAGAGGTGATGTATTAGTAGTAAATGATAATTTAAAACATTATGCTGGTGAAATACAAATAGTATTAAAAGATATGATTGTTGATAATCAACGTAATTTTTTAGGAAGAATATGTGAAGATGAAATTATGATATTAAATCATATTAAAGCTAATGATGTTTTCACATTCATAGAATAGGAGAAAAAGATGAGTAAATTTCCAAAAGATTTTTTATGGGGAGGAGCTGTAGCTGCAAACCAATGTGAGGGTGCTTATAACCTAGGCGGAAAAGGATTAACATCTTCAGATGTCACAACTGCTGGAACACAAACAAATCCAAGATACATTACATATATAGATGAAGATGGTAATTTAGGAAAATACAGACAATTTGAAAGTGCACCAAAAAACATTACTAGAACAGTCATAGAAGGTGAATACTATCCTTCTCATGTTGCCATTGATTTTTATCATAGATATAAAGAAGATATAGCTTTATTTGCAGAAATGGGCTTTAAAATATTTAGAATGTCTATTGCATGGAGTCGTATATTTCCTAAAGGAATTGAAGAAAAACCAAACCAAGAAGGATTAAACTATTATCGTAATGTTTTTGAAGAACTTAAAAAATATAATATAGAACCATTAGTTACAATTCAGCATTATGATGTTCCACTTTATTTAGATGAAAAATTAAATGGATGGAATAATCGTGAAACTATAAGTCATTTTGATAGATATGTTAAAACTATTTTTACCGAATATAAAGGATTAGTTAAATATTGGTTAACATTTAATGAAATAAATTCAGCATTAATGATGAAAGACTTAATTCCAAATTATCCAATTAGTGCAATAAGACAGTCTTTACAATTATTACATTATCAATTTGTAGCAAGTGCAAGAGCAGTAAAAATAGCACATGAAATAGATCCGAATTATGTAGTTGGATGCATGATTGCAGGTGGTCCATGTTCATATCCATTAACTTGTGATCCACAAGACGTTATTTTAAATCAAATTAAAACACAAGAAAGTATTTATTATAGTGCTGATGTAATGTGTCGTGGAGAATACCCATATTTTGCAAAAAGAATATGGAATGAATTTGATTTTAAACTTGAGGCAACAGAAGAAGACTTTATTGATTTAAAAGAAGGTAAGGTTGATATGGTTACATTTTCGTATTATATGAGCACATGTAATACTACAAAAAAAGATGTTGAAACTGCAGGCGGTAATTTTTCAATGGGAGCTAAAAACCCTCATCTTAAATATAGTGAATGGGGATGGGCAATTGATCCTGATGGTTTAAGATATTCTCTTAATGAATTTTATGCAAGATATCAATTACCTATAATGGTAGTTGAAAATGGTTTAGGTGCTATTGATGAAATTGATGAAAATAATGAAGTTCATGATAATTATAGAATTGAATATTTACGTGAACATATTAAAGCAATGTCAGAAGCTATTGAAGACGGTGTTAATTTAATTGCATATACATATTGGGGTTGTATAGATTTAATAAGTGCATCAACTGGAGAAATGAAAAAACGCTATGGCTTTATTTATGTTGATAAAGATAATGAAGGTAATGGGTCACTAGATCGTTATAAAAAAGATAGTTTTTATTGGTATAAGAAAGTTATTGAAAGCAACGGAAAGGATTTAGAAGATGAAACAAAATAATTTTCCTAAGGATTTCTTATGGGGTGGAGCAATTGCCGCTAATCAAAGTGAAGGTGCTTGGAATGTAGATGGTAAAGGACTATCTAAAACAGATGTACAAAGTGCAGGAACAGTTGACATTCCTAGATTTTCAACATATATAGATAAAGATGGAAACAAAGGAAAATTACTTCCTTTTCAAAGTTTACCTGAAGGAGCAAAAAGTGCAGTTTTTGAGGACACTTACTATCCATATCATTCTGGAATTGATTTCTATCATAGACATAAAGAAGATATTGCTTTATTTGCAGAAATGGGATTTAAAATCTTTAGAATGTCAATTGCATGGACTAGAATTTTTCCAAATGGAATTGAAAAGACTCCTAATCAAAAAGGACTAGACTTTTATAAAAATGTTTTTCTTGAATTAAAAAAATACAATATTGAACCTTTAGTTACATTAAGTCATTATGATACACCATTATATATTGAAGAAAATCTTGGTGGATGGAGTAATCGTAAGGTAATTGACTTATTTGATACATACACAGAAACTGTTTTTAATGAATATAAAGGATTAGTAAAATACTGGCTTACATTTAATGAAATTAATACAACAGTAATGTTAAAAGATTTATTTTTGAATTATCCACAAGACCAAATAAAAAAAGATTATCAAATACTTCATAATCAATTAGTATCCAGTGCAAGAACTGTAAAAAAAGCGCATGAGATTGATAACAATTATATTGTAGGAGCCATGATTGGTGGTGGTGGAGCTAAATATCCATTAACACCTGATCCAGAAGATGCTTTTGCAACTAGAGAGTCTTTAAATGAAAGTATCTATTATACTAGTGATACTATGGTGAAGGGTAAATATCCTTTCTATGCAAAAAAGATATGGAATAAATATAATGTTGAATTAGAAACTAAAGAAAGTGATTTTGTAGATTTAAAAGAAGGTGTTGTAGATATATTAACTTTTTCTTATTATGGTTCTGGATGTTATACCACTCATGAAATAAAGGACATGGCAGGTGGAAATTTAATGATGGGACCTAAAAATCCTTATTTAAAATATAGTGAATGGGGTTGGAGCAGTGATGCTTTGGGATTAAGATTTGCATTAAATGAATTTTATAGTAGGTATGAAATACCTTTAATGGTAGTTGAAAATGGATTAGGTGCTAATGATATATTAAATGATGATAAAACTGTAAATGATCCATATAGAATTGAATATATTAAAGAACATATAATAGCAATGAGTGACTCTATTAAAGATGGTGTAGATTTAATTGCATATACTCCTTGGGGATGTATTGATCTAGTAAGTGCATCTACAGGAGAAATGAAAAAAAGATATGGATTTATCTATGTAGATAAAAACAATGATGGTAGTGGTAGTTTTGATAGATATAAAAAAGATAGTTTCTATTGGTATAAAGAAGTAATTTCATCTAATGGAGATAATCTTTAATAAAAATATAGTTAAATAAAAAACATCTTCTTTATATTCATTAATGAATTTAAAGAGATGTTTTTATATTCCTTTTAATTTAAAAAGAAAAGATCTCTTCTTTTGTTAATTAACTTAGTATCTAATTTATTGTACCTTATCTAATCCTTATTTATTAACATTGTGTATTTTAGGGAGATCTTATCATTACAAGTTATATTTGTGTTTTAGAAATTTAATTTGGATACTTGGCAAAAGTTATTAAATTATTAAATTTTTATTGATTTTTATCTTTTGAAGTTTCTTTTGGATATGTGTTTGTCTCATCATTCCATGGTGATAAATATAACATCCAATATTCATCATAAGTTAAATTAGATTCTTCAACTTTTTTTGCAAGATCTATGCCTACATATCTATAGTGCCACGCTTCAAAATCATAACCTGTTATACTTGTTTTATTTTCTGGATATCTTAATATCCAGCCAAAGTCAGTGCAGTTTGCAATAACCCAATTATATGCCTCGGTATCTTTAAATGCACTTATACCTTCAGAACCAACAGCTGCTAAATCTACTGTTAAACCTGTTTGATGTTCTGAGAAACCTGGCCTAGCACTAACAGCATCAGCTTGTTCTTGACCCATTCCTTTTACATAATTGTTATATAGTTCTTCTTGTCTTTCATAGGTTCTGTATGCACTAACTGCATAAAATCTTACAGGTGATATTCCTGTCATTTCATCTTTGAGTGATATTGCTTTATTACACCAGTCTGCTAGAGAGGATGCTGCTTCTGATGAAAGTTGTAATCCTTCTGATGCATATTGAACAGATAGTGGTGTGATTTGATAAGGAGTAAAATTTTGGTCTAGATGATATGTTTTATTTACTAGCATATCTATGCCATCTGGATTTGATACAGGAGTTGCATTTTCATAGTGTGTATAATAAGAGTTGTTTAACACAAAGTAGTGCTCGCTATTGGTTTCCTTATTTGCAATACAGTCTTCAATATAAGGTTGTAAATCACTTTGATAATCAAATACTAATAAAGGAGTCATTTCAAAGAATCTTAAATTCTTAAACAATGATAATACCTGTTCTTTAGAATAACCTTTATCTATTAATCTATTGTATAAGAGAAAGTCACCTTCTTCTATGGAATTTGATACTAAATATAGTTCAATATATTCTTTTTTGAGGGATTTATCTCTAATACTAATAGCTAAATAATCTGAGTACCATTCATTTTTTAAGATTTGTTTTTTGAGTTTTAATTCTTTAATTGCCTTAATTTCTTCACTTGAATAACCTAATTCTTTTAATTTACCATTATCAACCATTCTAGGGATATATATTAAACCACTAATAGATAATATTACAACTAATATAAGAGCTAAAAAAGATTTTCTTATTCTTCTTTTAGGTCCTTTTTTTACTCTTCTTTTTGTTTTAAATTTAGGTAATTTAATTTTTCTTAATTTTCTTTTTGCCATAATTTTCCTCCATAAATAAACTCCAAGGATATGTATTTGGTAACTTATTTTTAAAAGTTAGCTCTTCTTTACTAATTGGGTGAGTAAAGGAAAGACTTGTAGCATATAGTGCAATTTGTTGTTTGACTATTGCATTTTTATTATAACGTTGATCTCCCCATATTGGAGAGTTTCTACTAGCAAATTGTACTCTAATTTGATGTGGTCTACCAGTTTCTAAATTTATTTCAACTAAAGATAAATTATTAACATTAGCTAAAATATTATAATGTAAAATTGCTTTTTTTGAATTTTGTACATTTTCACTAACTACAGAAACAGTATTAGTTTTAGTGTTTTTTATTAAATAATCAATTAATGTTCCATTATCTTTTAAACTTGAATTAACTATAACTGCATTATATATTTTTTTCATTGTTTTTTCTTGAATTTGCTTGGATAATCTTGATGCAGCTTTTGATGTTTTCGCAAATACCATTACACCACCAACTGGTCTATCAAGTCTATGAACTAAACCTAAATATACATTATTAGGCTTATTATATTTTACTTTTAGATATTCTTTTAGAATAGTTAATAAATCTTTATCTTTAGAGCTATCTTCTTGGACAGGTATATTTACAGGTTTTTCTACAACTAATAAATGATTATCTTCAAAAAGTATATTAATCATTTGTCATTTTTCCATATATTCCACAAGGTAGTATTAATTTATTTTTAGTAATTGGTAATCCGATTTCTCCAGATTCAATATTTTTATTTTTAAAAGATAAATTAAGAATGTTAGATAATACTATAGATGAAAAACCTGTTGTATATGAGTTTACTAAGAAAAATAATGGGTCATCATCTAATATATCTATACAAGATCTTATTAGCTCGTTAATTTGAGTTTCAAGCTTCCACATTTCATTATTGGGTCCTCTGCCATAGCTAGGAGGATCCATTAATATACCATGGTATGTTTTTCCTCTTCTTTTTTCTCTTAAAACAAACTTTATAACATCATCGCAAATAAATCTAATAGTTTTATTGCCTAGATTATTTAGCTCCATATTTTCTTTTGCCCAATTTATCATTCCTTTGCTTGCATCTACATGGACTACTTCTTTAGCATTAGCCATTGAACATGCCATACTGGCACAACCAGTATATCCAAAAAGATTAAGAATTCTTATTTCTCTATTTTCTTTAGAGATTAAATCCATCATCCAATCCCAGTTAACTGCTTGTTCAGGAAAAATTCCAGTGTGTTTAAATCCTGTAGGTGATACTTTAAACTTTAAATCTTTATAATTAATTGTCCAAAATTCGGGAATTTTTTTATTATACTCCCAAAAACCTCCCCCTTTATTAGAGCGATGATATATTGCATCAGCTTTATCCCATGCATGATAATCAGTATCCCATACTGCTTGTGGGTCTGGTCTTTGTAGTATTACATCATTCCATCTTTCTAGTTTTTCTTTATTTCCTGCATCAATACATTCGTAGTCATTCCAATTTAGTGCTAATTTTGTCATAGTAAATTCCTCGTAATTATTATATCATGTTAGTTTTAATTTTTACCTAGAGTTAAAGTTACTAGTGAACTATAATAGACATATGACTTATAGAGCCAAAGAAAAAGATAGAGACAGAATATTACATTTTTTGCAGTTTAATAAAACAATGAATTTATTTGCTATTGAAGATATTATTAATTGTAAAATTGATAGTAAAAATCTTCAAGTATATTTAGATAGGGAAGAGAAATTCAATATTGTATATACTTTATATTATGATCATTTAGTTATATCAGGAAAAAAAGACAGTAAAATAGATCTTGATTTCATTAAAAAGTTAGATACTAAGGGTTTAATAGGAGATTATGCTGGAGATGATGAATTAATATGTGGAAATATAATTGATGGATATTATCTTCAAAAAGCATATTTATTATCTTTAGATAAGCTATTGGAAGAAGTTGATACTTCAGAAGTAGTAAAAGGAGAAGATAGGGATATTGATCAATTAGTAGAGAGTGAAATAAAGGTATTTAAAAATAAAATAAATGTAGATGCATATAAGGATGAAATAAGAAACAATTCAAAAAGGTTTC
Organism: Erysipelotrichaceae bacterium; assembly: GCA_012513225.1. Classification (GTDB taxonomy): domain Bacteria; phylum Bacillota_I; class Bacilli_A; order Erysipelotrichales; family Erysipelotrichaceae; genus UBA9076. Next base: position 16,963 of record JAAZCQ010000015.1, read on the forward strand.
ATATTATTAAAAAAGATGGGAAAATAATTTCTGCTGCATCTACTAGTGCAGAATCAACATATTCTGCAATGATTGTTGGAGTATTTACTTTAGAAGAGTATAGAAATAATGGTTATGCAAAAAAAGTTGTGATATCCTTATGCAAGGAATTAATAAATGAAAATAAAACTTGTTGTTTATTTTTTGATAATCCTATAGCAGGAAACATGTATAGGAAAATAGGTTTTAAGGATGCAGGTATTTATAGTATTATGAGGAAGAGAAATGATTGATTTAAATAAATTGAATAAAAACCAAAAAGAAGCAGTTTTATCTGATAGTCAGTATGTACGAATAATTGCAGGTGCTGGAAGTGGAAAAACTAGAGTTTTAGTAACTAGGATAGCTCATTTAATTAATGATTTGAATGTTTATCCAAATAAAATTTTAGCTATTACTTTTACAAATAAAGCTGCAAATGAAATGAAAGATAGAATTAGAAGGATTTTAAAGGATGAAAATACATCTTCTTGGATTAGCACAATACATTCCCTTTGTGTAAGAATTTTAAGAGAAGATATTTTAAGTATGGGATATCCTAGAAATTTTACTGTGATGGACTCTGATGATCAAAGAGTAATCTTAAAAGAGGCTTATAAAGAAATAGGTGTTACAACACAAAACTATTCTTATTCTTCTATGCTTGATTATATTTCTAATAATAAAAGTGCATATATTTCTTATGATAGAGCATTAGTACTTGCGGGTGGTTTTTTTAATGAAGAAAATAAGGCTAAAGTATATGAATATTATGTTAAAAGACAAAATGATATGTATGCATTAGATTTTGATGACTTATTACTTGTTACAGTAAAAATGTTTAAAAAATATACAGAGATACTTAATAAATGGCAAAATAGATTTTCACATATACATGTGGATGAGTTTCAAGATATAGATAATATTCAATATGAATTAATCTCATTACTTGCAGGTGTAAATAATCATTTATATGTAGTTGGAGATCCAGATCAAACTATATATACATGGCGTGGTGCTGATGTAAATATAATAATGAATTTTGAAAAAGATTTTAAACCTTGTCATACAATTATTCTTAATGAAAATTATAGATCAACTAAAAATATATTGAGTGGTGCAAATAGTTTAATTAAAAATAATAAATACAGGGTGGAAAAAGACTTATATACAAATAAAGTAAATGATGAAATGATAACTTTTTATAGTGCTCCATCTGAAGAATATGAAGCTTCATGGATTGCACAAAAGATATCGGATGATTATGAAAAAGGGAAAAATTATAAAAATTTTGCGATTTTATATAGAAGTAATTACTTATCTAGATCTATAGAAAAAGGTCTATTAGATAAGCATATTCCATATGTTATTTATGGGGGTACTAAGTTCTATGATAGGGCGGAGATTAAAGATGCACTTTCATATTTAAGAATGATAAGTAATGAAGATGATTTGTCTTTTAATAGAATTATTAATAAACCAAAAAGAGGTATAGGTAATAAAACATTAGAAAAAATATTAGAAAGATCTAAAGTTTTAAATCTTAATATGTATCAAACAATAAAAAAAGAAAAATTATTTAGTGGTAAATTACAAAAGACTTTAGATGATTTTGTAAGTAAGATTGAAAGATGGAAGTCTTTAATAAATGAAAATAATGTTTATGAATTATTAGATTTAATCATTGATGAAAGTGGTTATAGAATAATGCTTGAAAATGATAAAGAAATAGAAAGATTAGAAAACTTAAAGGAATTAATTAATGATATAAGAAGCTTTAGTATAGAAAATCCTGAAAGTTCACTAGATGAATATTTACAAATGGTTTCCTTGTATGGAGATAAAGATGATGATAATAAAATAGACTATGTTTCACTAATGACAGTTCATGCTTCTAAGGGTTTAGAATTTGATACAGTATTTGTTTGTGGGCTTTCTGATGGAGTGTTTCCTAGTGAAAGATCTATGGCTGATGGAAGAAAGGGAGTAGAGGAAGAAAGAAGAATAGCATATGTTGCCTTTACTCGTGCAATGAATAAGCTATATCTGACTAGCTCTAGTGGATTTAGTTATGTTTTATCAAAATCTAGAGTTCCTTCAAGATTTATTGATGAAATTGGTGAAGAATTTATTGAAAATGTTAATCAACCTAAAAATGATGTTTCAGTAAAAACAATATTAAATACAGATGTTTCTATAGATAATGTAAAAAGTGAAAAATATAAAAAAGGTGATCAAGTATATCATAAATTGTTTAAAGAAGGCATTGTAATAAGAGTACAATCTGGCATCGTGGAGATTGCATTTAAACATCCTTATGGAGTTAAAAAGCTTGCTGAAGGGCATCCTAGTTTTTCAAAAGTAAAAACATTATCATAAATGCCGTTATAATATGGCATTTTTAATTGTTTAATATCTATATGTGTTTAAATTAATGATTTTTCTTATTTAATGGTATAATTTCTAAGTAGTTGAAGGTGGAATATGGATAAGGAAAGAATAATAGAATTAAGACAGTTATTAAATAAATATAATAAAGAATATCATGTATTAGATACTCCTAGTGTTGATGATAGTGAGTATGACAAATTAATGGTTGAATTAATAAATCTTGAAGAAAAACATCCTGAAATGTATGATCCATTAAGTCCAACTCAAAGAGTTGGTGGCAGTGTTTTAGATGGTTTTAATAAAATAGAACACAAAAGAAGAATGTTAAGCCTTGGAGATGTTTTTAGCTATGAAGAATTAAGAAAATGGGCAAATGATATAGAAAGTAAAGTTGGGAAATTACAATATGTTGCCGAATGTAAAATTGATGGATTAGCTATGTCAGTAACTTATTTGAATGGAGAATACTATCAAGCAGTTACTAGAGGCGATGGTAGTGTTGGTGAAGATGTTAGTAATAATGTTAAGACTATTAAATCTATAAATATGAATATAGATTATGATAAGGAAATTGAGGTTAGAGGTGAAGTATTTATGCCTAAATCCACTTTTAATGCTTTAAATGAAGAAAGATTATTGAATAATGAACCTTTACTTGCAAATCCTAGAAATGCTGCTGCTGGTAGTATAAGGCAGTTAGATTCAAAAATAGCAGCAAAAAGAAAACTTGATGCATTTTGGTACTATCTTCCTGATGGATTAACTTATGGGTATAATACACACTATGATTCTATAATGTGGTTAAAATCTTTGGGTTTTAAAATCAATGAAGAAGGAACTAGATTATTAGATAATATAGAAGAAGTTATTGATTTTATTGAAGAGTTAGCTTTAAAAAGGAATGATTTAGCATACGAGATTGATTGAGTTGTAATTAAAGTGAATGATTATTTTTTACAAGAAGAATTAGGGTACACAGTAAAAACTCCTAAATGGGCAATAGCATACAAATTCCCTGCAGAACAAGCTATAACAAGGATTAATGATATTTTTATCTCAGTTGGTAGAACAGGTAGATGTACTCCAAATGCTGTATTAGAACCAGTACGTATAGCTGGATCTACAGTGAGTGCTGCTACTCTTCATAATGCAGAAATGATTGAAAGTAAGGATATAAGAATTAATGATTATGTAATAGTACATAAAGCAGGAGATATAATACCAGAAGTAATAAGCAGTATTAAAGATAAAAGAGATTCAAGTCAAATACCATATGTATTCCCTACAAATTGTCCAGTTTGTAATATGAAATTACATAAATTTGAAAATGAAGTTGATCATTATTGTGTTAATGCAGACTGTCCTGCAAGAATCATTACCTCTATTGCACATTTTGCAAGTAGGGATGCTATGAATATTGAAGGATTAGGAGAAAAAAGAGTAGAACAAATGCATAATGAGGGATTACTTAAAACAGTAGCTGATATATATAGATTAAAAGACGAAAAAGAAAAGATTTTATCAATGGAAAAATTTGGAGAAAAATCTTATACGAATCTAATAAATGCTGTTGAAAAAAGTAAAAGTAATCCATTAGATAAATTATTATTTGGACTTGGAATAAGACAAGTTGGTTCTAAGGCAGCTAAAATATTGGCTTCTACTTATGGGAATATTGATACTTTAATGAATATGAAAAATGAAGAATTAAGCAGTATTAAAGATATTGGAGATATTACTGCAGATGCAATTACAACATTTTTTGAAGATGAAGCAAATTTACATTTAATTAAATCTTTAAAAGATGCTGGCGTAAATATGACGTATCAAAAAGAAGAAAAAACAGAATCTGTTTTCACAAATAAAACATGTGTTTTAACGGGTAGCTTATCTTTATTAACAAGAAATGAAGCACAGGAAAAACTAGAGTCTTTGGGTGCTAGCGTCTCTAGTTCAGTTAGTAAAAAAACTGATTATGTAATATATGGTGAAAATGCAGGATCAAAATTAAGAAAGGCAATAGAATTAGGAATTGATACTATTAGTGAAGAAGATTTTATGGATATTTTAAATAATGTTTTAAAATAATTGTATTTGGTCTAAAATGGTATAGAAATGAGGATGTTATGAAAGATATAGGATATGTAAAAATGCTGGCACATGACTTAATGTTTGATTTAAGTGATGATGAAGCACAAGATATTGTTAATGAATTTGACACTTTAGAAAAACAATTAGAATTATTAGAAAAGATAGATACGACTAATGTAGAACCTATGGTATATCCTTTTGAAGAAGAAACAACTTATTTAAGAAATGATGAAGTAAGTAATATTATTAGTCAAAAAGATGCTTTAAGTAATGCGCAGAATTCAAAAGAAGGACATTTTGTAGTTTTAAAGGTGGTTAAATAATGAATATAGAAGAAAAAGTATATGAAGCTTTAAATAATGCGAAATTAGTAAACGAAAAAATAAATGCAGTTATTAATTTTGTTGATCCAAAAGAACAATTAGAAAATTTAAATGAAGGAAAGTTATATGGAATGCCTATTGCACTTAAAGATAATATTAGTACAAAAGGTATAAAAACAACTGCAGCAAGTAAGATGTTAGAAAACTATGTGCCCATATATGATGCATTTGTAGTTAAAAAACTTAAAGAAGCTGGTGCTGTTACAATTTGTAAAACAAGTATGGATGAATTAGCTATGGGTGGAACAAATCTAACTGCTTGTATTGGACCAGTTTTAAATCCTTATGATTTAAAACGTATGTCAGGAGGATCAAGTGGAGGAAGTGCTGCACTTGTATCAAGTGGAGTAGTACCTTTAGCATTAGGTAGTGATACTGGAGATAGTGTTAGAAAACCCGCTAGTTTTTGTGGTGTAATTGGTGTAAAGCCTACTTATGGAAGAATCTCTAGGTATGGAGTAATACCATATGCTTCTAGTTTAGACCATGTAGGCTACTTTACTAGAAATGTAAAAACTGCAAGTTTGACATTAGAAGTTCTTGCAGGAAGAGATGATAATGATATGACTTCTAGTTTTAAAGAGGTAGAAGAATATTCAAAATTATTAAATAGTGATATACAAGGTAAAAAGATAGCAATCTTTAAAAATGTTATTGATTCTCTTACTAATCAAAAAACAAAAGATATGTTTAATGATTTAATTATTAAATTAAAAGAAAAGGGTGCAACTATTGAAGAAGTATCTTTTAATGATGATTTAATGAAAGCAATGTTACCTGCTTATTATTTGATATCAAATTGTGAAGCGGCTTCAAATCATTCAAATTTGGATGGATTAAGATTCGGTGTTCAACAAGATGGTAGTGATACAAATGAGATAATGATAAATTCTAGAACAAAGGGTTTTGGTCCTTTAATTAGAAAAAGGTTTGTAATAGGAAGTTATGGTTTATTTGTAGAAAATCAAGATAGATTATTTAGACAAGCACAAAAAGTCAGAAGATTAATTGTTGAAGAAGTTAAAGAGTGCTTGGATAAATATGATTGTTTAATTGCTCCTGCAAGTAATGATATAGCACCATTATTAGATGATCACTCTAGAGATGAATTATCAGATCATTATTTAATTGCAGAAAACCATATGGTAATTGGTAATTTTACAGGGTATCCTAGTATGACTTTACCTATGGGATTTATTGACAAATGTCCTATTGGTGTTAATATAACTCTTAAAGCATTTGATGAAGTAAATATGTTTAACATAGGCTTAGCTATTGAAGAAAGCACAGGACTAAAAGATCTTGTTGCAAAGGTGATTTAAATGAATTATGAAGTAGTAATAGGTATTGAAATTCACTGTGAATTAAAGACAAAAACTAAGATGTTTTCAGGTGCACCAAGCAGCTTTGGTAATGAAGCTAATACAAATACAAATGAAATTGATTTAGGTCATCCTGGTACATTACCAAGTGTAAATAAAGAAGCTGTAAAAAAAGCGATACAGGCATGTGCTGCATTACATTTAGAAATAGATCCGTTGATTAAATTTGATAGAAAAAATTATTATTATTCTGATTTACCAAAAGGATATCAAATAACACAACAGTTTTTTCCAATAGGAAAAAATGGTTATGTTTATATAGATGATGGGGATACTAAAAAGAAAATTAGAATTAATAGAATACATTTAGAAGAAGATACTGCAAAACAATTTCATATTGGAAATGAAACTTTAATAGATTTTAATAGAGCTGGAACCCCTTTAATTGAAATTGTTTCTGAACCAGATATGACTAGTGGTAAACAAGCTGCACAGTATGTTGAAACTTTAAGACAAACTCTTTTATATATAGGCGTTTCTGATGTGAAAATGGAAGAGGGATCAATGAGATGTGATGTAAATATATCTCTAAATAAGCCTAATGAAGGTTATGGAGTTAAAACTGAAATAAAAAACTTAAATTCTATTGGAAATGTTCAAAAGGCTATAGACTATGAAATAGAAAGACAATCAAAGTTATTAGATGAAGGTAAAACTATTACTCAAGCTACAAGAAGATATGATGAAAGTACAAAAACAACAATTGAAATGAGAAAAAAAGGGGGAAGTATAGATTATAAATTCTTTCCTGAACCAAATATATTTCCAATAAGGCTTTTAGATGAGTGGGTAAGTGAGATTGTAAATAACTTACCTGAACTTCCAGAAGAAAGAAAAATAAGATATAAAAAAGATTATAATTTAAGCGATAATGAAATTAATATTTATATTTCAAATAAAGAACTTGCATCGTTATTTGAAAATGTTATGAAATATACTGATAATGCAAAGGCTGTATCTAACTGGTTAATTACTGATGTTCTTGCGTGGTTATCAAAAAATAATATAGATATTGTTAATTGCAAACTACAGCCAAAAGAATTAGCTAGTCTAATTAAGTTAATAGATGAAAAAGTGATATCTAACACTCAAGGAAAAGAAGTTGTTTTAGATGGTATCATGCAAGGTGAAGTGGCAAATGATGTAATTAAAAATAAAGGATTACAACAAGTATCAGATATAGGTTTTATTTTAAACTTGATTAATGAAGTTCTTGATGAACAACCTCAATCTATAATAGATTATTCTAATGGTAAGGATAGGGCAGTTAAATTTTTGGTTGGCCAAGTTATGAAGAAATCTAAAGGACAAGCAAATCCTGTATTAACAAATAAACTAATTATAGAAGAATTGAATAAACGTATAAATAAGTAGCAATATTTATATATATTGGGTAAAATATTGCATATAAAGGAGTAAAGAATATGACTCGAAAGAAAAGTACAAAAAAAAGAACAAATAAAAAACGTTCAGTAAATAAGGCTAATGTTATTTTAGTAGTTGGGTTAATAATTATTGCATTGCCATTTTTAATTATTGGATGGATTGTTATATCAGCTTCTTTAGATACTGGAACACCAATTCTTGGCGAAAGATATAAAGGAGATTTAGACCCAGCAATTACAAAATCTGATATCACTAGTATTGAAAGCAAGATTAAAAGTATAGATGGTGTAGAAAAGTCTAGTGTTGAACTAGCAACAGCTACTTTAAGAGTATATGCAGATGTTGAAGATGGATATACTGCAGAACAAGCAGAACAAAAAGCAAATGAAGTTTTTGATTCTGTATTATCTGTATTAGATTTGAATACATATTTTTCTCAAACTGAAACTAAAAAAATGTATGATTTAGAAATTCATGTATATAACCTAAGTAAAAACAGAGATAGTGATGATTTTGTATATGTAATAATGACAAAAACATCTGGAATGGATACTGCGAGTACACAACTTGTTTCTGAACCAATCGATGCGGAACTAGCACAACAATTAAGAGATGATGTAGAAAATAGAAATAATCCTAAACCAACAGCAGATGATGATGGGGATATGACTGTAGGTACTGATGAAATTGAAGCTACAGAAGAATCAACGGAAGGATCAGAAGATACTGAATAAGGTTCCTTATATGAGGAACTTTTTTTTATGATTATTAAATATTCTTTTAAATAAGGTAAATACATGAAATTAATTTTCTAAATACTTGTTATATTTATAGTTACAAGAAATATTTTGTATTATTAATATAGGAGATAGAAATAATGAAAGAAATAATAAAAAAACGTGTTGTACCTGCTATGAATAAATTTATAGCTAGTCCTTCTTTGATTGCGGTTAAGGATGGAATGATTGCTACTATGGCATTAACAATTGTAGGATCTATATTTTTATTGTTAGCAAAATTCCCATATGAACCTATCGCAGATTGGTTTTTAAAGATGGATATTACACCGGTATTTATGCAAGTTAATAAGGCAACATTTGATATATTAGGCTTAGTGTCTGTATTTTCTATTGGATATTATTATGCAAAAGCAAAAAAAGTTGAAGCATTGTCTTCTGGTATCCTATCTTTAGTTTCTTATCTTATATTAATTGAACAAAGTGTTAAGATTGAAGATTATAGTGGATTAGTAAGTAATATTATACCTACATCTTATCTTGGATCTAAAGGTATGGTTGCAGCAATTATTATTGGATTAAGTGCGGGAAAAGTATATTCATATTTTAATTTAAAAGGTTTTACTATAAAGATGCCTGAATCAGTTCCAAAAGAAGTTTCTAATTCATTTGCTGCAATTATCCCAGGTGCTTTAATAATTAGTATTAGTGCATTATTATATGGAATTTTAAGAGCTTATGATACTTCTTTTATTGATATAATTTATAAAGTTATTCAAACACCTTTACAATATTTAACATCTTCTTTTTGGGGAGCTATTGGAATGGCTTTTATTACATCTTTCTTATGGTGGTTTGGTGTTCATGGAGGCTCTATAGTATCGGGTGTTTTAGGTGGAGTGCTAACTGCAAATATGCTTACTAATCAAGCGATAATTGATGCAGGACAAGTTTTGAATTCTACTAAGGGGCATATTGTTACATATAATTTTAGAACATTGTTATTAAATATAACTGGTTCAGGAATAACAATAGGGATAGTATTATATTTCTTATTTTTCGCAAAAAGTGAACAGTTTAAAAAACTTGGTAAACTCAGTATTGGATCTACTATATTTAATATTAATGAACCGGTATTATTTGGAACACCTATTGTTTTAAATCCTTTAATGTTAATTCCATTTGTAGGAGTTCCTGTAGTAAGTGTTGCAGTTTCTTATATTGCGATGGATTTAGGATTAGTCCCATTACTTGGAGCTATAAATCCTCCTTGGACAACACCTGTAATAATCTCCGGCTTAATTACTGGTGGATATAGAGTTGCATTATTACAAATTGTTTTAATTGCTATATCATTTTTTGGATATTTTCCTTTTATTAGAAAACTTGATTTAATTAATTTAGAACAAGAGCAAGCAAGTAAAAATAAAATTGAAAATTAGTATATAATAAATTTAAAGAAGGAGAATTTTATGAAGCTTATAATTGAAGAAACTGAAGAATTAATGTCTGAATCAGCAATGCATATTTTATTAGGTGCAATGATGCAGGATAAAAGAGTAAACATTTCTTTAACATCGGGGAGAAGTCCAAAAACTTTATATAAAATGCTTGTTCCAAAAGTAAAAGATCAAGAAAAATTTAAAGATATTGAATATTATTTATTTGATGATTCACCTTATATAGGAGAGCCTCATGGTGGTAATTGGAAAGAAATGCAGGAACTTTTTTTTCAAAAAGCAAATATTCCTGAAGAAAAAATTCATATTACTACATTAGATAATTGGGAAACCTATGATGAAGAAATTAAAAATGCTGGAGGTATAGATGTAATGGTTATAGGTTTAGGCTATGATGGACATTTTTGTGGTAATTGTCCTAGGTGTACACCACTTGATTCATATACTTATTGTTTAGACTGGCAAGTTAAAAAAGATGCTAATCCAGACTATGGAGATAGACCAACACAACCTTATTCACTTACAATGGGTCCAAAAAGTTTAATGAGAGTAAAACATTTAGTTATGATTGTAAATGGAGAAGAAAAAGCAGAAATTTTTAAAAGAATGCTTGATGAACCTATAAGTGATGAAAACCCTGCTACAATATTAAAATTACATCCTAACTTTACTATTATTGCAGATAAAGCTGCAGCAAAATATATTAATTTAAAAGATTATCAAAGACTATAAAACCTGATATTAATCAGGTTTTAATTTATTTTGATTTATTTTTATGATATATATTTTTAATTTCCTTAAGAGCATCTTGTAGTGTATTAGATTTTGCACTTGGATTTCTATGTAACAGTGCAATTGCTTTACTATATTCTTTATCTTTTCTATTTAGTATTTCGTTTTGTAGTTTGTTAACATTTGATTGTAATGATTCTAGTGTTGATAAAGTTTCTTGTAATGATTCTGATTCCATATGAGTAATATCTTCATTTAATCTATTTGATATAGATTCTATTGAATTTGTAATATTATTATTTAGTATACTTAAAATATTAGATTTTTTATTCTTATATTCATCTAGTCTATGTATCAATTTTTCTTTATTTGATTTATATAGTTCTAATTCTATATTTTTTGCAGTTTCTATTCTTTCTTCAAAATCTTTAATTGTAGATGAAACTGGCTCTAGTTTTGTTGAGATTTCATTTATTTTTTGTTCTATTGTTTCTATAGCTTTATTATTAGCAGCAACACTTGTAATTAATTCTTTTAAATCAAGTGCATTTCTAACTGATTGTGTTGTATCAGCTACAAATAATACTGTAAATATTAGTGTAATAATATCTAAGATATTTCTAGGTATTAATAAAAGAAATTTATCTACATATACATGAAGAAAAAAAACTAAAAATAATGAAAAGAATCCCCATGCGATAGAAACATGTAGACATATATGTCCATTTAAATTAAATGGCTCTGATGAATAGTCCCAATATCTTACTTTAAATAATTTATTCATTAGCCATCCTGTTATATATTCTAGAATTGTAGCACTTATTATACCTATAATAAAAACATGTAGATAACTATCTGAAAATGGTTTTGTTGATATGAGAATTATTAAAGCTCCAAAACCATATATAGGAAGCCATGGTCCAAATAAAAAACCTCTATTAACAAACTCTTTTTGTTTTATGGATACAAAACTTGTTTCCCAAATCCATCCTGCCAGGCTATATAAGAAGAATAATGATAACCAATAACTTTGATAATTCATTTTTTTACCTCTATTAATTAAAATTTCTTTCCCTTATATAATATCATTTATAAATATGAATTATTTATATTTATTGTAAATAAGTTAAATGTTAGATTAATAACTTTATTTCTAGTATATTTATATTATAGATATAGAAAAAGAATCATAAAAAGATAAAGGAGGAAATATATGTTCTTTTTAAAGTCAAAAGGGTTTCCCAAAGATTTTCTTTGGGGTAGTGCCTCAGCAGCTTATCAAGTAGAGGGTGCATATAATGAAGATGGGAAGGGGCTTTCTAATTGGGATAAGTTTGTAAGAAATTCTAATAAAACTTACAAAGGTACAACAGGAGATGTTGCAGTAGATCATTATCATAGATATAAAGAAGATGTTAAATTAATGGCAGAAATGGGTTTAAAAACTTATAGATTCAGTATTGCGTGGTCTAGAATTTATCCAGAAGGTAATAAAGAAGTAAATGAAAAAGGATTACAGTTTTATGATAATTTAATTGATGAGTTACTAAAATATAATATTGAGCCAATGGTTACAACTTATCATTGGGATTTACCTCAAGCATTAGTTGATGAATATAATGGTTGGGAAAATAGAAAAATTGTTGATGATTTTGTGAATTACACTACAACTATATTTAAACGATATGGAGATAGAGTTAAGTATTGGATTACACTTAATGAGCAAAATATATTTACAACTTTTGGTTGGATGAATGGAATGCATCCTCCTGGAAAAGTAGATGATATGAAAATGTTTTATCAAGTAAATCATCATGCAAATATAGCACATGCAAAAAGTGTTATTGAATTAAAAAAATTATATCCAGAATCAATGGTAGGGGCTTCTTTTGCGTATGGACCAAGCTATTCAATAAATTCTATGCCTGAAAATTGTATGGCAAAGGCAGACTTTGATGATTTAAACAATTTTTATTGGATGGATGTATATGCATATGGAAGATATCCTAGAAGTGCAATGGCATTTTTAGAACAATTTGATTGGCAACCAGAAATTTTAGATGGTGATGAAGAAATTATGAAAGAAGCAGCTTCTAAAGTAGATTTTATGGGAGTAAATTATTATCAAACTGCAGTAATAGAATATAATCCAATGGATGGTGTAACAATGAGCCATGAAATGAATAATACAGGAGAAAAAGGTACTCAAAAAGTAGAGGGAGTTCCTGGATTGTTTAAAAGGTTACATAATGAATTTTTGGAAACTACAGATTGGGATTGGACAATTGATCCAATGGGACTAAGATTTGCTTGTAGAGAAATTACTTCAAGATATGATTTACCTATAGTCATTTCAGAAAATGGATTAGGTGCTTTTGATAAAGTAGAAGATGGTAAAATACATGATCCTTATAGAATTGATTATATTAAAAAACATATAGAAGAGCTTAAAAAAGCATGTGATGATGGATGTAGAGTAATAGCATATTGCACATGGTCATATACTGATTTATTGAGCTGGTTAAATGGCTATCAAAAACGTTATGGATTTGTGTATGTAGATAGACAAGAAGAAGAAGGTAGTGGAACTTTAGATAGAATTCCAAAAGATTCTTACTATTGGTATAAAAAAGTAATTGAAACAAATGGTGAAGTTCTTTAAATCTAAATTTCTATAAATAAGGATGGTACGTATTAACATGTATCATCTTTTTTATTTGTTTTTTTAAAGTTAAAATTAAATATTAGAGTCTTATTTTAGTCAATATTTTATAAACTGGTGTCCAGAAATAATTGACTAGAACTAATGGAAAATATATGATTAAATAATATATATTTGCTTTAAATAATATTTTTTCTATTTTTTTATTATGTTTTAAAAGCTTAACTTCAATAGCTATATGTACTATAATAGTAATTGCTATATGTACTTGTTTTGTAGAAAAGATTCTTAAAAAAATATGAAAATATTTTTGAGTTATTAAAGAAGTAGAATAAATTTTAAAGTTTAATTAATATAAATATAATATACGTTAATAAGACTATTTTTAATAATTGTATAAAAAGAAAAACAGGATGTGTAAAAATGAGTGACAATAATATCAAAGTAGTAACTTTAATACCCTCACTAAACCCTTGCAAGAAAACAATTGATTATATTGAAGAGCTTATTAAAATAGGTTTTTGCAATATAATCATCATTAATGATGGAAGTAGTTCTGATTATGATCATATTTTTAAATTGTTAGAGAAAAAACAACAATGTACTGTTTTAAAGCATGCAGTAAATCTTGGGAAAGGTCGTGCATTAAAAACAGGATTTAATTATATTTTTAATAACTTTGAAAAAAGTGATATTTGTGGAGTAGTAACAGCTGATGCAGATGGTCAACATTCAGCAGAAGATACATTAAAAGTTGCTTTAGCATTAGATAAGAGTAAAGAAAGCTTAGTTTTAGGAACAAGAAATTTTGATGACAAAAATGTTCCCTTTAAAAGCAGCTTTGGAAATAATACTACTACAATGATATTTAAATTTTTATATTCTAAAAAAATAAAAGATACTCAAACGGGATTAAGGGCTATACCGTTTGATTTTTTGACTACTTGTATTTCTTTACCCGGTGAGAGATTTGAATACGAAATTAATATGTTGATAACCGCCGTTAAAGAAAAAATCAATATAATTGAAGAAGAAATAGAAACTATATATTATGAAGATAATCGCGAAACACATTTTGATCCTATTAAAGATTCTATAAAAATATATATAGTAATGTTCAAGCATTTTTTTAAATATATAATTTCAAGTTTAACATCAGCATTAATTGATATATTATTGTTTGCATTATTAACAAAAGTTGTTTTTAATAATTCTAACACATCAAAAACAATATTTTTAAGTACTTTATTTGCAAGAATATGCTCTTCTTTGTTTAATTATACGGTTAACAAGAACATTGTTTTTTCAAATAAAGTAAGTAGTAAAAAAACTTTTTTTAAATTTTATACTCTGAGTGTATTACTGATGATTATTTCATGGGGATTTGTAACTTGGTTATATAGGTTATTTAGAGTTGATACTACTGTTATAAAAATATTAGTTGATTTGATATTGTTTTTTGTTAGTTATCAGATTCAAAGATTATGGATATTCAAATAGGGAGAAAATGATATGCTGACTTGTTTGCTGCTGTTTATGATACTTTCTTCAGGTAGTGTGTTTGTTACTACATTTTTTAATAGAAAATATGAAGAAACTGTTCCATTAACCATATTTTCAATTATATTTATATTGTTTTTTAGTGGAGTTTTTGGATTTTTAAATTTAGGTGTTTATATTATATATGTTATTTCCTTATTGTTATATTTTTTGTCAATATTTAAATATATAAAAACTAAAAAAGATAATAATGTTTTACAAAACACTTTTACTCCAGCATTTTTTATTTATGCTTTTACTTTTTTATTATTATTTTGGGGTAATTATAATAGAGTTGCATGTAATTGGGATGAATTTTCACATTGGGCAGATATTGTTAAAGCAATGTATACAATAAATGATTTTGGAACTAATCCATTATCAAATTCTCTTTTTAAAAGCTACCCTCCAGCAATGGCTTTATTTCAGTATTTTATTCAAAAATTAAATGGTGGTTTTTCGGAATGGTTATTATATTTTTCATATCAGATTATAAGTTTTTCATTATTTATTCCGTTTTTAAAAGATTTAAAGCATAAAGATATTAAAAAAAATCTTTTAATATATATTTTAATTTTAATAATAGTATCAATATTTTATACAGATTTTTATAATTCAATATTAATAGATGCATTTCTTGGAATACTATTTGGTTTTATTTTTTCTATAATGTTTATTAACGATGGTTATGATCATTTAAATACAATAACTATTGTATTGGCTATAAGTGCCATATCTATAGTTAAAGATGTTGGAATGCTTTTTGCAATAATTTCGTTATTAGTATTTATTATTGACATTATTTTTTATAAACAAAATGAAAACTATAGTTATAAAAATTCTTTTTATAAACCAGTTATAGTTTTAATTGCTACATCTTTATTAGTGATTACTAAAATATTGTGGAAAAATAATTTAACAAAAAATAATGTTCAAATATCTTTTTCTTCAAAAATTAAATATACAGAATTCATTAAAATTTTAATCGGAAAAGGTTCTATTGATAGTACTAGTTTTTATCGTATTAATGTTTTTAAAAATTATATTCATAATTTGTGCGTTTATGAAATAAAAATAGGAAATTTTGGTTTTAATAATATTCAGATACTTTTAATTTTATTTGTAGCTTTATATATTGTATATAGTTTATTTGGCAAACTTGATGAAAAAAACATCAAGCGTAATAGATTTTTTATGTATTCAGCAATAATAAATACAATTATATATATAATTGGTTTGGCTGCAACTTATATGTATAATTTTAGTGAATATGAAGCATTAGCAGTTGCAAGTTTTCAAAGATATATGAATATAATACTTACAATGATTTTGATATTTGTTTTTATTTTAATGCTTAATATTTTTATAAAAACAAAAACATATAAAAATATAATATTAAAAATGATATTTGTTATTGTTTTATCAGCACCTTATATAAGTTTATTTAATTTTATTCATAGGGACAATGTACAACAGTCAATTGCGATAAGGTACCCTTATGTAGAGATAGTTGAAAAAGCAAATACTTTAATTGATAAAAAACATTCTAAAATATATGTAATATCACAAGAGGATAAAGGTTTAGATTTATTAGTTTTAAAATATAATTTAAGACCTGCTCAAATTAATGATAAAGAATGGAGCATTGGTGTTCCTTTTTATGAAGGTGATATTTGGACTAGTGATTTAAATGCTAAAAAATGGCAAAATACTTTGCTTACAGAGAATTATGATTATGTTTTGATTTATAGGTTAAATGATTACTTTGTTGAAAATTATAAATATAATTTTAAAAACACCAAAGATATAGGTGAAAATAAATTGTATAGACTAAACAAAGATACAGGGTTGTTAGAATTAGTGGAAATAAAATAATTTTTATTAATTACTAAATATTTTTAATGTTTATTAGTTATATTTATTAAAAATATTAGATCATATGAATACTATGAACAACGGATGAAAGTGTATAAAAAAGAGTAGTTAGATATATCATAAGGGTAAAATATTTAATGATACAAAAATGGATTGAAAAATTTTTAACTTGGATATTGTTTCTAAATAAGGATGATACATCAAAAAGGTATCATCCTTTCTATTTATCTTCTTGAAGTTAAAATACAATATTTGAATTATTAAAGTATAATATTTATATGAAGAAAAATGATGAGTTTATATCAACTTGTATTGATTATGATAAATACGGTAATGGTGTAGTAAGACATGAGGGAATTGTCTTTTTTGTTAAAGGGTTAATAAATGAAGAACAAGCAAAAATAAAGTGTATTTCGATGAAGAAAAATTATGGGTATGGAAAAATAGTTGAACTTATAAAAATCAGTGATGAAAGAGTTGAACCAAAATGTAGTGTGTTTAGTTCTTGTGGAGGCTGCACTCTTCAACACATGTCTATAAAAGAACAAGCAAACTTTAAAAAAAGAGTGGTAGAAAATAGTTTTGAAACTATAGCAAAATTAAATGTTGATGTACATGATGTTTTATATATGGAAGAACCATATAGATATAGGAATAAGGTTCAAGTACCAGTTCAATTTGATGAAAAGTTAAAGATAGGTTTTTATAGGAGTTTTTCAAATGATATTGTTGAATTTGATGATTGTATAGTTCAAAGTGAAATATCAAATGAAATTATTGAATATATAAAAAAAGAATTAAATAAGTATAGTTTCAAAAATATAGTGAGACATATTTTAATAAAGCATTCTCACTATACTAATGAAGTAATGGTTGTTCTAATTGTAAAGAAAGAATCATTGGATTCTATGACATTTTTTATTGATAAACTATATGAAGAGTTTAATCAAATAAAAAGTATTGTAGTAAATATAAATAATAGAAAAGATAATGTAATTTTAGGAGATAAAGAAATAGTTGTAAAAGGAAATAAGTTTATAAAGGAAAAACTTTGTGGCTTTAATTTTAATATTTCAAGTAAATCATTTTTTCAAATAAATCCATATCAAACAGAAATACTTTATAAAAAAGTTATGGAACTTGCAGATATAAAAGAAGATGAAATAGTTTTAGATTTATATTGTGGAATAGGTACTATTGGTATGATTGCATCTCAATATGGTAAAAAAGTAATTGGAATTGAAGTAGTAAAAGAAGCAATAAAAGATGCAATAATAAATGCCAAAGAAAATAATATAAATAATATTGAGTTTTATTGTATGGATGCACAAGATGGAGCAGATATGCTTATAGATAATAATTTAAAACCCGATGTAATTATAGTTGATCCACCTAGGAGAGGGTTAAGTAAAGATGTCATTGATTCAATTGTTACATTATCACCAAATAGATTAATATATGTTTCATGTGATCCTTCTACTTTAGCAAGAGATTGCAAGATATTTGACGAAAATGGATATAAGGTACTTACAGTAATACCAGTAGATATGTTTGGGTTAACTTCACACGTTGAGTGCGTAGTATTGATGTCAAGGGTTGAGAAATAGGAGTGTTCAAAACACTGATAAATAAAGGGTTTTCAAGGTTGGAAGATTTTTTGCCTGATGTCTGGGAGTGCCTTTTAACCTTGAAAACCCTTATTTTTGTTTATGAGGAAATAGGTCAACTGTAAAAAATGTGTGTAGGGTTGAGTTGACAGATTAGATAAATTCGTAGGGTCGAGGAGATAGGATAGATGTTATATATGAAGTAAA
>JAAZCQ010000017.1 GCA_012513225.1 Erysipelotrichaceae bacterium
GACAACACAATAAAAATTAGCTAAATGTAATTAGTTCTTTTTTGAATTGTTTAAAAAACTATAAATATATAATGTTTATATTAAAAAAGAAGCTGTAACAGTTTTAATGCGAAATTGCACTATCTGTCACAGCCTCTTTTACATCTTTTCTACTTGTTTTTTTATGTTAAGTTTTCTTTGATTTTGGCCTATAAGCCATTATTAAAATAGCTACAATTATTATTAAACTCCCTATTATTTTATTTATAGAAATAGCCTCATTAAAAAAGATTTTACCAAATATCAATGTTGAAATAGGTTCAATCATACTAAGTATACTAGCCATGCCAGATCCTATTAATCTAATACCTTCTTTTAAACAAACTACAGCTAAAAATGATGCTAACATTGCTACTACAAACATCAAAATATAGGATTCTATGGGTTGATTTAAAATAAGTTGATTAATAAATATATTTACAATTAAAAAAGAAGTGATTAATACTAATGATAGATAAAATGATAGCTTAATTCCATTCATTTTAGATAAACCACTTTTATCAATATGTACAACATAAAACCCAAAAGTTATACTACTTGTAACTGCCATAAGTATACCTTTTATCTTAGTAACATCATTAAAATCTAAAAAGAAGCTTATCCCAAATACAGATAGGCCCAATACAACTAATTGTTTTTTACTTATATTATCTTTATAAAAAAATTTAGAAAATAACATAACCATTACTGGATATAAATAATGTATAGTTGTTGCACTACCAACTCCAATATAATTATAGCTTCCAGATAAAGTTAAATGTGTAAGTACTGTACCAATTAAACCAGCCAACAATATATTTTTAAATTCAGTTATAGATAATTTAAAATCAATTTTCTTTATAATCATAGCTAATCCTAAAACAGGCAACACAAAAAAACTTCTAAAAAATGTTAGTGTAAATGGATTATTTCCAAGTTGAAAAGAAAAAAAGGTAACAATAGGTGTAATCCCATATAACAACGCAGATAAAACTGTTAGAAAAATACCTTTTTTAATCATATTGTCACCTTTTATGTATTAGATTTATTCTACTATAGAAAAAATTATTTTGTTAGAATTTCCTGAGCTTTTTTATATTTTTCTAATCTATATAGTTCTTTATCTTCTATTTTTTCTAATCTAGTAGTATCACTATTATGTTTTAAATCAGCTAATTTAACTTTTGTTGCCAACTTATTTGATTTTATATTTTCTATATATTTTAGATAAGGTACTTCATTATCATGGGTTAATAATAAAAGAGCATCTATTATTTCTTTAGGAAATAATTTTTCTAAATCCTCTATTGTATAATCTGTATCTTCAACAACATCATGTAGCAAAGCTACACAAGTACTATATTCATCATCCATTTGTTCAGCTAAATGATATGGATGAAAGATATAAGGAATTTCAAACTTATCATAACTTCCATGATGAGCATTATAAGCAGTATTTATTGCAAGTCTAGTTAATTTTGTATAAATCATAGATTCTCCCTACATATTTCCTAAATATACATAATTTAAATATCTATCACAAATTCTTTTTAACTTAAACATTGATTCTCTATCTGTAGGACTTACATTTCTCATTTTATAATTAGGAAAAAACCTTGATAAATGAAGAGGAATATTTTTATCTATACTTGCAATCCACTTACACATATTTTCAATATCTTCTTCATTATCATTTTCATTTGGAATTATTAAAGTGGTTAATTCTATATGACAATGTTTAAAAGCTGTTTTTATAAATTGTTTTACAGTTTCTAAATCACCATCTAAACTCTTATAAAATTCATCAGTAAAGCCTTTTAAATCAATATTCATTGCATCTATATATTCACACACACTTAAACAAATCTCTTCTTTAAAGCATCCATTTGTTACTAAAACAGTATTTAAATTATTCTCTTTAAATAACTTTGCAATCTCAATTACATACTCATAATTTACTAATGGTTCATTATAAGTAAAAGCAATTCCAATATTATTATTTATTTCTAATGCCAAAGATAACAGCTCTTCTTTACTTACATCTCTATTTAAATCATTTTTACCACTATTCATAGAAATTTCAAAATTTTGACAAAATGGACATTTTAGATTACAGCCATAAAATCCAATAGATAAAATTTCTTTTCCACTATGAAAATGATATAGAGGTTTTTTCTCAATAGGATCTACTGCAATAGAGCTTATCTTTTCTTTAACAACATTAATATTTTTACCATTAACATTACTTCTAACAAGACATCTTCCTCTTTTGTTTTCTTTTAATTCACATTCATGAAAACAAATATTACATTTCATGTCGAATCACCTTGAATCTTTCAATACTATATTCATCATCAACATCTATTCCTGCCTTATTTAAAGCAATATTTATTTGAGCTTCAACAGTATTTACACCATCTATATTAGGTAATAAAAGCCCTCTTCTGTTTCTATAACTTACAATTACACCATATTTTTTTACATCTAATTCTTTAATACTTTCAACTTTTTCAGCTTTATTTAAAACATCAACACTTATTTTCAATTGACTTAATTCACTTTTATCCACAGGATTAAAACGAGGATCTCTACTACAAGAGCTAATAGCGTTATGTATTATTTCTAAAGCTATATTTTCTCTATATGGTTCTATTGTTCCAATGCACCCTCTTAAATGATTATTTTTATAAATGGTCACAAAAACACCAGCCTTATTGTTTAATAATTCTTTGCTAATATAACCTGGAATTTCTATAATCTTCTTATTATTAACATATTCGTTAATTGTATCTATTGCTAATTGTACATATTCATCAATAACTTCATATGTAAAAGCTCCATAACCTATGCCAAAAACATTCTCATAAGATAAAAACTTTCCTTTATAAGTATAGCCATCTAAGATACCACCTAACATTACAAAACATCTATGTCCACACTCTGCTGCCTTGCTTAAAAATGTTTCATCAAAATCTAGTAGTTTTTTAAAATTACTTTCTTTTAATAAACTAACAACCTTTTTGTCATATTCTATTCCTTCTTTTGATATACCATATGGTCCATCAGCTTTTAATTTATGAGACATATCTCCACTAGTAATTACTACAACATCTTCATCAAAATTATTTATAGCTTCATTTATTATTTTTCCTACTTCATAATGAGTTTTATTATCTAATCCAGATATTCCTATTCTTACAAGTTTATAATCTGTATATTTTTTGTTAATAAAGTATAGAGGAACCATAGTTCCATGATCTAATAAAGACATTGTACCCTCTGTTCCTAAAGGAATATTGTTCAATTTTGAAATTCTAATTATTTCATTTACCAAGTCTTCATTATATTTTACTGTAATATTTACATCAGCATTAAATTTTTTAAAAGAACCAAAAGCTTCTTTTCCTTTGGCTATATTAAAGTAATCATAATACATCGCATTATGACTAGATATCATAATTATTGTCTGTGGTTTTATTTCAGATACTAAATCTGCAATCTTTTCAAATGATTTAAAAGTTTCAGGTATTTTGTTTACTTCATCCTTACCAATTTCAGGGACAACAATTGGAGGGTGAGGTAAAATTGCAGCTAATTTAAGCTTCATTAACTACTTCTATATGACATACCTTCATTGCGTTTAATGCGTTTTCATGAGAATTTACGCTAACCCCTGCACAACAAGAGGCATCAACTTCAATCTTTACTTCAGGTAGATTTGCCTTAATAAGTAATGCGTTTGAAATAACACATATATCTGTACATAATCCTACAAGAGTAATTGATTCTATTTCTTCTTCTTTATTTAATTCTACTAATTCTTTTGCTAAATCTGTACTTCCAAAAGTCGGTTTTTCTATAGCTTTATCTTTTTGTAAAGCCTTTATTTCATCTACAATTTCCCAACCCCAAGTATCTTTAATACAATGCTTTACTGGAAGTTTACTTCCTTCAACAGTTTCAAGATAATTATCATGATGTGTATCTTGAGTGTAATAAACTTTTCCATCAAAATTTTTTATTTTTTCTTTTACACCATCAACTATTAATTTTGCTTCAGCTGTACCTAAAGCCCCTGAAACAAAATCATTTTGCATATCTACTACTACAAGTACTTTCATATTTTCCTCCTTTAATTTTTTAAGTTTACTAATCTAATTTAAATTTAATAAGGCCTTTTCCCTTACTAGATTCTACTTCTATTATACCACCATTTATCATAGTCATTTGTGGTGAAGAGTGTCCTATATCTACATCCATTATATATGGAATATCACCTATTGCTAGATTATATGCCTCTTCATAACTCATATCTACAAAGCTACTATCAAATAAAACCCTTCCAAATAATATTCCTTTAGTATGTTTAAAATATCCAGCAGCCTTCATTTGAAGAAGTGTTCTATAAACATTTTCACTAGGCATAGAAAAGATATCAAAATACCAAATTATTCCATCTTCTTTATATTTATCAATAAAGTTATCTATATCTAAGTAGTCTGTCCCTATCATATCTTTTATAACATCAAGACATCCTCCAATACATCTTCCTTTAAACTTAGCTTTTTTTAAACTTGTTTTCCAATAAACAGGATGAATAAACATTCTTTCTTCACTTAAAAAGCCTTCTTTATCTTCATACAAGTCATAACTTTTTTGTGAAATTATATTTCCTTTTAATATACTTAAATTATCATTACAATATCTTAACTCTTTTTCAAAAGATCCTGCATTTAAACCATATATTGTTGCAATGTCTAATTTTGTAGTAATCATTAAACAAACACTTGTTGGATCAGAATATCCCATAAACCATTTTGGATTATTTTTAATTGAGTCTAAATCTATATAAGGAAGTATTTCATAACAAAAATCTCCACCTGCAGCACACATCACCATATCAACATCATTATCAAGATATAGTGATTTTAAAGACTCACTTCTTTCTTTAGAAGATCCTCCTCTAACATCATCTACCCTTACAGATCCCTTTTCTTTTATCCTATAACCATTTTCTTTTAATACATTTATAGATTTTAAATAGTCTTCTAATTTATGTCCTACTCCTGCGCTTAAAGCACAAACACCTATTGTATCATTATCTTTTAAAAATTTTGGATATTTCATTTAGTCCTCCTATAATACATATGCCATGATTTTAGGTAAATCATAGGCTGTAATAATACCTTTTGGATATTCATTATTTGCTCCATTTTCAGTAATTAATATAGCTGATAAGGTATTCCCCTTTGCTAAGTTATCTTCAAAAACTTTTAAAACATCTCCTAAACTTCTATTTTCATCAAAGAAAATAACCTTGTGAGTACAATCTTTACAATCAATTGCACTACTAACTTGACTATCTTCATTTTTTGTAATAGCCCAATTTGCAATCATTTCCATTGTAAGCAAATTAATAAAATGATTTTTTGAATATACAGGTATTTTTGTAGTATCTAATTTATTCATTAGTTCAAATGCACTTAAAACTGTATCATGCGGTCTAACAATTTTTACTGGTTTAGAAGAAAAATCCAACGCCTTTTTTTCATCTTCTATTAAAGCAGCAATCCTATTTATATTTTTTACAGTAAAATCAGTAGGCTGTGCAATTATTTCATTATTATCATCTCGATTATGTATAAGAATATTTCTTAAATCAGAATAGTCTAATAAAGTAGAATAATTTAAACTAACAATTTTATTTTTTTTACTACATATACTTACTAACTTACTAAATTTTAAATATCTATTTGCATCCGCAATTTCTTTTAATTTTTTTTCAATTCTAACAAAAGAATCTATAAATTTACTTGCATTGTCCACAGTATTTCACCTCTATATTTATTCTACTAAAAATAAGTGAAAAATAGTTATATTTAATGTAAAATGATTAGTATGCGGATATACTCTAACTGGTAAGAGACTATCTTGGAAAGGTAGCGTAGCTGAAAGGCGATAGAGGTTCGAGTCCTCTTATCCGCGCCAATACAATCAAAGCCTTATAAATAGGGCTTTTTTGTTTCTCTTGACCACTATTATAATATTTCTATTAAAAAATCATATCCATTTATTAGATTTTAAATCAACTTTGAATAATTAAATATTTACTGTATTAATTGATGTTATACAACCCATAATTACATGAATTCTTAATTATTATGTAGGTGATGGTTCATTTCTTATTATAGCTTTCTCACAAATTTTACAGGTGTTTGAAAACTAAAAACTTCATATTTTTTCATTAACTTTACATACTATTTTTCAATCTAACCAAGTTTATATTATGTGATATAATATCGTTAGACAAAATTTTCTAAGGAGTAGAATATGAAAAAATCTAAATTTTTATTAACTTTTATGATTGCTTTAATATTATTAACAGCTTGTGCAAATTCATCTTCACAAGAAAGTAATAATTCAGAGTTACCTAACAATTCAGATGTAGAAAAGACTACAGAACCTACTGATTCTAACAATTCCGAAACAGAGAAAGCTATTGTAAGTGTAGATTATTCATCAGATGATATTTTAAGTAAATATACTTCTTTCACAGGATTTATTGATTTTGAAGATGAAAATTCTCAAGAAATTATTTTTACAACAAATGTTCCGGTAAAAGATTTCAAATTTATAGAAGTTGGTTATGAAGAAAAAGATACAGATGTTGTATTCTTCAAAGATAAAGTACTATACTCACAGGAAGAATTAACTCCAGAAAAACCATTTACTGTTAGTTGGATGGAACAAGGAAGCATTCCCAATAGAGGTATATCTTATATAGATGAAACTGATACAACAAGATATTTTTATATAATAATGAGTGGAGAAGATGGCTCACTTCTTCTTGTTGAATTTGAGAATGAATAGTTTAAACTAATAAAAAAATTTCGTTTTATAACAGTATAAATATCTATTACTAGGATTCTTGCCTGTACCCTACAGTTAAGAATCCTTTTCTTATATCAATAACAGATAAATTAATTATTTTTAACCTTTTATTTATAATTGAATTTTTAATTATTTCATTAATTTAGCAATAAACTACTTATATTAAATTATTGATATAGTTTATTTGCGTAGTTATTATGTTCACTATATGGTTAAGGTATAAGTATGTTGTTTTATGTCTAACATTAAAAATACAATTAAAAGAAAAAGGAGATCAACTATGTTAAAGAAATTAATTACTGTTGCATTATCCATACTACTAGTTGCTTGTTCAAGTACTAATTCAACTACAGAAACATCTAAAGAAGAAACTCAACCAATAGAAACAATTGAAACAGTAGAAGAAGATTATACTATTGTTTTAGGTCAACCTATTGTATTTGAAGATTTCACTATAACAATTCAATCTTTTGAATTGATAAAAAATTATGAAGGTAATGAAATACTTTAATACACTTACGATTATGAAAATAATACTGAAGAACCTGTAAACCCATATCTTAATTTTGATATTACAGGTTTTCAAAACGGCATAAAAACTAGTAATCCTAGATATTCTGAAGATGTAGATTTATCAATTGGAGAAAAGGAAATTCAACCAAAAGAAACCATGCAAGGTGCTGAAGGTGTTATTAGCATTGATGATGTTAGTATACCCATTTATATTGAACTTCTAAGACTTACAGCATTTGATGGTGTTATTTATACTTTAACCTTAGATTTAGAATCACTACAATAATATTTTAAAAACTATTTTTCAATAATTTTATACTATTACCTTATGATATCCATTACTAATTTTATATTGTTTTTTATTTGCAACAATTACCCCTGATGTATTTGGTGGCAATGTTACCTCTAATATATATTTTCGTCTTGTTTAAACCATTCTATCTTTATTTTCCCATAACAAGACTCATAAGATAATTTACTGTACAATAAACCGCAAGAAAAATCAGGTTCTATACGTATTTGTTTATATCCTGGAGAATCTAATACAAGTCCTCCAATTTTTCTATAAAGAAAATCTCCAACACAACCAAAAGCAAAGTGATTATATGATGAATTTGTACGTTCTCCATCCGGTTTAATAGCAAGCCAATTCTCCCAAATTGTTGTAGCCCCATTTTCAATTTCATACAGCCATGAAGGAGGATTTTTTTGATTTAAAAGTGTATAAGCAAGTTCACTTTCCCCATTATCCCATAGCACATCAAGTAAAAATGGAATTAAGAGAAATCTAGTATCAAGACAATCATTATTTTTATGAATAAGCTCAACTAAATGATTTTTACATTTTTCCTTTTTCTCTTAACTTACTAGATTCATAGCTAATGCAAATACATACAAACCTTGAAGAGGATACTCCATACTGCCATCTTCTTTAATATATTTTAAATCAAAGTAATTACAAATTTTACTATGTAATTCTGTATATTTCTTAGCTTCATTATCTTTAACAAGGGCAAGACTAATATCAATCATCATTTTTGAAACATATGCATACATTGCAAGAACAACAGGTTCTTTTGTTTTAAATGATGTTTCAAAAGGATCCCCTGATTCTGTCAATTATACTTTTTTCCTATTTTTAGGGGTTTTCCTGCATATGGAATGGCATAAATAGAATCAGTATCTACCGTTTTAGAATCTCACATTATTTCATCTTCATCCCATACTTTAATTCTCCAGGATTTTTGATAAATATTTGAAATATCACTTTCTAGTTTCCAAGAAAACATAATTATAGGTGAATCAATCCCTATTGGTTCTACCATATCATTGCACTGCATATCATAAATTTTACATAATACTTTAGTTTTCCTCACACTTTCTTTTAAAATTAAAATACCACATCTATAAATATGTGGAATTTTAATTATCTTGTTTGTCTACTTTAGTTAAATTATATCAATAGAATAACCTTTTATTAAAAAGATATTTTATTTTAAAATAAATTCTCTACTTCTTAAATATTAATTAATTCTTATATTACTGTACTGAAACTTCAATATTTTTTTCTCCGAATTTTTCCATTAACATTTGTTTTATTTCATCTCTACTTTTACCATTTTTTTCTTGTGTTTTAATTAGTTTATATGCTTGAAATAATGCAGAAGGACCAATCTCCGAGCTAAAGTATCCAATACCTTGATTCCATGCAAGTAGCTCAAATACATCATCTAATATTGCACTATCAACTCCATAAATATATGCTTTTATAAGTTCTCTAGATGCTTGACGCATTCTTCCTGCACCAACCGCATTAGTCAAAGATAACAATAGTCGTGTTTCATATGGCAGTGTACGTTTTTCATCATTCCAAGTCAAATTCCAAAAATTAGCAGTTATTTCACCAAGCTCCTCATCTATCATAGGAAAATTTAATAGGGCTAATGGCCTAAAAGGTGATTGTTCTATATCATCTTTTTTTTTAATTCTGTAAAAATAAACGTGAAAATCTCCTGAGTCAACCTTCTCTGTATAATGCTCAAACCCAATAGCTTTTAATGCCGCATAAAGAGGATGAGGCTCAAATGTTTGAATTATTTTTATCCCTTCTCCTTCAGGAGTGTTTTTTGCCATCTTTAGCAATCCAGGAAAAAAATTCCCCTGTAATTGTCTTACATCAACTGTTTTAAATTCTGAAATCTTATCTTTCCAATCTTCAAAGCTCATAATTATTCCCTTTCCATAATTAATAACACAATAATATTCAATTATAAAATCTTAACTTAAATTGTGTTAGTTAAGACTAACTGGTTATATATTATATTAAGCTTTAATAAAAATCAATAGTAGATTATTAGATAAAAAATACTATTTTCTTTAACATTTTTTTATACTAATTATAATCATATATAAAATATTAAAAAAAATAATCATATATTTATGAAAATTATAAATAATAGTGTATAGTTAAGAAACAAGAAATACTCTATTTTTCAAAAATGTTTATAATAATTTTCAAAGAATTAAATCAGTCTGTTTTTTTACTTAACTGTTGAAAGGAGAAAATCTATGTTAAAGAAAATAACAATTATTTTTTTATCACTTCTATTGGTAGCATGTTCAACTAAAACAACCACTACTTCAACTACTATTTCAAAAGATAAAGATGAAATAGTAACTGAAAAAACTGAAAAGACTGAAGTTATTAAAGATAAAACCATAGTAATTCCTTTTGCGTTTTTTGAATCATTATCTCCTGCAGAATTTGATAGAGATGATTTTGTGAATAATCTAAGTGAAGATATGGGAGTTGCTTTAAAAAGCTATGAAGTTACAGATGACTCAGTAACTTTAATAATTGATGGAAAAGAACACGCAGAAGCTATGAAAACTCTTAAAGAAGGCTATGACGAAAGCTTTAAAGACTTATTAGAAGAAAATGACTATGGATTTGTAAGTATTAATTATGATGAAAAAATAACAAAATTCATTATTGAAGTAGAAGGTAATGAAGTATCTTATGCAGCAAACTTTATATCTATTCTTTTCTATTATTATGGTGCAATCTATCAAATGTATGACGGTATTCCTCAAGATGAAATAAAAGTTCAAATAGATTTTGTAAATAGTTCTGGTGATATTTTAAAACAATGGGATTCTAGCACTCTTAAATATTAATCTTAATAAAACAACAATTCATACTAAAAAAGCTCAAGTTGAGCTTTTTTAAATTCATATTATAGTTTATTTTTTAAATCTTTTATAGCACTACTTACATTGCCTTTTAATTCTTCTGCTTTTAACATTGCCTTGTCTGTTACATCTTTACTAACTTTTTTAATTTCTTCTGCATTTACTTTAGTATCAGTTGCTTTTTTAGTTAAATCTTCCACTTTATCTTTAACATCTTCAAACTTATCTTTAGCTTCTTCAACTAAATCTTTTATTTCTTTATTATCTACAAGGCCTTCTGTTTTATCTTTTAAATCATTAATTCCTGTTGATAATTTATCAAAAATTTCTTTATTATTCATTTTCTTCCTCTTTCTACAAAGATAATATCATTATTAAAACATAAAGTTATACTAATATACTTTTAAAAAAAGATTGTATTAACTATACAATCCAAAATATTCAATAATACTATTATAGTAATCATTTGATAGATTTTCTAAATATTCATCATCATCAATTAAATAATTAGAAACTACTATTGTAGGAGAATTTGCTTTTTCTAGTAGTGTTAATGTCTTTTCATCTTTTATATCTGTATCTATATCTTCTTTTTCTATATGATACACACTATCTCTTATTTCTATTAAGTAATAATAATATGAATTAACATTTCTTTTTGAATCTCTTAATTGTTTTTCTAATAACTCACATATTTTTAGGCTTTCTCTATTAAGATAATTTATCATAGGATAGATCTCAAATACTTCATTAGAATCTTCACTTTGAATACTTAATACTAAGTTAGGGTTGATATTATTAATAATATCAACCTTTTCCTCCATATACATTATTTTATTATCTTGATTTAAAATAATTATTTCATAATTATTATCATTATTAAATCTTTTTTTTATAAATTTAACCAATTTTAAATTAAGCAGATTTTCTTCATTATTTTCTTGAATACTTGTACCAAATTCTAATATTACTAAATGCTTATTTTCATCTTTAATACTAAATTGAGTGTTTATTACTACAATACTTATAGATAATAAAACTACTAGAATCTGCAATATATTATATCTTTTTTTCCACATATTTATTTTCATCTAGTGCTTCATCAAATGACATATAACTTAATATTTTCTTTACTAAGTTTTCCATTTCTTTTTCAGCTTCATAATTAGCTTCACACATGAAGTTTGCTCTACCCTTATCAACTAAAGATTTTGAAGTCTTATAAGTTTTTTCATTTGCAGGATTAAATACTGCAATGCTTTTTCCACCATACTCTTTTACAAGTTTCATACAAGGAACATCAGTCATTCCATCCCCTATATATATCATTCTTTTAAAAGGTATTGGTCTTTTACTATCTTCTGTATATTCATTTAATGCATCATCTTCATATTCATCTAATATTTGTTTATTAATTCTAAATATATATTGTGTTTTAGTTGTATAGTTAACTACCAAGGAAGGCCATTTTGCAACATTATTTACATCATAATAATATCTACAAGCGTAAACTTTTCTAAAATGTTTTGAAATACTTGTTCCATCAATTATTTCTTTCATTCCACTAGAAATTATATAATGTTCAATCTCTAGCCCTAACTCTTTTCCTATTTCATTAATTCTATCAAACCAAGTAATTACACCAGGAAAAAATTCTATATCTTTTCCTAGTATTTCAAAGTCTTCTTTTCTTATAGGTCTATTAGCGCTCTCACTTTTTTTAAGTAACATATATAAATATGCGAGAATACCATCCATGTTATTATCTATTTTTAGTTTTGTAACCTCTGACCAAAAATCCCCAGGATTTTCATAACCTAGTTCAGAAATTAAACTATACTCTTGCATATCTTTATATGTAAGAGTTTTATCAAAATCATACATTATTGCAACACGATTTTTCTTTTGATACATATTAAACCTCTAGTAAATTCTTAATTGCTTCAACATATATTTCAGTTTGAAGCTTTAATTCTTCAATTGGTAAAAATTCATTTGCATCATGTATATGATAATCTACATCAGGAAAACCACATCCAAATGCAATACAATTATTTATACCTTTTGCATAAGTTCCTCCACCCATAGTCATAGGTTGACTATCATTATCATTAGTAACACTTCTATAAGCTTTTACTAATGCTGAAACTAATGGACTATCAACTTGAAAGAATAATGGTTCCCCTACATGTACAACTTCAATATATCCATTTTCACTATCAAGATATTTATCAACTAATTCTAAAATTTGTTTAGCAGTATATGTTACAGGGTATCTAATATCTATTGAACCACTAATAACTCCATCTTCCATTTTAATAATACCGTTATTTAAAGTAAGACTTCCATATTGATCAGATATTTTTAAACCTAAACCTTCTCCATCATTATTGATGCCTATATGACTTAAATAATAATCTACAAATGGATCTTGGAATCCAGCTTGTTTTAATCCATTTAATAAATGGCTTATTGCATTAACTCCAAGACTAGGACGACTCGCATGAGCAGCTACTCCCTTAACATTAATAACCACATCATTATTATCTTCTTCAATACTATATTTTATGTTTAAATTATTAAAATAATCTTGAAGTTTCTTACAGCTATAAGAATTCTTTTCTATTTTAATAGTGCAATCATCGCAAACAATATTTACTGTATGACCACCTTGTATATCTTTTATTTTAGTGTTTTTTGAATAAAAACGACCACCAAAGCTTCCTTTTTCTCCAAATACACCAGGGAAGTTTCCATCTGGAGTAAATCCTAAATCAATATGCCCTTCTTTTTCTACATAATGCTTTAAGCATAAAGATCCACTCTCTTCATTTGTACCAAGAATTAAACGAACTCTTTTATTTAAAGGTATTCCTAAATCTTTGATAATTTTTAATGCATACATACTAGCAATAGCAGCACCCTTATCATCACTAACTCCTCTACCATACATAACATTATCTTTAATTGTTAATTCAAAAGGATTAGTGTTCCATCCATCCCCAACAGGAACAACATCTAAGTGTGCTAGGACTCCAACAAGTTGTTCTCCTTCACCTATTTCTGCATAACCTGCATAATTATCTATATTTTTAGTTTTAAACCCCAAATTATCACATTGTAAAAGTGCTTCATCTAGTGCTTTTTTTGGACCAATTCCAAAAGGAGCATTTTCTTGTGCTTCACCCATTGTTGAATCTATTGAAATTAGCTTAGCAAGATCATCAATCATACTTTGTTCATATTTAGCGATGAGTTGTTTAACATCCATGTTATCTACCTCCTAATATTTGTATCTAGTTTATCATGTTTTACTATAAAAAGTTTATTAAAGATTTATTTCAAGACTTACAGGACAATGGTCAGATCCAAATATTTCATTATAAATCTTTGCGTCTATTACTTTTTCCATTATTCTATTTGAAACTAAAAAATAATCAATACGCCAACCAGCATTATTTGCTCTAGCATTAAATCTATATGACCACCAACTATATTCAACTTTTTCAGGATATAAGGTTCTATATGTATCATTAAACCCTGCATTTAATAATTCTGTAAATTTCGCTCTTTCCTCATCACTAAAACCAGCATTTTTTCTATTAGTTTTTGGATTTTTTAAATCTATTTCATTATGAGCTACATTAAGATCTCCACAATATATAACAGGTTTAATATCATCAAGACTTTTTAAATAACTCCTAAGTTGATCTTCCCATTCCATTCTATAATCTAATCTAAGTAATTTTTCTTTAGAATTAGGAACATAGGCATTAACAAAATAAAAATCATCATATTCTAAAGTAATAACTCTTCCTTCATCATTATGTATATTAAGTTCAAAGTCATATGAAACACTTAATGGTTCTTTTTTTGTAAAGATAGCAGTACCTGAATAACCTTTTTTATTAGCACTATGAAAATATTGATGATATCCAGGTAATTCAAGTTCTAATTGATCAGGTTGCATCTTTGTTTCTTGTATTGCAAAAATATCCGCATCAATCTCATTAAAGAAATCTAAAAACCCCTTATTTACTGCAGCTCTTAAGCCATTCACATTCCACGAAATTAATCTCACTTTTTTATACTCCTTGTCTGTAGTCTTAACCATGTTTTTTCTTTACTATCAAGATACGGACTGATTTTTTCATAAACCATTTTATGATAATTATTTAATGTATCTATTTCTTCATAAGTCATATACTTAGGATCAACAGCATCTAAATCAATAGGACAATATGTCATAGTCTCAAAATACATAAATTGGCCATATTCATTTTTAACTCCATTTAATGCTAATAATTCATTTTCAATTCTAATACCTAATTTATTAGGCATATAAACTCCAGGTTCATTAGTTACTATCATACCTTCCTCAATTACTGTTGGATTTTTTGATTTCCCCCATCCAATACTTTGAGGACCCTCATGAACTGACATAACATAACCTACACCATGTCCAGTTCCACATTGATAATCTATATCTTCATTCCATAATGGTCCTCTTGCAAGAATATCTAAATTTATACCTGTTGTTCCATGTAAAAATTTTGCTCTTGAAAGAGATAACATTCCTCTTAATACAAGTGTATATAACTTCTTTTCTTCATCAGTTATTTTCCCTAAAACAATAGTTCTAGTAATATCTGTAGTTCCATCATAATAAGTTCCACCACTATCTACTAATAAGAATCCCTCATTATTTAAAGTTGCATTACTTTCATTTGTTGCACTATAATGCATCATCGCAGCATTTTCTTTATATGCACTAATAGTATTAAAACTTAAAGAAATAAATCCATCTTGTTCTCTTCTTAACTCTTCAAGTTTATCCGCAACTGAAATTTCACTCATTATTTCTTTTCCAATATTATTTTTTACGTAACAAATAAACTTAGTCATTGCAACACCATCTTTAATATGACAATTTCTAAGATTCTTTATTTGTACCTTATTTTTAATAGCTCTATATAAACCAGCAGGATTTACATTATCGACTATTTCATTTGTATCATCAATTAAGCTATATAAATAAGAATTCAATCTTGTTTTATCTACACTTACTTTTTTATTTTTTAAACTTCTTAAATCATTTTCTATATCATTATAGTTTTTAATTAAAACATTGTTTTTATTTAATTCTTTTGTAATCCTATTATCTAATTTATTTATATCAATATATAAAGAAACTTCATCATTATCTATAAGTGCATAACTATATGCAATTGGTGTATGTAAAACATCATTTCCTCTAATATTAAATAACCAATTTACATCTTCTAAAACACTAAAAACTAATGTAGAAATATCCATATTTTTCATTTCTTTTTTTATTTTAGTTAACTTACTAGTTATATTTTCTCCAGTATATTTATCTAATAAAAAGAAACATTTATCTTTTGGCATTTCTGGTCTATCAATCCAGATTTCTTGTATTAGATCTTTATCTAAACTTATAGTGCCATTTTTCCCTTTTATTAATGTAGCCAATCTATCTTTCATATTTTGATTAACCACTTTTCCATCAAAACCTAAAACACCATCTTTAGGAAGCTTACTCACTATAAATTGTTCAAAAGTAATTACTCCTAAATTTCTTTGTTTATATAATTTAATTCCTGTATTTTTCAACTGTTTCTCAGCTTGAATGAAATATCTACCATCAGTCCATAATCCAGCTTCTTTTTGTGTTACTACAACAACTCCTGCAGAACCCGTAAATCCTGATATAAATTCCCTACATTTGAAGTAATTTGCAACATACTCACTCATATGATCATCATCAGTTGGAATGTAATAAATATCTATATTATTTTCTTTCATCAATTTTCTTAATGTCTTAATTCTATCTTTTATCATAATTTCACCTCGCTATCTATTATATGCTTTTTCATGTATTTTTCATACTGCTTTGATTGATTACAAAGGTGTTTTGGGTTATGCTTTTAGTATTATCAAGGAGTAAATCGTGAAGTCAATTTTTTATTTAGAAGATATTACCTGTGCTATAAGCCATAACTATATATGTAATGAAATAAAGAAAATACAAGGTATAAATAACATCTATTATAATCATTTGTTTTCTTCTTTTTTTGTAGATTATGATGAAGAAATGGATGTTATATCAATATTTTCAAATATGCAAATAAAAGTATCTATCTTTGAAGATATTACTTTAGTAGTAGAAAAAATACTATCTAAAGAAAAGTTAATTAAGAAAATTCTTATATTTTCTTTAATTATTTTCTTATTACAAATCATAAATATATTTGTTCCATATTCTTTAATCCAATTTAAAAATATTAGTAATTTAATATTCAATTTACTTATAAGTTTAACTTCTTATAAATTAATAAGAAATACTATAAATGAAATAAAAATTAAATTAATTAATGATCTTTCAGTAAAATTAATAATATTTGTTGTCACTGTTTGTTTATTTGGAATGATTAATATTTTAAATAGTTCTTTTATACTTTTCTCTATTTTTGCTTCTTCAATTATTGTTATACAAAATATCTATAATTACTTAATAGTAATATATAAGAAAAAACTATTTAAAAAGAAAGATTTATCTCTTGCTACTGCAATAGTAAAAAGAGATAACAAAGAAGTTGAAGTAAGCTTAAATGAAATCATGCCTGATGATATCATTATTTCAAAGGATAAAACTATTATTCCTTTGAATGGATCATTAATTGATGGATTTACACAAGTAGATCAATCAATGTATACAAGTGAAGTTCCAATAGTAAGTAAAATAAGAAACAATTCTGTTGTTGCAGGAATGGTTAATCAATCACAATATAGAGATTTTATAAATTCATCAAATAACGAAAAAAATACCATTAATACAAAATACAAACTAATTTTAGATTCTACCTCTTCAAAAAATTCTCTTTCTCACTCTTTAAAATTTTTCTATGAATATTTCCACTATATATTACTTATTGTAGGAATACTGTCTTTTATAGTTTATTTTATTTATACAAAAACTATTAACCCTTCTTTATTAATTTTGCTTTCATTAAGTTTATTTTATAACTATGAAATTTTCGAATATATAGTTCCTTTAAAAACATTTGATTTTATTAAAAAGATTTCAGAAGAAGGAATATTTATTAAAAACACTAAATCAATTGAAAAAATAAATAATTGTGAAGTAATAATGTTTGAAAAACATGGTGTATTAATAGAAGACTACCCAGAGGTTAAAGATGTATTTATTAGTGAAGGAATAAAACCAAGTGACTTTTATTATATTGCATATATGCTTGTTAAAGATTCAAACTCTAAATATGCAATAACTATAAAAAACTATCTTAAAAATATTCATCTAAGTTCTTTAGATCCAGAACAAGTTAAAAATACTAACAGAAAAGGTATCGCAAAAGATAAAATAATAAAAGACTATCAATATGGTAATTATAAATTTTGTAAAAATAAAAATATTAATTTAGCTAAAGTAGAACCATCTATAAAAAGATTCCAAATTCAGGGAAAAAATTCAATAATATTTACACACAAAAATGAAATAATAGGTATTCTTACAATACAAAGCATATTAAGAGATGATGTAAAAAGCACTATCGACATATTAAATAATCAAAATAAAAGAATTATTTTACTTGATAATAGTGAACCAGAAATTACCAAATACTATGCATCAAAACTAAATATAAAAGAATACTATAGTAATTTAAATATTAATCAAAAATCAAGATTAGTAGATTCTCTATATTTAGAAGGTAATAAAACTATATATGTATCAAACATAAAAAATAATAAAAAATTCCCAGAAAATACAGATGTTAATATTTCTTTTAGTCAAGATATTAATTTTGAGATTAAAGAAGCAGATATTATTGTTACAAGATCAGATATTAAAGGTTTATTAAATATTATGGAAAATAGTAAACAAACTATAAAAGAAATAACCAATCAAATATCATTATTTATTCAAGTTTATGGCCTATTAATTTTACTATCATTATTATTAACTTTATTTGTATACATTACACCATATTTTATATTAATTATTGTTACTTTGCTTCCTATATCTTTATTTATATATTATACAAACAATTAAAGTCAGGGTTTAATCCCTGACTTTCTTAATAAATATTAGCTCTTTATTAGTTGAATACTCACTATTAAATTCATAATTTAACCTGTTAAAGCTTTTTATTCCTTCTATATCAATAATATTATTTTCAGCCATGAATCTTACCATTTCACCTCTAGCCATCTTACATAAAGTACCTTTTTCAATTAGTTTATTATCCTTTATTTCTTTAAAAAATATACTTACTATCTTAAGATCAGAATCTTTTTTTATAACCTTACTATATTCATCAGATGCAAGGTTTATAATTAAGTCTGTTTCACTTTTTAGCTTATCAGTTATCTTGTTACCCCAAAAATCATAAAGATTCTTAATTCCATCAATTTCTAATTTACTTTGCATTTCAAGTCTATATGATGTTATCCCATCAAATGGTTCAAGTAAACCATACATCCCTGATAGTATTCTTAAGTGTTTTCTAACATAGTTAAATTCAGTTTCCATAAATAATGAAGGTGCCATATATTGAAACTGTAAGCCTTGATATGATAATACTGCACTGCCTAACTTATTATATAAATCCATATTATTTAAATTATTATAATTTTCATATAGTAATTTATCACTACACTTCCATAATAACTTTAGTTCTTCTAAATTCTTTTTTAAAAGTTCTTCTTTAAGAATATTAGCTTCTTTAATAAAAAAAGGCAGTTTATCATATGAAAAGACATCATCATCAATTTTCATCTTCTTTGTAGGGGAAATTATTATTCTCATAGCTATATATTAGTAAACTATCTATATTATTTCAAATGATAAACCTAACAAAAAGAACATCCCTTTATGGGATTGTTCTTTACTTTTATTATCATTATAAAATTCAAAATGATTTTAGAAACTGTTCTCTATATATCAGGTTTCCCTGATTTTTCAAATCTATTCAATTTTTAAACGTCTGTGTACATTGGTCTACCCTCGTGCAGACTCTTTCTTTCTATTTGAAACGTGTAGCATTTTTTAATTCTTCTTTTCCGTCCTTAATTATTTCTGCAAATAAATTAAGAACTTGACTTAAAATTCTAGTAGAATCTCCTTCATATCGAGTAGCTCCTTTCTTTACAGTTGATACTCTTCTTGTACCTTTATATTACAACATTTTTGATTTAAGTATAGTCTATTATTTTACTCATATATGGTATACAATAAAAGAGTAGGCATAGGTGCCTTTTTATTTGACTATGATACAAGATATATATCCTAAAAAATTTAAAAATGAGTACATTGTCCAGAAACCTAAAGACAATGATTTTATTATACAATTTGATAATAATTGCATATTATTAAATAAAGATAATTCCTTTGTTAAATATCATCAAATTAAAGAAGATATTAATTTATATTATTGTTTTAGTATAGATAATGATTCAGTATTTCTTACAACTGATCTAAATTCAAGCTTATATTGTAGGTTAAATGTTAAAGAATTAAGGTATATAACTCCAAAATGGCTTGCATTTTTAAGTGTTGGTGCATACCAACTTAATAAATGGCTAATTGATAATAAATACTGCGGAAGATGTGCAACATTAATGAATTCAAGTAGTGAAGAAAGAGCTCAAATTTGTCCTAACTGTAATAATGTGGTTTATCCAAAAATTTCTCCTGCAATAATTGTATTAATTAAAGATAACGATAGAATTCTTCTTACAAAATATGCACATGGTTTTGGTAGATATGCACTAGTAGCTGGCTTTTGTGAAATTGGAGAGACTCTTGAAGATACAATAAAAAGAGAAATTTTTGAGGAAGTTGGATTAAAAGTTAAAAATATTAAATATTATAAATCTCAACCATGGTCTTTTAGTGAATCTTTATTATCTGGATTTGTTTGTGATCTAGATGGTGATGATAAAGTTATACTTGATACAAAAGAGTTAAAAGAAGCTACATGGTTTACTAGAGA
This sequence comes from Erysipelotrichaceae bacterium, assembly GCA_012513225.1. Taxonomy (GTDB): domain Bacteria; phylum Bacillota_I; class Bacilli_A; order Erysipelotrichales; family Erysipelotrichaceae; genus UBA9076. Next base: position 20,649 of record JAAZCQ010000017.1, read on the forward strand.
TGAATTACCTGATACTTATGATGATATATCTCTTACTCAAGAGCTTATGAGAGCATTTAAATATAACAATTTATAAATAAAAAAAAAGAAAAGTCGCTTTTTCCCAACTAACGACTTTTCTTTATATGTTTTTACATTCCCTAGCGTCTTCATAATAAAGAGCGATAATAATCCTAAAAGGTTCATTTTTAGGAAATTTTTGATTTTAGATAACTAAATATAAAATTATCGATATCTCCATCCATCACTTCAGATATATTTGTTTGTTCATAGTTGGTTCTTAAGTCTTTAACCATCGTATATGGACAAAATACATAAGATCTAATTTGTGATCCCCATTGAATAGCTTTTTGTTCACCTTTTATTTCACTTAACTTAGCTTCTTTTTCTTCAATAGCTTTTAAATAAAGCTTACTTTTAAGCATATTCATAGCTCTTTCTTTATTTTGAAGCTGACTTCTTTCAGTTTGGCATGTTACTACAATATTTGTTGGTTTATGAACAATCCTTACTGCACTATCTGTTTTATTAACATGTTGTCCACCAGCACCAGAAGATCGCATCGTGGATATTTCTAAATCTTTTTCATTAATAACAAGTTCTATTTCATCATTAAATTCTGGCATAACTTCTACTGAAGCAAAAGATGTATGTCTTCTTCCAGAAGAATCAAATGGTGATATTCTTACAAGTCTATGTACGCCTCTTTCTGCTTTTAAATAGCCATAGACCATATAACCTTCTATAAGTATACTTACAGACTTGATTCCTGCCTCATCACCTTCTTGATAGTCCAATACTGTTACTTTAAATCCGTTTTTTTCTGCCCATCTAGAGTACATCCTATAAAGCATTTCACACCAGTCTTGAGATTCTGTTCCTCCTGCACCAGGATGTAATTCTAATATTGCATTTGATTTATCATATGGTTCACTTAGTAATACTTTAATTTCAAATTCTTCAAATTTCTTCATTAAACCTTCATACTCATCTAAAACAAGTGTCATTAATTCTTCATCAAAGACTGTTTTTAACTCTTCTAAAGATTCATCTAAATCTTTAAAACCTTTTAGTATTAAGTTATATGAAGATATTAAATCTTTATTAGAGTTTGTTTCTTGAATTATTGATTGAGCTTTTTTTGAATCACTCCAAAAATTTTCATCATTCATTAATTCTTCATTATTTTTAATTAAGCCTTCTCTTTTTTTTAAGTCAAAGAGATTCGCTTAGTTGTTTTAACTTAGCATTATTTAAGCTTAATTTTTGTTTTAATTCATATAGTTCCATCATCTTTTCTTCCTTTGTTCAATAACAATTCTAACATTCATACAGAATGTTACTATTTCTCTTGAAATTTCTTGCATCATATTTTCAAACATTTCATATCCTTCAGAAACATATGCTTGTAAAGGATTATTTTGTGCATATGATCTTAAATGAATACCATCTCTTAGCTTACTCATTGTGTCTATATGATTTACCCAAGCTCTATCAACAATTTTTAAAACCATTGCTTTTTCTATTGGTAAAACTTGTTCTTTTACAGCAGCAATCTTGTTTTCATACTCATTCCAAGATTTTTCTCTTAATAATTCTACTACTTCATCTATTTCTTTATTATTAAAAATACTTGGTTCTATTTCTTCTTTAAATCCTAATTTTTTTAGACTATCAATTAAATCTTCTCCATTTATAGTAGGTATTTTAGTTGTATAGTCTGTATTTATATCAACTGTTTTCTTAATTACTCGATCAAACATTTCTTTAACAATTGTATGTACATCATCATTTTCTAATATAAAGTTTCTTTGATCATATATTATTTCTCTTTGTTGTCTTAAAACATCATCATATTCTAATAATGCTTTACGACCATCAAAGTTAACACCCTCTACTCTTTTTTGAGCTGAACCAATAGCCTTAGTAATTTGTTTTGATTCAATCGCAACATCTCCTAATGAAGCAAATAAACCTTCCATTCTCTCACTTCCAAATCTAACCATTAAATCATCTTGTACAGATACATAAAATTGAGAAAACCCAGGATCTCCTTGTCTACCACTTCTTCCTCTTAATTGGTTATCAATACGTCTTGATTCATGTCTTTCACTACCTAAAACCGCAAGGCCACCAAGTTCTCTAACACCTTCTTGTAGCTTAATATCCGTTCCTCTACCAGCCATGTTTGTAGCGATAGTAACTGCACCTTTTCTTCCAGCTTTTGCGATAATTTCAGCTTCTCTTTGGTGATTCTTTGCATTTAATATTTCATGTCTTATTTTTCTTGAATTTAACATCTTACTAATTTGTTCAGATGTTTCTACTGCAATAGTACCTACAAGAACAGGTTGTCCTTTTTCATTTAATTCTTTTACTTTATTTACCAAAGCTTCAAATTTCGCCTTTTTAGTTCCATATACAGCATCAGGCATATCATCTCTTGCAATAGGTTTATTAGTTGGTATTTCAAATACTCTCATATTATAAATACTTAAGAATTCTTCTTCCTCAGTTTTTGCTGTTCCTGTCATTCCTGCTAATTTATTGTAAAGTCTAAAAAAGTTTTGATAAGTAATAGTAGCTAAAGTAGTTGTTTCTTGTTTAATAGAAATTTTTTCTTTTGCTTCAATTGCTTGATGTAAACCATCAGAATAAGCTCTACCTTTCATCATACGTCCAGTATTTTGATCTACAATAACAATCTCATCATTTTCAGTATCTACTACATACTCAACATCTTTAGCCATAATATAGTTTGCTTTTAAAGCTTGGTTAATATGGTGAAGAGTATTTGTATTATCTAAGTTGAATAAATTTTCAACTTTAAATGCCTTTTCAGCCTTACTTACACCTTCTTCTGTTAGTTGAATGGTTCTTCCTTTTATATCAATTTCATAGTCTTCTTTATTTAAGCTTTTCGCAAATCTATCCGCTTGAAGATATAAATTTGCAGTTTGTTTTTCTCCACCAGAAATAATTAAAGGAGTCCTAGACTCATCTATTAAGATACTATCCACCTCATCTACTAAAGCAAAATTTAAGCCTCTTAAGACTCTATCTTCTGCTCTAATAACCATGTTATCTCTTAGATAGTCAAATCCAACCTCAGCATTAGTTGTATATGTAATATCACATTCATATGCAGCTCTTTTTTGTGCAGGAGTTAATTGCCTTAAGTTTAAACCAACACTTAAACCTAAAAATTTATGAATTTGTCCCATCCACTCAGAGTCACGCTTAGCTAGATACTCATTGACAGTAACTACATGTACACCTTTACCTTCTAGTGCATTTAAATAAACAGCCATTACTGAAGTAAGAGTTTTTCCTTCTCCGGTCTTCATTTCTGCAATGTCTCCACCTTGCATTACTGCTGCACCCATTAATTGAACAAAGTAAGGATACTCTTTTATTACTCTATAAGCTGCTTCTCTTATTGTCGCAAATGCCTCAACAAAAATATCATCCAATGTTTCCCCATTTGCTAATCTTTCTTTAAATTCAACAGTTTTTGCTTTTAACTGTTCATCACTCATATCTCTATATGTTTGACTTAAAGCTTCTACAGGCTTAACCTTGTTTTCTATTTCTTGAAGACGTTTTTTCTCAACGTTAAATAACTTATCAAATATATTTGCCATGAAACCTCCATTAACTAATCTAAATACCGTGTAATTATATCATTATAAAAGAATCTACACAAAAGAGTATACACTTTAATTTTGGGTAAATTATGGGTATTTACTAGATTTACCCATATTATTCTCTTTTATCTTCATTCTTTATTATAATTTTGAAAATAATTCATATTATATTACATTTTTGTGATTAGTAGATATTGTATAAATCTTCAGTTTTTTCACCTTAGGTTTTATTAAATCAATTGCACTAGATAAAGTTGAACCTGTTGTACATACATCATCAACTAAAACAACTTTTTTTGGTAGAGTTATATCTTTAATTTTTATTACATTTTTTATGTTACTTCTTTCTTTTAAATCTTGATTCATTTGTTTAATATCTTCACTCTTATATAAAACATCTTCTATATTTAAATTTGTATCTTTAAAAATTTTTATTAAATGATTAAAGCCTCTTTTTTCAAGTGCTTCTTTACTACTTGGCATTGGTATTAAAGTATAACCATAATATTTTATTTTAAAAATTTCTATATGCCTATATAAAAATATATTATATAAAGCCTCATCAAAACATTCTTTATATTGTAGTAATGCTTTTGAAAAGTTTTCTTCATATATATAAGTACTATCTACTTTAAACCCCTTAATAAAATATTTCTTATTATTTTTAATCCATGAATTTCTACAATTAAAACAAATAATATCTTCTATAAACATTAATTCATATAAATTTGCTTTATAAGATAGTTCTTTATCACATAATAAACATCTATCCATTATTAGCCTTTAAACAAATTCTTATACAATCATCAACATTTTTATTTTTTGTTTTGCTTAAAAATAAACACTGCCCAAAAGGATGTTCAAAACTTCTTCCTACCCTACCACTCATTTGTATTAATGATGCAAGATCAAATATGCTATGGTCGCTATTGTAAACACAAACATTTATATTGTTTATAGTAATACCTCTTTCTAATATAGTTGTTGAAAAAAGAATAGGTATTTTTTTATTTCTAAAATTTTCAATAACCTCATCTTTTCTTTCTAACTTACTGTGACAATAATCTACTTTATAAAAACTTTTTAAAATTAAATACATTTTTTCACACAATTTTATTGTTGGAAAAAATACTAAACAAGATTTTTCTTTATTTATATTTAACCAATTTATTAATTTAACAAATATAAAACTTCCTATATAAACTTTAGGTACTATTAAATCATGTCCATGTGGTCTTTTATCTAATTTTAAATGTACAATTGTATTATCTTTTATCCTTTTCTTTAAATAATTATCTATAGTTGCGGTTAAATATACCATATTATTTTTACAACTTGTTCTTACAATATTTCTTAATACAATATTATCTTTATATGGAAATGCATCTGGCTCATCTAAAATTAAACAATCAAAAACCTTATAATATCTATAACATTGATGTGTAGTACAAACAATTAGATCTCCATCTAATTCACTTGTACTACCTTGACATACAGAAACAACTTTAGAGTTAATAAATATTTCTTGAAGTCTTTTCCCTACCTCTAATACTACCTGTCTTCTAGATATTGCAAAACAAACTTTCTTTTTTTGTTTTAGAAAGTATGATATTGTTTCAATCACTATTTCTGTTTTTCCAGCTCCACATACTGCTTCAATTAACACATCGTTTTTATCTATATTAAAAACACATTTTCTACTAATTTCTTTTTGTTTTTGGGTTAATGGATATTTTAATATATATTCATGTGCATCATCTTTTATTTCATTAACTTCTATGATATTTAATTCTTCTTCAATTAATATTCTTTTAAAAGCAATACATTTTCTACAGTAGTATCCTTTACTTCCTAAATAAAAGTATGAATTATCTTCATTAAGACATCTAGGACAAATCATAAAAAACCTCCTATAATATATAGAAGATTTTTTAAAGTTTCCTATAATCCTTCAATATCTAATGGTGTTGTTATTTTAAAATTTGATTCATCTCCAATAACTTCTTTTACAACAACATCACTATATTTTTCAATTAAGGCAGCATCATCACTAGCTAAATAATTATCAGCAAATGCTTTTTTTAAACATGTCCACAATAACTGTGTTTTAAAACCTTGGGGTGTTTGTGCAAATCTAACTGTATCTCTATCAATTGTTTCAATAATATTTCCATCTTTAACTTTTTTTAATGTGTCTTTTATTGGAATCATCACACAACAAGCATCATTATCTTTTAATGTATTTATAACATCTTCAATTATTCTTTCACTTACAAAAGGTCTAGCACCATCATGTACTAATACTACATCTCCTATTACAGCGTGCATCCCATTATATACACTTTCTTGGCGACTTGCACCACCTTCTACAATTACAATTTTACCATTAGAAATATTTATGTTTTCTTTATAATCTTGTATATCTGTAACAACTACAATTTGATTGCATTTTTCATCATTTAAAAATTTTTCTATTGTAGTTTGTAATATAGTCTTATTATTCTTAAATCTATAATAAGCCTTGTTATATCCTAAATTCATTCTTATACCTTGACCTGCAGCAACTATAATTATTGAATAATACATATGCACTCTCCTTGTTTTAAGTATAGCATTGTTATTTTTATAAAAGATTATTAAACAATTATTTTTAATTTAATAAATTAAGATCACTTAAATTAGATTCTAATATATCATAGAAAAAACTATTTTTTGAAACATTTAATTTGAATATTTGAATATTAGAACATTCATTTTCATAAATAGTTGTCTGAGTAAAATCATATGTACATCCATTACTTATCCCTAAATCTTCATCCCAATAATACTCATAACTAATTCCATTGTCTTTTAGTATATAAACTTTATTATCAAAATCAAAAGTATATTTTAATATGTCATTAGCACTTAATACATATAAGTTATCACTTGTTTTTTTATATCCCACTTTTAATAAATATTGAATAAAATCTTCTTTATTCTTTATTGTATCAACATTAGACCCATCATCTAAAATATATAACTTAAATAATTCAATATCCTCTGGAATATCTATTAGTGCACTATTTAAGTTACTATATTCATTAGTTTCTTCAAATTTTACTAATACATATTCATTGATAAAAAAACCTTCCATAGTACCAACAATACTTGTACTAATAATACTATTAGTGTTCATTACTACTTTATATTTTGCATCAATATCTACTAGTTCAAATATATTATCGTTATAACTTATATAATTATAAATATTATTTAAAACTAACTTTTTAGCAGCATCACTACTTAATTTAAACTCATACATTTTCCCATCTACAGAAGAAGGTTTGCTTATCCCTAAAATATCTTCTTTTTCTAATTCTAAGGGATATACAGAAGATAAAATTTTATGAGAAAGTATAAATTCTTCTAAAGACTCTTCATATGAAAACTTCAAACCTTCATTTTCAATATAAGTTGTATCATCTAAATGCCAACTATTTAATTCTAAACCATCTGGTAGTGTTTTTACATTAACATTATATTGACTATCTGATTTTGTATAATCTAATATAATGCTACGCTCATTCACATCTAATATTTCTGTACTAGTTTCATCAAATTTAGTTGTAATGATAAAATCATTTTCACTTTTAACATTTATTGATTCCACATTTTTATAATTTTCATACAATGTTTTATATTCACTAATTACTTCATCATTATTTAAATTATTACAACCAAATAACATAAATATTAATACAATCACAAGAATTTTTTTCATTTTTACACCTACACTTTTTATTTGATTAAATGATCAAAATTATGATTAATAATTTCTATACAAGAAAACTTTTTATCTTCATATTCATATTTGAATATAGCACAATTTTTTATACCAGGTTTAAATTGAACTACATTATAATCAACCCAATGTCTAATAAATTGAGCGCATGCACCGCCATGTGAGACAGCTAGAACTACATTATTTTCTTCTTTTTCCATAACATCAATTAATGTGTTAACAACTCTTTCTTTAAACTCAACTTCTCTTTCCCCACCAAATTGAGCAAAGAAATCACCATAAGGAAGTTTAGGATTTAGAATTTCATCTTTACCTTCAAACTTCCCAAAATTCCACTCTTTGATTCCTTTTAACCTTTCATATGGCATTTTAAAATCAGTAACAATTTCTAAGGTATCACTAGCTCTTTCAGAAGTTGAACTATATGCATGATCAAATGTTATATTATTATTTTTAAAGTAATCTCTAGCAACTTGTGCTTGACCAATACCTAATTCAGTAAGAGGTGCATCGCACCATCCTTGTATCTTCTTTTGTAAATTAAACAAGGTTTGACCATGTCTCATTAAATACAATGTTTTTTTCATATAATCCTCCTTCTAATACTTTTTATACTTACACCATTTCCATTATATTATTAATCTAGATGAACCTACAACTTTAAATAAGAATAGATATTTAATTTTATATACATTTTTAAAACAAAATAACATGTTTTATTAATCATGTTATTTTAGTAAGTGATTTTTATTATTTTTCATGTACTATCTTTCCAGACATATAATCAATAGATAATTCCAAGATATTTATTGCATCAACTTTCTGTTCTATTTTTTCTTCAGTAAGTTTAAAAGAATCTGGATAATACTTTATATGTATTTCTTTTAGTATTTCTAATTTTTTATCATGTTCTTTAATATTATTTATTTTTCCAAAAACAATAATACTATTTATAAATAAAGCCCAATCATCCTCTTTATGAAAACCTTCATCCATTACACAAAAAGAAACCCTATTATCTTTTTCTAGTGCATCTAATTTATGTCCAGATTTTGCAGTATGAAAATATAATTTTTCATTTAGATATATATAATTCATGGGAAGTGCATAAGGATAACTATCTTCTTCTGCAATCGCAAGTACACCTCTTGGTTGTGATTTTAATATATTAATGCACTTTTCTTTAGTTAATTCTTGGTTAACTCTTCTCATTTTTCTAAACATAATTAATCTCCTAGTAGAATAATTGTATCATGTATATTTAAGTGATTATAAAATTTTTAAACTTAAATTTCGATTAAATTAAGGTAGAAAGTTTTTCACTCTCTATCTTTCCTGAAATTTTATTTATAGATAATTCTAAAATATTTATAGTATCAACTTTTTGTTTTATTGCTTTTTCAAGTTCAATTGAATTTGAATAATCATTTTGAAATATTTGTCTTAATATTTCTAATTTTTCATCATCTTTATTTATATTATTTATTATTCCAAAAATAATTACATTTTTTGTATATGAAGCCCAATTATTTTTATTATCAAAACCTCCATCACTAATATTAAAAGACACACTATCTTTATCTTCTATCACTTGTGGATTATATTCTGATTTAGGTACATAAAAATATAACTTTCCATCTAAATAAATATGATTAAAATGAAATGCAAATAAAGATCCATCTTCTTTGTATACAGCAAGTACACCTTTTAAATTTAATTGAAGAATATCAATACATTCTTCTTTACTTAGTACTTGAATGTTTTTTTCTGTTTTTTTAAACATATTCTTTCTCCTAATAGCATACTTGTAATATGTATATTTAAGTGTTTATGAAACTATTAAAATTATATTTAATAATATACAGTTTTATTTTCTAAATATTTAATTACATTTATCTTATAATATAATTAAATCACATAGAAGACTTTATGTAGACAGTATTTCAATTTATTTAGTCTATTATGTTATTTTATAATAGAAAAGAGGATAATATATGAAAAAACAAATAGTAAAAATACTTCCTTATTTTGAACCAAGAATTTGGGGAGGAAAGCGTATTTTAGAGAATTTCAATTATGAAACAGATGTATACCCAGTAGGAGAAGTTTATAATGTGGTAGCTTTAAGACAAGGTGCAGATTGTAAAGTAGAAGGATTTAATTTAACACTATCAAAGTTATATGACTTATATCCTGACTGGTTTGATTGTGATACAAAAGAACTTCCTATTCGTGTTAATTTACTAGATCCATTAGCTGATTTATCTATACAATTACATCCTAATGATGAATATGCCACTAAACATGATGCATCAAGAGGTAAACCTGAAGCATGGGTTATATTAGATACTCCACCTAATGGAAGAATCGCTTTTGGACATAATGCTAAAACAAAAGAACAATTTGAAAAATGGGCTACAAATAATGAATGGGATAAATTATTAAAATATCTTACTGCAAAGAAAGATTACTTTATTGATATACCATCAGGAACTTTACATGCGATTGGAAAAGATGTATTAACTTATAATGTATCAAGAAATGCTGATTTAACTTATAGATTATATGACTATGATCGCATAGATAAAACAACTGGAAAAAAACGGAAATTACATATAGAAAAAGTGTTTGATAATGTATTAATCCCTGATGAATCAAAGGGATTTGTTTGGTTTGATCCTTATTATAAAAATGGATGTAAAATATTTGAGTACTGGGATGAACCTGGGTTATATACATTAAACCGCATTATTGTTGAAGAAATAGGTTTCTTTGAATTTGATAGATTTATGTTTTTAACATGTGTTGAAGGTTTTGGTACAATAAACAATATTAATATAAACAAAGGTGAAACTCTTTTAATACCTAGTGGTATCAATCAACTTGAAATAAAAGGAAATCTAGATATATTTCTTGCAAGTTATAGAAATAATAAATAAGAGAAAAAAAACAAAAAGATTAATTCAAATTATTTTAGAATTAATCTTTTTAATATTTAAATTTTAATTATATTTTAGTTATTCACTTAAATCTTCACCATTTGAAGCAATAACTTCTTTATACCAATAAAATGATTTTTTCTTAAATCTTTTTAGTGTTCCTTGCCCTGAATCATCTAAATCAACATAAATAAATCCATATCTTTTAGACATCTGTGAAGTAGAAGCACTCACACTATCAATACAACCCCAAGGAGTATATCCCATAACTTCAACACCATCTTTAATAGATTCTAATACTTGAAGTAAGTGATCGTTTAAATATTTAATTCTATAATCATCTTCTACTTGGTTATTTAAGTTTAATGTATCAATTGCACCTAAACCATTTTCTGCAATAAGAATAGGAAGTTGATAGCGATCATACAATAAATTTAAAGCACTTCTAAGTCCTTTAGGATCAATTTGCCACCCCCATTCACTAGATTCTAAATAAGGATTTTTAACACCACCAGTTAATAAGTTACCTTCAACTCTTTCATAAACAGAAGGATCATGGCTAGCAGCAGTAGACATATAATAACTAAACGCAACAAAGTCCGCAGTATTTTCTTTAATAACTTTCAATTCTTCTTGTGTTACTTGTATTGACACTCCTAATGCTTCAAACATTCTATTACTGTATTTAGGATATTCACCTCTTACTTGAACATCACTGAAAAATAAAGCCTCTCTTTGTTGACGCAGTGTTTCAATAATATCATCAGGATGACAAGATACAGGTATTGGAAGTTGAAAACTAATCATGCTGCCAATTTTATTATTTGGGTCAATATTTTTTGCATCTAAAGTATCATATGCTCCTGCAACAAATTGATAATGTGCAGATTGATAAGATTCTTGTGATAAATTATCATTGTTTTCTTTAATAATACCTACACTTTTAAAAGGATGTCTTGATATACTATTAATTTCATTAAATGTAATCCAATATTTTACTCTTCCTTTAAAATAAGTAAATAATATTTTTGCATAATTCCTATAAAACTGAATAAGCTTTTGGTTTTTCCAACCCCCATAATGTGTAACTAAGTACAATGGCATTTCATAATGAGAGATTGTTACAATTGGTTCAATATTATATTTCACTAATTCATTAATAACTTTATCATAAAATTCTAAACCTTCTTTATTTGGCTTTTCTTCATCTCCTTTTGGAAAAATACGTGTCCATGCTATTGAAAATCTATAGCTTTTAAATCCCATTTCATTAAATAAAGCTATATCTTCTATATAATGTTCATAAAATTCAATTCCTTTTCTTTTAGGATAATATAGTTTGCTATTAAGATTTTGTGCTTCTTTTACTTGATTATTCTTCATTTGCTTCCATAGATCACTCCAATTTTCTTTTGGCAGTGTTTCATCAAACGAGTAACAATCCGCTACAGATAAGCCTTTATTACCCTTATTAAATCCACCTTCAATTTGATTAGCTGCAGTTGCTCCTCCCCATAAAAAATCATTTGGAAACTGTTTTTTCACTTCAAACATTTTTTATTCTGTATGATACTAATAAAAGAATCATACCTCTCCTTTCATATAATCTTTACTAATTAAATTATATGGAAGATACAATTATGTCGCCATTCAATAAAATAGCCCATATACAGAGAAGTATTATGAACGTAAAAAAATAAATAAAATAATTATTTACATTATTGACTTTACCGCATCAAAAAATTGAAAATATTTTTTTAAATCAAAATTATAATTTATACATATAATATATTTTATTTTTTTATTATTAAATGAAAATGATGATTCTGGATATATTTTTTTAATATAAGATTTCTCTTTTTCATCAAAAACACTTAAAAGAAGTTGATTATCGTATGGAATAATAACTCCTTTTGATCCATAGAAATCAATAAGTTCTTCTACTTTCTCTAAACTCATTGTTACCTCTTTAAAATAAGTAGACATAATCTGTGTCATGGTTTCTTTATCTTGATTGTTTTTTAAACTAGATAAATATAAATTCATTTTTAATAACTCTTCTTCTTTTATTAATGGAGAAACTAAAAAGAAAGAAGGATTCTTTAAAAACACTTTTTGTTCTGTAGTTATAAAATAATCAAATTTAATGTTATTTTGTTTTATATAAATATATTCAGGCATAATATGTATATCTTCTTTATCTGTAATTATACCCGCTTGTTTTAACTTAAAAATTAAATGATTATTTATACTACGATTATGATTACTTACAAGAAGTATTGATTTTTTTCTTTTATCTAAAATTGTAGCTAAATATAATGCTATATTTGTAGTTTCTTTTGAAATATCAATATTAAAATATCTTTTCATAAGGTCGTAGGATAAGTGTGTTTCTAGAGGATATTTTTTAATTATTTCATCATTAAAATCATTTGTTCCTATATTTCCAGTTTCTTTTCGTCTTATGATTTTTTCAATAATTTGACTAATTTCTTCTATTTCAAGTTCACTTAATGAAAGTAATTTGTAATTATCATTAGAAAACTGTTTAATTTTATCTTTTATTTCAATTTTTATATTTTCCTTATTTAAACTAATTTTATCTGATTCATTAATTAGTATTTCTAGTGTTTGTATTTCAATAGGCTTTAGTTCATATTTAAATTTATGAAAAATGTTTTTTTAATATTTTCTATAAACAAATCTTTTTTATAATTTAAAGTTTCTGATTCTAAAAAACCTTGTGAAGATCTAATAATCGAAATAGTGAGATATCGTGCTATTTTTTGAATATCATAACTTACTAATAAACAATTCTTTTTAATACATTCAGTTTCAATAATCTCTAACATTTGAGGATACAATAATAAATAAGGATCTTTAACACCTAAATCAAAAGGTATATTTTCAATAGCTAAAATAGTTCCATGTTTGCTAAAATAAATTCTTTTTCTTTGTTCACTTCCAAAAATCATAACACCGAAATTTTTATTTATTTCTAAACTTAGTCCTGGATAACGATTTAACCATCTCAAAATCACTTTCATTTCATTTGATACTTGTGTTTTTGATAAATAAAAAGTATCTGCAATATCTTGCATACTTAAATAGTCTTTAGAAAAAATTAGAAATAAAATAATTGAAGACTGTCTAGATGCAAGTGAAAAAAATCCTTCAATGCGATTAAGTTCTTCAATAATTTTTTCAATCATAGTATTTGATAAAAATGATATTTTATAACCTTTTTGCTTATTTATTTCTAGAGAAAAAAAGCTTCCATATTCAGATAATATTTCTTTAATGTCTTGTTGTATAGTTTTCTTGCTAAAACCCAAAACATTTGATAAATAATCACTTGTAACCCAATCTGGATGGTTTGCAATATGAAGAATTATATCTATTTTTCTTTGTGTTAACATATAATCACTCTTACTATTATTTATATATATAATTATGTTAAATTATATCATGGTGTTATTATGATACGAGAACTTAAATATTTTCATAATTTTTATATTATTATAAATAATTTGTTATACTTTTTAATATAGATAATTATTTTTTAATTAAAGACCATAATTTTTTTCTATAATATTCTAATCCTATGATAATTTAAAAGTTAAATCTAAGATTATTTTTATATAAATTAATTATTATCTTTATATTTGAAATTACATGAAATCAAATGATCATTAACCATTCCTACAGATTGCATTAAAGAATAAATGATTGTGCTTCCAACAAATTTAAAACCATATTTTTTTAAATCATTACTTATTTTATCTGATAGTGCTGTATTTGATGGAACTTGTTCAATACTATCCCAATAATTAACAATTGTTTTATAATCAACAAAAGACCAAAGATAGTTATCTAAAGAGCCAAACTTTTCACATATTTTAAAGTATGCATGTGCATTATTTATAACTGCATTGATTTTTAATTTATTTTTAATTACACCATCTTTTTGGAATAATTCAGCTATCTTTTTATCATCATAAGTAATAATTATTTCAGGATCAAAATCATCAAAAGCTACACATAGAGCATCTCTTTTTTTTAAAATAGTTAACCAGCTTAAACCGGCTTGTTTTCCCTCTAAAATTAACATCTTAAATAAGTGTTTATCATCATGTACTGGAACCCCCCATTCTTTATCATGGTAATCTTGTTCTAACTGACTTTTATTTGCCCAATCACAACGTATAATTTTATTATTCATATTACATCCTCCAGGTTTTTCTTCATTTAAAATATTTTATATAGCTTATAAACTTATTATATTATAATTAAAAATGTTCTGTGGTATTCATTTTTGCTATATCAAGAATTGTTCCTTTTTTATTAAAAACCGAAATAATTAGACAAAAATATTTGTTTGTTTTTTTTGACTTCAAGTATGAATATTTCGATATTCAAATAATGTTAATCTTCCTAAATCTATGTAATTTATTTATTATTGGAAATAAAAAAGAGTCATATAAAGATTAAACAAGAATTTTCACAAAATCTATAAATCAAACATTTCTACAAATCATCTATATAGGCCACTCTGCCTATTCTTGCTAACTATGACGTAATAACATCTTCATGTTATTTTTCTACTTGTTTGATAGCGGTTTTCCACAATAAAACCGGTTATCCAAGCATGACAACATAACCATGGCAAATAAATTGTCCATGTTTTTTAAGCCATATGAACGACCAGTTTATCTTGTTGTTGATGGTATCATTGCGCATTAAACAGTTCATGCATATTAGTAGCGCAATAATAGAAAAGAAATGATACTTAATATCATTTCTGAGTTACCAAAAAGCTAGGATTTTGTCCCACATTTTATTCAGGATTCTTTATCTCAAAAGCCAAGTTTATCTTAGGAAGCAATTGAGCTGGAAGCCCGTGGTTGACTACCAGTTTAATCTCTTCCCAATCATCCGGTACAATAAGAGCGCTCATAGCTGTTATGGTCTGATCATATTCTACATCCTGATCCATTTGTAGCGTCTTCCCCTCATATGCTATTATACCTTTCAGTGAACTATTGTATCTATTATCGCCAATCCAGCCAGTGCAAGCACCAAAAGAAGTGGAAAAAAACACATTATCCTTAACTGAACTTTCATTCTGATTGGTGATAGTGAAATGTGGGAATAAATAGACGTGACCTTCAGGAAGGTAGTCATATCTACCTTGATAGGTGGATACCCAAACTTCATCAAGAGTTACAATAATACCTTCAGCTTCCTGTGTCTCCCCGACTTTGATGACTATTGTATCTGGTGGCAGATCGGTCGTAGTAGTATCACTAGTGCTTTCTGAAACTTTCTCACTAGCAGAGTTTTCTCCATCGTCAGATTTTTTGCTATCTTTGCCTTTGCAAGCCGTCAGCATGCATAGGATAGACAAAAGAACCAGAATAAGCTTTAAAACTTTCTTCATTTTTTATTCCTCCTCATTATTCTATTGCTGCTACATCATTGTCTTTAGCTGTTTCCCTTTTACACTACATAAATACACAAACCCACACTCAGATATTATATTTTCAGAAAAAACAGAAAAAATTGAGGGGTCGATACCTACGTTTAGCCTTGAATTCTCCTGCTCATCTGATTATTTCTTTATTATAGTTTGGTGGCAGGCTACTTCAAAAGGTCTACATTGTGAAAGTCATGCTACTGCCGTTAAAAGCCTTATTTTGTTGTATTTATTATACTCATGTATAATTAAAATAATCAATTTTCTTTACATACAAATTAAATTTTTAGAAGTAAAAAAGAACTATTTCTTGCTCTTTAAATCTAACTTACAAATTTTACTCTTTTATTAGCAAAAAATGTCCTGCAGTGTTCATTTTTGCTATATCAAAAACTGTTTTTTCTTCTATTAAAAACCCATAATAATTAGACACAAATATTTGTGTTTTTTGTTTTTCACCTTCAAGTATAAATATTTCATTATTCAATATTAAACAAACTAGATTATCAAGTTCATACAAACCTTCACTTTTATCAAATAACTCTTGAAGATTTTCTTTTGTTATATAATATTCAGGAAGAGTTTCTGTAATATAATTCATAGCTTCTTGTCCCATATAAAAAGAATATGTTCCTTCATAGTAGTTATCATCCTGTACATCTTTTGATTTATACCATTTAAAACCATTATCCTTATTAAATATAATATAAGAACTATCAGCTTCTGCAATCCAAGATGTATCTACTAGTATATCCTTAGATTTTGTACTACAAGCACTCAAAAATAAAGTTAATACTAAGAAAAATAAACTACTGATCAATCTACTTTTTTTAAACATATGCATTCTCCTTTTAGGATTTATTATTAATTATACCAAACATATTATTTACTTTCATTTCAGATTAAATTTATATAGAAAAAGAAAGCATTTATGCCTTCTATATTTAAATATTAATTATTCTAAAGCCTAATATTACACGCTAAAAGCGCTTGTTGCATTTCTTGCAAATCTCTCTCTTCTATTATTGCTTTGCGCAATATAAAGGTATCTTTAGTTTTTTCATAATATTTATCATAAATTTCATCTATCAAACGTTGTTTAGCAAAACATACGAAGAATACAAGTGAACGTAAATAAGTTAACTGCAATGTTGAATTTTGCGGAAAGTAGTCTGCTAATAAACTTATCTGATCTAGAATTTCTATCATACATCTAGCAAACACACTATGGTCATATGGACACAGTTGCAGTAAATTGCATAGGCAGGCCGCACTATTCACAATAAATTCCTCATTATCTAAAAAACGCATTGTAACTGGTAATAATTCAACAATATAACTATTAACATTATCAAAAGTATTAAATCTAAATTTAAACTTTAATACTCCTATAACCAATCTTACACGTGTCATTGCCATATCCAAAGATTCTGGAATTATATTGGCCAATGAATAGGCATCATTGTATGCACCACACAGTCCTAAAAAGTCAAAACTATCATGACAAATCACACCAAGAAAGTCGATTACTGAGGCAAAGCGCATAGCAAGCTCATTACGTTCATCGCTGTTTTCACTGTCCTCAAGCAGATCCCACAATTCATTGAATGGTATGGCATATTCCTTTCGCTTTTTTTGCATAAGCAATTCTTTACATTGTTTTTCAAGTTTTACACCTTTTTCTAATAAAGTTTCTATTGTCTCTTCATTTATCTTTACATCATTGAACAATTTTTGGTTTTCAACTCTTTAATCATGAGTTTCTCACTTAATTTATCACTCAATTCACCAGGGGATATGCCTAGTGCATAACCTATGCCTGTTAAATGATTTTCTGATATTTCATCACGCTTGCACATTAAATAATCATTTAAATAATTAAGTGGAACTTCTGCATCTTCAAGAAAATCCGTCCAATCTAGCATCATACTCATTTTTTTATCAATTAGATTTCTTAGTATTTGCTTGTTTTTATTTGTTAACAACATTTATATTCACCTCCGTTTTTTAAAAATTTTTATTAAATAAAATACTTATTTTATTTTTTAATCTACTTTTATAAATAACTTATCACTTACAAATTCTTCTATGAATATTTTTCAATGCCTACAATTTTATTTAAACTTCAAAGTTTGTATAACGCTATTAAGATTTTTTAGCTTCATTCTTTATTATATGATTCAAATATATATTTTCATCGTCTATTAGCATATGTCAAAATACATTCATTATTTTTAGCCATGCTTCTATTTATGTATCAATAAACCCAGATGACATTGCATAGGAAAACGGATTTCATCTCCTCTTTGACTATACTGAAAATATAGAAATTACTGCAATTGAACAAATTGAATTATTGTTAGATTAACAATTTTCAAAAGGTACAAATATTAGAATAATGCCAAATGTTCATACGGGAATAGGATGTACTATCGATACAAAAACAATATCCTTAGAAAAGGAACTATTCTGGTCCACATGGTACTAAAAGAATAATGAGTAAAGCAAAAGCAAAACGATCCATAAACTTAGAAGACTTTAAAAAATCTATGGAAAGTATCTTTTCTACTTCCATTATAGAAGAGACTTTAAATGAATCTTTATTTGCATATAAATATTCACAAACGTTAATGAGTGATATAGGTGATATAGTTGAAATTCTAGATCAGTTAAAGCCAGTTTATAATTTTAAACACATTAAATAAAAAAAATTAACCATCTAAAAATATTGATAAACCCCAAAAATGATAAAAACTCAATAACTTAGACCAAATAAAGATTATATTTTTATTTGGGGTTTTAATAACAAAAAACGACTAGTTTTTACTCTAATCGGCTATGTAAGCAATGTATTCTATTTTCTGATATTCTTCTTTTCTTTTGTAGAAATAAAAACGGTAATAAACAAGCAAACAGCAATTAAGATTGTAGATATAATCAATAGCCAATCCGCTTTAAATATGATACTTGTTGCACCACCAATTAATGCAAAAGAACTAGCTATTTGACAAAACAAATTTACTTTTTTCATAGCCAAACACCTCATAGTTTTCTTAAATATATTTGTTTTATAACTACACCTATTAACAACTGAACTGCCGCCACGATTACAAGTGTAATAAATATTATCGGATTAAAATATCCTGCAATAATCCCTATAACAATCATACAAACAGAAGAAATAAACAACATTGGCATACCTGCTTTTGCTCGAATTGTTTTTAATCGCTCATCATTCTCTTTGTTATACTGCAATTTTAACTTTTTATCATCGGCAAGGATTTTAAGATAATAAACCATCAAAGCTACTGACATTATTCCAATAGCCAAGGAAGCTCCAAGCTGAAATCCAAATATAAAGCTTTCTTTAATCGTTTCAGTTGTGAAAAATACATCATAGATACCAATACATACTACTAACAAAATTAAAGCTGTTAGCAATACAATTCTTTTTTTTAGAACCTTTTTATACTTATCCATTGTCAACCTCCATCTCTTCTATACACTTTGAAAAATCAAAGACATCTTCGATAGCGAGTCCAAAATAATATGCTATTTTGAATGCCAACGGTAGAGATGCCGTATATTTTCCAATCTCGATAGATGTAATTGTTTGCCGTGTAACACCTACGGCAAGAGCAAGTTCCTCTTGAGAGATTTTTCTTTCTTTTCTAAGCGATGCTATTTGTGTTTCCATATGCACCCTCCAATTGCAAAGTATGCTTTGCATATTTAGAATAGTATACTTTGCATTCAATGTCAAGCAAACATTGCAGAATTAAAAAGATAGTTAGATTTCACAACATTTAGCTAATTATAAAAATTTGTTGTTTTTATATTCCAGTTTTATATACAAAAACATTTCGATTATAGTTTAGATATTTATATTTTTTTCAATAATATCGGTAAAAATTTTAAGGGATTTTAAAAGAGTAAAGTCCTTATCAATCCAAAGATTTTATATATGCAAAGACAAATGAATCATCTTGTCCATTCTAAATAAGTCCAACACATGAATAGACACAGTTGTATAAAGTTTTAGCCTAGTCTTATCAGTATGGCTATAGTATTTTTCTTCTTTTAAAATCATTGCATATCCACCAATTTTTTGAACAAATTCTTCTTCGCTATCTACATAGAAAAATATTGATTAAATTATTAATACCTCTTAATACCAACTCTTTATTATCATCCGTTATTATTGATTGTATACTTTCAAGCATTCTTTAAATTAGATTTCTTCCCTTTTTAACTCACTTTCTACATCTCGAAGTGCATCTATTGTTACTACACAAATATGTGTTTGAAAACTTCTAATATTAATGGATTTTCCAATATTGAGTGATTATCTTCTTAAGGTAGAATGCATATACCTTTGTCTAAATCATCCACAATTTTTTTATAAATCTTACTATTATTAAAATCTGTTTCTTCTCTTGTTGTATAGTAAATTTCATAATCATAAACTGTTATTGATTTTCTAATCTCATTAAACTTATCCATACTACTTGCTTGAGAAAGTTCAGTTCTTGTTTTTCTGCCAGTTCTTATAAATAATGTTATGAACCCATTTTTATCGGTACCTATTTAACTTTCAGCGATTATCGAGCTCTCTTCAATATTTCATATGTTAGATATCAATTCTGTAAAACAATCTTGTATTAAAATTTCAGCTAGTTCTCCTGAGATTATTATCCGGTGCCCCTTTCAATTGTTTAACGAAGCAGAAAAATCACTTTCTTTTAATAATTTATTAGAAATATAATATGATTTATCCATTAACATTCTTAAAGCATTAATTGAGTTAGACTTGACCGAATCATTTTCGCCGATAATTGTATTAATTCTAGCTTTAAATTAATACTACAATTCCTAAGATTTCTGTAATTTATTATTTGTAAATTTTTTAGGTACATTCCTAGTACCTACACTAACTATAAATATACTATTAGTATTATTAAATAGCGGATTGCTAGATAGACTAATTTTGAATACAATCTCACTTTAGTGAATATTTACGTAGGAAAATTTAGTATTTATATTTTTTTACATATTTTGCTCTTGCAAATATGCTTGTAATTTAACAAACTCATTACTCTTTAATTCTTCCGTAGCTTTCGCATAAATATTCAAGGTTGTTTTTTTTATTAGCTAAAATATATATTTGTTTTAAATAACACAAACAAATACCACACATTTCTGAGTTTCTTTCATTAAAATGAGAATATCTAATAAAAAAATTATATTAATATTTATAATATTAGTTTAAGTTAGTAAACTTAATAGTATCATATATACACTTATATATTTATAAATCTAAATTTTAAAAATAAAATAACTACTAAAATAATTGATTTACATCTTTTTCCAATAAATTAATCATATTATTTTTATGTGTTTCTACAAGTTCTTTTGTCCAAATTTTATTATTATAAATCAACATGGCTTTCATCACGATAAATTTTAAACTTTGATTTACTACACTTGGATAAGTATCTACTTTACCCGCTGGACTTGTATTACTATATAAAGAGTTTGCTGCAGGGGTTATTAAAACTAAATTGCCAAAATTGTCTAAATACTTCTTTTCCCATTTTTCTAATTCATTGGGATGTTGTGGATAGAAGTGTTCAATGGAGCTTCTAAATTGAAAATACCAACCATCTGACAATGGTTTTATAACCTCTTCTCCCTCATATTTAAACCCATCTCTATAAAGTAAATAATCAAGATAGGTAAATATTATTCTATCTATATTAAAGCCTTCAGCTTCTTTAAAATTTGATTCTTTTACTTTATTACGAGCATACTTTTCAAGTTCTTCTAATAAAGTGTATCTATTAATATCATTTATATATCCTAGTTTCAATACTAGGGTTACCCAATGCATCGTTTTAGGAGAAGTGTATGTAATTCTTAAAGAAGACTGTAACGTTCTAATTTGTTTATTAAATTTTTCTTCATCCTGATCAAATGTCCCAACATATTTTGGTTTATCAGTTGTAGTTTTATTATCTTTATATTTATTTATCTGTTTTAAAGACCATTTGCCTGTTTCTTTATACTCTTTTGCTAGTTCTCTTTTCAAAATATATTTATCAAAAATCACCCTTAGTCTTAACATATCATAAATAAATGATTTTGCTTTTTCTTCTGTTTCCCAATTTTGTTTTAAGTTACTTAGCAACATTTTATCATCTAAATTTGTATCATTATCTATTTGTCTATGTTTAACTGCATTTACCTGAAGTAAAAAATAAGGGAATGAGATTATTGATTCAAATCTTTCATTTTCAGATTCTATATCTTTATCTATAATTTGTATTTTATTTTTATTTTCTAAAATTGTTATAAGTGAAGTTACATTATCAATTTTTTCTTCTTCAGTTTTATAAATCAATTTATCAAATGAGCTAATATTTTCCCTTAAATCAGACCAATCTTCTTCAAAAAGTTTTTCTCTAACATCTTTTGAAAAGTTCATTTGTACATATGTATCCATATGTGAACATACTTCCCATATATCTGCAGCTAATTTTTTTTCATTTTCATTTTTAAATTGGCTCAAAATTTTTGCTTTTGCAATTTCATGAAGTTCTAATTGTTCACCTCTAGTATTCATAATTTCAAAATAATGGTTAAGATCTATATTTTTTGGAACTTGGACTCTTACTATATTTACAAAATTCAATTGTCTTTTAAACTGTTCTTTATCAATATTATTCTTAATAAAATAGTTTTTTATGATTGTATATCCTGAATAAATTTCACTTGATATATTCTCTTCTAAATATCCTTCTTCTATTCTTTTAATATTTTTTAATGTATTATTTGATTTATTTCTTGCTTCAAATTTTAATGCATCATTTGGAAGTCTAAACCCTATATAACTTAACAATAAAAATAAGGTAGTTAACCTTTGTTGACCATCAATTGTTTCATAACTAGAATCAAATTTTTGATTTACAATTAAATTACCTAAGAAATAACTATCTGTATCACTTAATTTAGTGCTTAAAATATCTTCAATAAGTTGTTCAATTTCATCGATTCCCCAAGCGTAATTTCTTTGATAAATGGGTACCAAATAAGTTGAATCACTAAAAATTTCAGTTATATTTAAAACTTCGATATTTTTATTCATGACTCCATCCATTCCATTCTGCGATTTTACTATAAATTGGCTCATACTTGTTACCATTACCATATGTTCCATTTAATTGTACTTCTTCGAAGATAATCATTTCGAGTTCTTTTGGATCTTGCATTTCGCTAATCATATTAAACAAATTTTTTTCGAAATTTACTCTTTTATGTTCACCTTTGGCATATTTATTTACAGTTTCTGGATACACTGCATACATCATAATTCTTAGTGAATATGCCCATGTATAAAATTGCATAATTATTGTAAGATTTAAAGTTTCTATACCAAATCTATCTACAAAAAATAACAATACAGATTCAAACAACTGCTTAATATAAATATCGCCTGTTCTTTTATCTGGCATTAATTCTTTTGATAGTTTATTATTTACCGTTTTTCGTACTTTATCTAATAGTTCATAATAATGAAGTGTCCAAGTAAAAAAACGTTTGCCAGATATTATTGGTTGAGTTAATTGGTACTGATTTAAATAATTTGTATTTAATAATTCATTTGAACCACTATTATTAAACTGCTCAACAAATATATTACTGGCTTTATGATATATAGCAAATGCATAATCACTTGTTTGCTTAACACCTTTAAAAGCATCCATTTTATTTATACCGTAATTTAATCCATGTCTATTTTTATACCAGTTAATTGTTGGATATAAATAAGTTTTAAATAAATCTTCTAAATTGTTTTGATCCGTATTTTCCCACTTAGAAATTAATTCTAGTTTTAATTTTTCTTCGTCATTTTTCATTTCCCTTAAATGATATGATTTTAACAAGTCATGAGGTTTGAGTGCCTTTCCTCTAGAATTTTGTGAATCAAAAAATTGAAACGCTTCTTGTTCACTATCTGTAACTATTTTAACAACACTGCATTGTTCTAATATGTAGCATTTAAAATTATCTATATTATCAAGGTCTCTAACTCTTCTAGTAAGCAACTCTAAACTATCTATAATAGGATTTACAGATGATTTTTTGAAATTCTCTTTCAAAAAACTATTTTCTCTCTCTCCCAAAACATAGAGTAAAATTATTAAAGTCGTGGTTCTCTGTTGTCCATCAACAATATTATAAATAAATTCATTATTAATTTTTTGACGCTGTAATATTATCGAACCCAATCTATATTCTTCTATATGATTATTCATCGCATTTTGAATATCAGTAAAAAGAGTATTAACAGATGTACTTGACCATTTATAAGGCCTTTGGTATTCAGGTATTTTCAAATTTAATTTAATTAATTTGGATATTTTAATTATCCCAAGTTCATCTTTAAGCAGTGCCACTCAATCATCTCCAAATCCTAAAATATTAAACTTATTCATTTTAGTATATCATATATTATTTATTACTAGTGGTTCAAAAATTCGAACATTATTTATAAATATTTTAAAAACATTTAGTATTTTCGATTAAATATATTAAACATTATTTTTATAAAATAGAAATTTTCTTGTAAATCGAACTACACATACTATTAGTTATAAAAAGAGGCTATTGCTAACCTCTTAGATTTACTATCTATTTCTCATATGTGGGAATAGTAATACTTCTCTTATTGACTCTTGTTCTGTTAAAAACATTACAAGTCTGTCAACACCTATTCCAATTCCACCTGCAGGAGGCATTCCATACTCTAATGCTTCAACATAATCAACATCCATTTCATTAGCTTCATCATCACCTAATTCACGTTGTTTTAATTGATTTTCAAATCTTTCTTTTTGGTCAATTGGATCATTTAATTCACTAAATGCATTTGCATATTCCACACCATCAATAAACAATTCAAATCTTTCTGTAAATCTTTCATCTTTTGATTTTTTTGCTAGTGGTGATATTTCAATTGGATGTCCATATACAAATGTAGGTTGTATTATTGTTTCTTCACAGAATGTTTCAAAGAACAAATTAATTATATGTCCTACTGTTCTTTCATGTTTTTCTACAGTTATATTATTTTCTTTTGCTAATTCTAAAGCTTCTTCTACACTTTTTTCTTCAAAGAAATCAATACCAGTCACATCTTTTATTAAATCAACCATATGTACTCTTTTAAATGGTGCCTTTAAATAAATTGTCTTTCCATTAACTTCAAACTCTTCTTTATTAATAGCTTCTTTTGCAACACTTACAAATAAGTTTTCACATAAATCCATCATTCCATACATATCAGAATAAGCTACATAAGCTTCAACTGTTGTAAATTCTGGGTTATGTTTTGTATCCATACCTTCATTTCTAAATAATCTTCCAATTTCATAAACACCTTCTAAACCGCCAACAATTAATCTTTTTAAAGGAAGTTCAGTTGCAATTCTTAAATAGAAATCCATATCTAATGTATTATGATGAGTCACAAAAGGTCTTGCACTAGCTCCACCTAAAATAGGTTGTAATACAGGTGTTTCTACTTCTATTAAACCTTGTCCATCTAAATAATGTTGAATAGCACGAATTATTCTTGGCCTAAGCATTGCAATATTTCTACTTTCTTCATTCATTATTAGATCTACATATCTTCTTCTATATCTTTCTTCAACATCAGTTAAACCATGAAATTTTTCAGGAAGCGGTCTTAATGCTTTTGTAAGATGAGTATAAGAACTAGCTCTAACTGAAAGTTCACCAGTATTTGTCTTCATTACTTGACCTTCTATACCAATAATATCTCCTAGATCACTAGCCTTAAATATTTCATATACTTCTTCACCAACAACTTGTTTATTTACAACAATTTGAATTTGACCATCTCTATCTTGAATATTGATAAACCCAAGTTTACCCATTCTTCTTTTAGTCATTATTCTTCCTGCAACACTTACTATAATATTTAACTCTTGTATTTCCTCTTTTGTTTTATCATCATATAAATCATGTAATTCTTTTGAGTTATGTGTTTTTTTATATGCACTTCCAAAAGGTTCTATACCTTGTTTTAATAATTCTTGTGCTTTCTCTCTTCTAACTATCTCTTGATCATTTAATACTCTATCCATTATTATTCCTCCTAAAATAAAAAACTCTCTTCCATACAAGGGACGAGAGTAAGCTTCGTGGTACCACCCTATTTCACACCATAATCACTTATAGTGTCTTAGTGACTTTTTAAGTCATTCTTAACGCGAATTAAACGGCAAGCTCCTAATCCTTTATTCACCATTAATATCTTACTCTTTTTCACCAAACAAGAGTTCTCTACATAGTTACAATTAATGACTACTATAATTATTCAACACTTTTCGTAAGAAGTATAACACGCTAAATAAGCTTTTACAACCTTTAACCATCATAGATATCCATCGTTTAAATATCATTCACATTACATTTTTATAATTATATAACTATCTCTTTCAAAGCTTCATATTTTTTTATTTCATCTAAATAATCTATATATAACTTTCTTAAATCTTCATAAGTATTCAATCTACTAGTTTGATTTTTGATTTTAGCACTATAAGGCATACCTTGAATATACCAACTAGCTAAACCTCTCATCTGTTTCATTGCATACTTTTCACCAATTAAACCACATAATCTATCCGCATGAGATAAAGCCATATTAATTCTATCATCATAAGAAACTTCTTTAATTTCTTCATTATTAAAATAAGAAACTAATTCTCTTATTAAAAATGGATTTCCTATTGCAGCTCTGCCAATCATTACACCATCACATCCAGTATATTCCATTACCTGTTTTGCCTTAGTTACACTATTAATATCACCATTAGCTATTACAGGAATACTAACCGCTTCCTTTACCTTTTTAATCCACTCATAATCAGGTTCCCCTTCATACATTTGACCCTTTGTTCTACCATGTACTGCAATAGCCTTAACACCAACCTCTTCAAGTCTTTTTGATAATTCTACACAGTTTATACTATCTTTGCTCCAACCTAATCTAATCTTACATGTTACAGGTAAACTAACTGCATCAACTACAGCTTTTGCAATAGATACAGCCTTATCAATATCTTTCATTAGAGCACTGCCAGAATTAGATTTAATTATTTTTGTTACAGGACAACCCATATTAATATCAATAATGTCACAATCAGTATTTTCTTCAATGTATTTTGCAGCTTCTACCATTGTAGCTTCTTCTGAACCAAATATTTGCATAGCTAAAGGATGTTCATTTTCAAACATCCTAACCATTTCTATTGTTTTTCTACTTTTAAAATGAATAGCCTTATCACTAATCATTTCAGAATATACAAGACCTGCACCAAACTCAAAACAAATTGACCTAAAAGCACTATTACTAACTCCTGCCATTGGTGCAATTATTACTGGATTTTTTATTTCTACATTACCAATTTGAAACACTATTTTTAAACTCCATTATACTTTTTAATTCATCAACACTAAAATTGTATTCTTTATTACAAAACTCACATTTTATATGTGCACCATTATCTTTTTCAATCATTTCATTTAGATCTTCAATAGGTAGTGTAGTAAGACCAGCTTTAAATCTATCTTTGCTACAATCACATTTAAATCTAACTTCTTTTTCTTCCAAAATAACTGCATCATTAAATAAACTTTTTATTATTTCTGTATTTGTATTACCTTCATTTATTAAAGTAGAAATAGGTTTTAAAGTCTTAGTTACTTCTTCAACAGTTTTTATAGTATCTTCATTATGATCTGGCATTAATTGAATAAGTAAGCCTCCAGATGCTTTAACACTATAATCAACATCAACTAAAACACCAACAGAAACTACAGAAGGAGTTTGTTCACTTAATGCAAAATAATACGCAAAATCATCTCCAATTTCACCAGTTTGAAGTGCTACTTTTCCAGTAAAAGAATCTTTTAAACCTAAATCTCTAGAAACACTTAAATAACCATCACTACCTACACCAAGACCAACCGCAAGCTTATTAGAATCGTTATATTTTAAATAAACTTGATTATCTGAAACAAAGCCTCTAATATCACCATTACCCTTTGCTTCAACTAATATTGTCCCAATAGGACCTCCACCATTAATTTGAACAACTATCTTTTCATCTTGTCCTTTAAGCATGCTTGCCATTATTGCAGTTATACTTTCAACTCTTCCTAATGCTGCACATGAAGTAGGCCATAAATCATGTGTAACCCTAGTCTTTTCAACTAACTCTGTTGAATTTAAACAATATATTCTTACTTTTCCATCTAAAGCAGTTGCGATTGTTAATTTATTCATTTTTTAATCCCTTCTTTAATCTTAAGTTTATTGCAGCTAAACGCCTTGGATTAATTTTCAATACTTTTCTATCAAAAGTAAATAGTCCATTACATTCATCTTCTACATCACTAAGCTGTGTAAATACACAACCAGATAATCCATTTTCAATATTAGATAGTATTTCATATCTATAAAGTCTAATAATAGAATCTTCTAAATCTTTTTTTGTTTTAAACATTTTATATCCATAAGGTTTTTTTGAACTACTATGCTTTTTTTCAAATAAGCTATATCCTCCAAATTCACTTAAGAAACTAATTCTACTATATTTATCTAAAGAATGTTTATACTTCTTAAAATAAACATGATTACTATGATAATCAGAAACTCCTTGATCAAACCAACCACTCGCATGATCTATCAACCTTGTAGAGTCTATTTTCTTTATAAATTCAACTACTAAAACTGAATCAAATTGTCCCCATCCTTCATTAAAAGGAATCCATGTAACTATACTAGGATAATTATATAAAGTAAGTATCATACTATTTAATTCTTGATAAAACATATTTCTTGATTCTTCTTTTTCTCTACCAAACTTTACATAGTTACTATCATCTACCTTAAAGTTAAGCATCCCAGATACATGTGCAACACTTTTTAATTCAACTGGTTTTCCACCATTTGGCATATCTTGAAAAACAAGTAAACCAAGAATATCACATAAATAATACCAACGTCTATTTTCTTGCTTAACATGCTTCCTAACCATGTTAAACCCCATTTCCTTAATAAAGGTTAAATCATATAACATGCTCTCTTCATTAGGATATGTATACATTCCATCACTAATATAACCTTGATCTAAAATACCACTAATAAAAATAGGTTTATTATTCAAGAAAAATCTTTCATGATTATTACTATCTGCTCCTTTAGAAACCTTTCTCATTCCAAAATAAGATTTAACTATATCTTTCTCTGTTTCAATAACTACATCATATAAAAATGGATTATCTAAATTCCACTCAATAAACTCATCAAAAGTATACTCAAAACTTTTCTCACTAATTATGGCTCTTGTAATTTCTTTTCCATTTTCAAATATAGAAACAATAGCTTGTTCAAAATCACCAGTTATACTAAAAATAACTTTCTTTTCATCAAAATAAGGAGTAATAAATAATTCTTGAATATATGCATTACTAACATCCTCTAACCAAACACTTTGCCATATACCTGCAGTTGCTTTATACCATATTTCTTTGTTTTTAATTCTTTGTTTACCATATGCATAAATACCTGTTTCACTATAGTCTACAACTCTAACTATTAACTCATTTTCTTCT
Source organism: Erysipelotrichaceae bacterium (assembly GCA_012513225.1). Taxonomy (GTDB): domain Bacteria; phylum Bacillota_I; class Bacilli_A; order Erysipelotrichales; family Erysipelotrichaceae; genus UBA9076. Next base: position 50,202 of record JAAZCQ010000017.1, read on the forward strand.
TTAATATACTCACTAACATCAATACTAAAAGGATTATATCCCCCTTCATTGTAAGCTACTAATTGTCCATTTAGATATACCCAACAAACCTGATCAACAGCTTCAAAATGAAGAATAGTCTTATCATTTTTTTTATTATATTTAAATAGTTTTTTATAAATTAATACCTCATTAGGTTTTAAAATATGATCTACTTCAGATAATAAAGAACCAACCGCAAAAGGTACAACTATTTCACTCCAATTAGATGTAATTTTTTGATTATTTTTAATTATTTGATATTTCCAAACACCATTTAAATTAGTGTAATTATTACGAACTAAATTAGGTCTAGGATATTCTTGAAGTGGCTTTTCTCTATTAAATTTATCATAAAATTTCGAATATAACTTCATAAAACATCCTCCCTCTTTAACAAACATTATAATGCATTTCTACTAATATAAAAATTTAAATACACTTTAAAATATAAATAAAGTGTAAGTTATAATACTATTTATAATTAATCTCTCTAGCTAATAGAATAACCCAATTCACTAATAAAAAACAATAGTATAGTAATACAATAATTTTAAATAAATATATTATTCAAAGCTTTTATATGTATATGAAAAACCTGTTTATTAACAGGCTTTATAAGTATTATTATATCTTTTAATTATTTTTCATAATTAATTATTGAAGGAAGTTCTTTTAGATGTTTTCTTATTATTTCTTGAGTTAATGCATTTTCTTTAGCAATATCTCCATAGAAGTATCCACTAGGTTTTAATGTTCTTTCAAATGTTTCAGGGTCAAAGCTTGCAAGACCAAATATAGGTTCATTTATACCCCATTCCCAATTATCAATTAAGCTAAAATGCATATATCCTATAACATTAACACCATAATCAATCGCTTGTCCCATTGCTTTTAACATTGAAGCAATATATATCTCTCTAATTCTATCATCTTTAACCGCAATACCATTTTCAGTAATCATAATAGGTCTATCATTAAAGCGCATAAGCATTTTAAACATTATTTCCGGTGTTATTTCTTCTGTAAAGAAAGGAATGTCTATAGCTTTAAATTTAGTTGCTTGATATTGATCAAACATATAATCCTTTTTTCTTGAATTAATAAGATGACGAACATAAGTATTTAATGACCAAAAATCACAAGTATCTTTAAGTTCAGGCATAACAACTGCATCCATAAAAGGCATTACAATTTCACCAGTCTTAATCGCATGTATAAAGAATTCATTTTCTACAAAATCAATATAATCAGCGAAAACTTTATCAGGATAATCATTTTGTCCTCTTAATGGTTCTTTTATGGAATAAGAAAGTGATGATGATACTGGCTTATTACTATATTTTTTTATTAAATGATATCCTTTTGCATGATATTGAAGCATATTAACTCTTTCAGCACTATCAAATTTAAATGCAAGATTTAACTCATTAATAACAATCCAATAATCTACATATTCTTCAATTTTTGGAACTATATAATTTAAAAATCTTTCCCATGCATCTATATTGTCCATAGTTTTAAAAGCTTTCTTTTTTTCAAACCAAACTGGGTGAGAAAAATGATGTAATGTTAATACTACAGAAATATTTTCTTCTTTTAGCCTTTTTAATAAGTTAATATAGTAATTTGTTTCATCTATATTAAACTCACCTTCATTAGGCTCAATTCTAGACCATTCTATTGATAGTCTATAACTATTTAAATTCATTGTTTTTATGAGTTTTATATCTTCTTCATATAACTCATAGCTATTAGCTGCTTTGTTAGCCATTTTATAAGGAAGACCTCCATAAGCAAACTTTGGTGCAGTTTCCTCATAATCATAAAATGAGTGATTTCCTCCTTCAACTTGCATTGCAGCAGTAGTAACTCCCCATTTAAATCCTTTTGGAAATTTTGTATCTTCGTATTGGAAAACGTCAATCATTTAAATGTCCTTTCTATAAAACTATAGTTTTTACTATAGTTTATTTTAATGATTCAGATTCTTCTTCTTTTAATGCTTGATTATCTAATATTTTAAAGAATGGATAATAAATTAGCGCAGAGATTAATGCTGCAAATATTTCAAATATTCCAAATGATAAGCTACCTTGAGCTAATCCATGAATAAATGGTGGCAATGTTCCTGCCCCTAATATTCCAATTGTTGGTGTAATAATATTAAGGCTAATTAATAAATAAGCTAAGCTTACTAGAATTAATGGAACTAATAAGAATGGAATTAACAATACAAAGTTAAGCATTATAGGCATACCGAAGATTACAGGTTCATTAACACCAAATAATCCTGTTGGAAGAGCAACCCTTGAAAACACTTTGTATCTTTTACTTTTTGAAAATAGAAACATTACAATAACTAAGCCAATTGTAGCTCCTGATCCACCTAAATTAGCAAGATCATATAATCCAAAGTTAATAGGATTTGGTGCAATACCTCCCGCATTTACTGCAGCAGTATTTTCAGCTAGGAAACCTAAGAAGATAGGAAACAAAATTGGTAATACAGTCATTGATCCATGAATTCCAAAGAACCACAATAATTGTGCAACTGTTATAAAAATTAAGAATGCTGGAAGGTTATTAGTTAATGTTTGAAGAGGTTTTTGAAGTAGAGAATAAATTATATTTTGTACAGAACCAAATTCTGTAAGAGAAATCCCTTGTTTAATTATAGCAAATAATAACGCTGTAGCTATTGCAGGAATTAATGCGATAAATGATTCAACAACCATTTGTGGAACACCATTTGGCATTTTGATTGTAATATCTTTCTTAATAAAATATTTGAATATATTTACAGTTATTAAACTAACTAAAATTGAAACTATTACACCTTTTGCACCTAGATATTCAAAATCAATAAACTGTTTTCCTTCAATAGCTGTAAAATTGATAGGTATCAATAATACATATGCCATTAAAGATGCAAAGCCAATATTTTTTGCGTATTTTTCAACCCCAAATTCTTTTGCTCCAACATAAGCAATTGAATATGACATATATAATGCAATCATATCCATTGTAACAACAGGAATAAAACCAAATATTGTTGACAAGCCTATTTTTGATATTAAATCTTGATAAGGAGCCCATGCAATATTATTTAAAACTGTAAATAATGATCCTAACATAATGATTCCAAGTAAGGACATAGAACCACCACTAACACTTTTTAAATATTTATTTGTAGATATCTTATTTGATAGAGGAACAAATTTTTGTTCCATGAAATTTATAAATTTATTCATATTAATTTTCCTTTTCATTCTTATATTCTTTAATCATATTTTTATACCAAGTAAAGCTTTTCTTTGGTATACGATTTAAATCTTTTAAATCGTCATCAGTTCTATTGATATATATTAATCCGTATCGTTTAGAGAAGCCTTGATGAGAACTAACTAAGTCAAATAATGACCAAGGAGAATATCCAATTATAGGATAGCCTTCATTATATAATTTAAGGCATTGTTCACTATGCAATTGTAGATATTCAATTCTAGCATCATCCTCTATTTTTCCATCAACCATTTGATCTGAAAGTGCTAAACCATTTTCTGTTACAACAAGTGGTAGATGGTAGCGTTCATATATATCTCTCATACCGATATATAAGCCTTGTGGATCAATACCAAACTCCATCCATTTTGTTTTTATCAAATGATTATTTCTCCCTAGTGTGAAGTTTTCATGTCTAAAGAAAGGTGGTAACTTTGATACATCATCTTCTTTTTTTCTACTTCTTATACAAGTACTTGCATAATAATTTACCCCAATCATGTCTGGTTTATTGTTTTCTAATAAATCTTTATCAGAATCTAATATTCCTAAATCAATATTCTTTTCTTTTAAATAATTTGTAACACTAATTGGATATCTTCCATACACACTCATATCCAAGAAGATATTTTGAAGAAAATCTTCTGCATCTTTTGCGGCAAAAATATCATTTGGATTAGGTGTTTCTGGATAAATCACTTGCATAGAAACAACTGGACCAATTTGACCATTTGGAATAAGATCTCTAAATGATTTAATTGCTTCCTTTTCTGCTAAACTCATATGATAAGACATACGATACATATTTTCTTCTTTTTTATGTACATTCTTTTCATGATTACCATTTAAATCTGATGCTGCAGAGGCAATTAATTGCTCATTAATCGTTCCCCACATTGAAACTCTATCTCCAAAACTTTTAAAACAAACTTCTGCATATGATTTATAATCTGATATGCATTCTCTTGATTTCCACCCACCATACATGTCAACTAATGCTTGTGGCATTTCAAAATGATAAAGTGTTGGAAATGGTATGATGTTGTTTTCTAACAAAAGATCAATAAGCTCATTGTAAAACTGGATACCTTCTTCATTGATATGTTTACCATCTGGCATGATTCTAGACCAGTTAAATGAAAAACGGTAAAAATCTATTCCAAGTTCTTTCATATAGCTTATATCTTCTTTAAATCTGTGAAAGTGATCTGATGCAACTTTTGAATCAGCTATGCCAGATGGAACACTTCTTACATCTGTTGTTGCAAGACCCTTACCACCCTCAAGGTATCCACCTTCAAATTGAAATGCACTTGTAGAACCCCCAAATAAAAATTTTCGTCCCATAACTTTCTCCTTACAAAACAATAGTAACATCAGCATTAATAAATCGTGCCATCAAAAAAGGCCTTGGAATTTCAAATTCCTAGGCCTAGTTTCAGTTTATGAAATTAAACATTTTTATAATTAATATAATATAGCATAATAAGTGTTTCTATTGCATATAGTAGTGATATTCTACCTTCAGTATTACTATTACTTTTGCTTATAACTACTATTTCACTTGCTATATGTTGTACAGGTTTAATATGCTCATTCATTGTTAATACAATAATATCTGATTTTTTTTCTTCTAATATTTTTATAATGTCATAGTTTCTATAAAAGTAACCACCTTCTAAAGATGCAATAATAATTAGACTTTTATCAGGCATGTTATTTACAAGTTCAAATTGTTCTTCATATGTATCACCAATTTTAATATGCTTATTTAACTCTGCCATTTTAATTTGAAAATGATATCCAATAAGTGTCGCAAACTCTAAACCTAAAAAAATAATATTTTCTGATTTATAAATCATTTCTGTTAATTTATTTAACTGTTCAAAATTTATATTTTCATTAAAGAATTGAATGTTATCAATAATATTTTCTGTATACTGATTAAATATAGGAATTAAATCTTCTTTTTTTGCACGAGAAACTTCAATAGAATAATCTACATCTATATCTATTATATTTATTGCTGATTCTTTAAAATCTGAATAATTATCAAACCCTATAACTTTAACAAATCTTGATAAGGAAGAAGCGGACACAAAACACAATTCAGCCATCTCATGAATAGTCTTATCCCCTATCAATTCATAATTATCCAACATTGCTTTTGCGATTAAATAATTTACATCTTTTTTGTTTCCATGATTTACATATCTAAGTAAAATCGAGATAACAGGTCTTTGTAATTTCATTTTAATCCCCTTTTATCTAGTAAGAAAATATATTAATATATATAATTTTATATCTATAAAATCCTTTATTATCTATCAATTTAAGCGTAATTTTTTTAATATTAATAAAACTTAATTCTATTTTCATATTTAGTATAAATAGAATTATTATCATATCCATCAATATTTTGAGATTGAAATACATATGGTCTAAATCCTTTTGAATCACAGATCTTAATGGCTTCACTAATTATTGTGTTTAATAGAAATATACAAGCTATTGAAGAAGCAGGACCAAAGTTTATATTATTAACACTCATCATACTATCTCCAACAGGAATACAATTATCTAATACACAATCCACTATTTCAAATAATCTTTCTCCTGAACTATGTCTACTAGTACTATTTTTTGATTGATAAACATTAGTTAGTGCTACTGTGTAAACACCTTCTTTTTTACATCTTTGTGCCATTTCTATAGGAACTGCATTTCTTCCTGAATTTGAAACTATAATCATTATGTCACCTTTTTCAATTTTATAATTATTATAAATGACATCCGCAAGTCCACTTACATGTTCAACTTCACTACCTCTTCTTGCCCCATTTGAAATTGAAACATCTGGATCAAGAATAGCATTAATATTCCCTAAACCACCTGCACGTGCAAATAGCTCAATTCCAATTATATTAGAATGTCCAGTTCCAAATGTATGGATTATTTTATCATCCATTATATTTTGTGCAAATTTATTTGATAATATTTCAATTGCTTCTAGATTTGTAGATTCAATAACTTTTAATAACCCTGAAATTTTATTCATGTATTCATATTTATGCATAAATAACTCCTTATTTTTATATTTAAATTATATCATTATTTATTGAAATATCAGCTATAATAAAAGACACTTTTAGTGTCCTTTATAAGCTTGAATAAATTGTTTTAATACTAATTCCTTCTATGTTGCCAATCTTACCTGTAAGTGCGCTTATTTCATCATTAGTAGCATCTAAAGCAACACTTATTACAGATACACCTTTTGAAGTATTAGGAATTCCCATCCTACCTATTATGTAATCACCATACTCGTGTAATAGTGTATTTAAAGCTTCTACTGACTCTTTTTTCTCCACTATTATTGCCGCAACTGCAATTCTTGTTTCACTCATATTATCACTATCTCCATGTATATATTATACATCATTATTATTTTCATCTTCAAATATTTCTAGGCTTCTATCAAGAATATTATTCATATATGCAATAGTAGTACCATAATTTGTAAAAGGTATGCCCGCATCTATAGAACTTTTCATTCTATATAATACTTCTCTTTCATTAAGCATACAGCCTCCACAATGTATAATAAGTGAATACTTTGATAAATCTTCAGGAAAACTAAGTCCAGAACTTGTTTCTATATTAATATTTTTATTTGTATAAGATCTTAACCATTTAGGAATTTTCACACTCCCTATATCTTCACATTGTTTATGATGAGTACATCCTTCTGATATTAAAACTATATCATTATCTTTTAAAGACTCTATACTTCTTACACCCTTTACTGCAGTATCTAAAAAGCCTTTATATCTTGCCATAAGTATTGAAAAAGAAGTAAGTAAAATATCACTAGGAACATCTTTTGAAACACTTTTAAAAACTTTGCTATCTGTTATAACTAGCTTTGGTTTAGTTTTTAAATTATTTAAAGTATCCTTAATTTTATCTTCTTGAATAACTATACAACAAGCATTAACATCCAATATATCTCTAATTGTTAAAACTTGAGGTAATATCAATCTACCCTTAGGAGCACTCTCATCTATAGGAGTAACTAAAATAATCGTATCTTTACTCTCTATTAAATCAGCAACAATTTTTTTATCATTAATTTTAACTAGAGTACCAATCTTTTCTTTTAACTCTTCTATGCCTTCTTTTGTAGTACTACTAACTCTAATTTCTATTTCATCAATAGTACTAATATCAGCCTTATTATTAACTATTAAATATGGAATCTCTTTTTTAATAAATAAATCGATTAACTCTTTATCTATATCTGTAATACCAAACTCATCAATTACAAGTATTGCAATATCACTTCTATTTAAAATTTGTTTAGTCTTTTTTATTCTTAAACTACCAAGCATTCCTTCATCATCAATACCAGGAGTATCTATTATAACTACAGGTCCAATAGGTAAAAGCTCCATAGATTTACTAACTGGATCAGTAGTAGTACCTTTTATATCAGATACGATTGATAATTCTTGATTAGTTATAGCATTTACTAAGCTAGATTTACCAACATTTCTCTTTCCGAAAAAAGCAATATGTACCCTATTAGCATTTGGTGTGTTATTTAAACTCATAATTAAAACCTAAAGTTTCTTTTTCCTTCCTCTATTTTTTTCAAGTTATTTTCACATACTTCTCTAGCTTTTAAATTAGGAATGTTTGCAAGTTCTTCTTCAATAATTTTTTCACCAATTTTAACAGTTTCTTCACTTGCATAATCCATTAAAAATTCTTTTAATGTCATTAATGCATTAGGATGACAACAATTTTGGATTTGCCCTGTTTTTGCAAGAGACATAAATCTATCTCCTGTTCTTCCTTCTATATAACATGCAGTACAAAATGAAGGAATATGATTTAATTTCATTAACCAATTCACAACTTCATCTAAGGTTCTTTGATCAGAAACATCAAATTGTTCTGTATCTGTAGGTCTTATTTCATCAGTATAACCACCTACACTAGTACGAGAAGCACCACTAATTTGAGAAACACCTAACTCTAAACATTTTTCTCTTACTTCTTGTGATTCTCTTGTTGAAATTATCATTCCAGTATAAGGAACAGCTATTCTAATTAAAGCACATATTTTTTGAAATATTTCATCACTTATACCATTATCAAAAACTTCAGGATCAATATCAGAAGCTCTTTTAATTCTAGGTACACTTATTGTATGTGGACCAACATTAAACAGTGCTTCTAAATGTTCTGCATGCATTAATAAACCAGCAAATTCATACTTATACTTTTCTAATCCAAATAAAACTCCTATTCCAACATCATCAATTCCTGCTTCCATAGCTCTATCCATCGCAGTTGTATGATAATCATAATTGTGTTTTGGACCTGTTGGATGTAATTGTTTATAACTTTCTTTATGATATGTTTCTTGAAAAAGTATATATGTACCAATACCAGCATCTTTTAGTTTTTTATAATCTTCAACTGTAGTTGCAGCAATATTTACATTTACTCTTCTAATATCACCATTTTTATGTTTTATAGAATATATAGTTTTAATACTTTCTAAAATATATTCAATTGGATTATTAACTGGATCTTCCCCTGCTTCAAGAGCTAATCTTTTATGACCCATATCTTGAAGTGCAATTACTTCATTTTTTATTTCTTCTTGACTAAGTTTTTTTCTTGCAATATTCTTATTTTTTGCATGATAAGGACAGTAAACACAACCATTTACACAATAGTTAGATAAGTATAAAGGTGCAAACATTACAATTCTATTTCCATATATTGCATGTTTAATTTCTTTTGCAAGTTTATACATTTCTTCTACTTTTTCTTCATTGTCACACGCAAGTAAAACAGATGCTTCCCTATGATTTAACCCAGCACAGGTAATATTTTTCCCGTTTTTTTGTACTCTTGCTTTTTCTAGTATGGAATCAATTAATTCCATGTTGTTTTTGTTTTTTTCAGCATACTCAAGTGTGTCTAATATTTCTTGGTCATTAATAAAGTTGTTTGGATCTAAAGAATTTAAATCATATTGATACATTGTCTTCCTCCTTATAATCTCCTCTATCAACCACAACTTTATAACCAATTGATTCCATTTGATTAACAAGTTGTTTAAGGTTCTCTGCAGCTTCTAGTTCACAGCTTAGTTTATTGTTATAAAGCATGTATTTATCTCTGACACTACTAGGTGATAAGTTTGGCATAATTACATTACATCCAATTAATATTCCCTTGTCTTTTGCATTTACATCTAAAGTGCTTAATGCAGTAGTCGCTGGTAATAAAACTCTTGGTAATAGTAATCTAACTATTGCTAATAGAAATAGTGTTAATTCTATATCTCCTGCTTTACTATCTTTAAATGGTGTATCTAAATGTGGAATAAATGGTCCTATACCAACCATCTCTGGATTTAACTCTTTAAGAAATAATAAATCTTCAACTATATTTTCTATTGTTTGAAATGGAGATCCTACCATAAACCCAGCACCAGTTTGAAATCCAATTTCTTTTAAGTCATATAAACATTGTTTTCTATTTTCTATTGTTAATTCTTTAGGATGTAATTTACTATAATGCTTATCATTTATAGATTCATGTCTTAATAAATATCTATTTGCTTTAGCATCATATAACTTTTGATAACTTTCTTTACTTCTTTCACCAAATGATAATGTAATAGCACAATCAGGATATTTATTATGAATATTTTTAATAATTTTTACCAAAATCTCATCTGTAAAATATGGGTCTTCACCTGATTGTAATACAAATGTTCTAAAACCTAGATTATAACCAATATCACAACATTCATATATTTCACTTTCACTTAATCTATACCTACTTGCATTTTTATTACTTTTTCTAATACCACAATATAGACAATCATTTTTACAATAATTTGATACTTCTATTAAGCCTCTAATGTAAATATCTTTTTGATATATTTTATTTCTTGTATCATTAGCTTTTTCAAAAACATAGTTACTTATCTCTTTATAATTTTCAATCAACAATAAAAGTTCATCTTTATTAAGATTGTTATTATTATAGAGTTTATCAACAAGTTCTTTCATAAGGCTCCCTATAAAAAAATCCCGTGCAAGATGCACAGGACTTATCCTTTTGTTATCTTGCGACTTTTGACTCAGATTTATCTTTGTCATTAGAACACTACAAATTTATTATATAGGAATATGTGAATATGTAAACAAGATTATAAAATAATTATGTACAATTAATAATTTGTATTAAAATATAAATGTATTATAAGGAGAATATTATGCTTACTATTTCACACTTAACAAAACATTATAAAGGTAGTAATAAAGGTATTACTGATTTAAGTTTAAATATTGAAGCACAAGATATATATGGTTTTATTGGACATAATGGAGCAGGTAAAACAACAACATTAAAATGTATAGCTGGTATCCATGGATTTGACTCTGGAACAATTATAATTGATGGGATTGATATAAGTAAAAATCCTATAGAAGCAAAAAAAAGATTTGCCTATATACCTGATAATCCTGATTTATATGAATACCTTACTGGTATTCAATATTTAAATTTTATTGCAGATATCTTTAAAATTGAAAAAGAAGAAAGAACTAAACAAATAAAAAATTATTCTAACCAATTTGAATTAACTTCTTCTTTAGGAGATTTAATATCGACCTATTCTCATGGAATGAAACAAAAGCTTGTAATTATTGCAGCACTAATACATCAACCTAAATTACTAATATTGGATGAACCATTTGTTGGCTTAGATCCAAAATCAACAGTAATTTTAAAAGAAATAATGAATAATATTTGCCTTAATGGTGGAGCCATATTTTTTTCAACTCATATTCTTGATGTTGCAGAAAAACTATGTAATAAAATTGCGATTATTAAAGATGGTAAACTAGTTATTTCAACAAATATAGAACAAGTAGTAAATTCAGGTATGTCTTTAGAATCTATGTTTATGGAGGTTTTAAAAGATGATGTCTCAAATTAGTACTTTATCAAAATTAGAACTAATTAATTTATTTGGTTTTAATGTATTTAGATATAACAAAGATAAAAAAGCAAAAAGAAAATCTTATTATTTAATATTTACTTATATACTTTTAATTGCTTTCTTATTTTCTTATGTTGTAGGATTTTCATATGGACTAATACAAATAGGACAATACAGTATTCTTCCTGCTTATATTATTACTATAATCAGTTTAATAATATTATTTTTTGATATTTTTAAAATTGAAGGAGTACTTTTTAGTAGACAAGGATATGAGATATTATCACCTTTACCAATATATACACATGTAATTGTAATTAGTAGATTTATATCAATGTATGTTGAAAATATAATTATCTCGTGTTTAATTTTACTTCCTGGATTATTTGTATATGGATATTTAATTAAGCCTGATTTAATATTTTATTTTCTCTTTTTATTCAGTGTATTTTTTATACCATTAATACCTATGGCGTTATCTATATTTATTGGTACTATAATAACTGGAATTTCTTCTAGAATAAAACATAAAAATTTTGTATCTATATTTTTATCAATATCTGTTTCTTTGTTTATAATTTTTACATCTTCAAAATTTTCTTCTTCAACTTCAGATATAACTATAGAAATGCTTACAAATTTATCAGATACTATAATGAATATTTTAAAAAAATTATATCCTTTTGCGGTATGGCTAGGCTTTTCTATAATAAACAAAGATATTATTACTTGGTTTTTATGTATTAGTATTTCTTTAATAATTATTGTCTTAGTATTATTAATTGTTTCAAAGTTTTTTCAAATAATTTATAAAAATCTTTATAGTACTTATACTAAAAATAATTATAAAATTGGTTCATTAAAAAAAGAATCCATTTTATTTACTTTAACTATGCGTGAATTTAGGCGTTATTTTTCTTCAAGTATTTATGTTACAAATACAATAATATCTCCAATAATGGCATTAGGATTTTCAATAGCAATCTATTATTTTGGATTTGAAGTTATTTTTTCTCAATATGAATATCATAATTTAGCATTAGATTTAATTCCCTTTATATTTGCAGGAGCATTTTGCATGATGAATACTACTGCAACATCTATTTCATTAGAAGGAAAAAACTGGTGGATTTTAAAAAGTCTTCCTTTAACAACAAAAGAAATTTTAGATGCAAAAATATTAATGAATTTAATTTTATACCTTCCATTTTTCATAGTTTCTCAAATATTTCTAATTCTAGCATTAACACCAAATCTATTAGATTTATTATGGCTTGTTTTAATACCTACTTGTTTAATCTTACTCTCATGTGTATTAGGAATTAGTATCAATTTAAAGTTTCCTGTATTTAATTGGAAAAATGAAGTAAGCATTGTTAAACAAAGTACTTCATCTTTATTTACAGGAATGGGTGGATTGTTTATTTCAATTATATTTATAATATTATTATTTATTGTTCCAAATAATTATACAATCTTTATAAAAATAGCATTTTGTATTTTTACTCTTATAATCGCAGTTATCTTATATTTTAAAAATAATCAAACTGACTTAAAAGAAATATAAAAAAACTATAACTTTAATTACACAAATAGTTATAGTTTTTTCTTTTCTAGATAAATAAGTTCATATTTGAATTATCATTATCATTTAACATTGTTGCAACTCCACCAACTTCAACTCCATCAATTAACTCTTCTTTGCTTATACCCATAACATCCATAGACATTTGGCATGCTACTATTCTAACTCCAGAGTCTAATGCTTCTTTAATGAGTTCTTCTAATGAAGATATTCCTTTATCCTTCATTACTTTTCTCATCATTTTAGAGCCCATTCCACCAAAATTCATTTTTGATAAAGATAATTTTTGTGATCCTTTAGGAAGCATAAATCCAAACATTTTTCCCATTAGATCTTTTTCTTTATTAACAACTTCAGGTTTTCTAAGAATACTTAATCCCCAGAAAGTGAAAAACATATTTACTTTATTTCCCATTGCAACACTACCATTTGCAATAATAAATGCTGCAATTGCTTTATCTAAATCACCATCAAAGACTATCATTGTTTTTTCTTTTACAACATCTTTTACTGGTTTTTCTATTGCAGTTTTTCCTTTTTGTACTACTGCTGTATAAACACCTTTACTATCTTCTTTAGATACTAATATATTGCCTGTATTTAAACACCAACTATCAATATCTCTTATAAATCCAGGATCACTTGCTTTAATAACAAGAGTATCTCCTTCATCTAATTCAGTTATTTTTTTTGAAACACTTACAATTGGACCTGGGCAACTTAATCCACAAACATCAAGATTTATTTCTTTTGCTTCTATAGAGCTGTGCCTGGGAAGCTTATCTTGATCCACATGTATTTCAATTACATCTTGTCCTTTATCATAAGTCATATCTTGATAAGTTCTATAACCTCCAAGGAAGTTTTTAACATTATATCCTGCTTGTTTTAAAATCCTTTCTGCAATATATCCTCTAATACCTACTGCACAATGTAATACATAATTTTTACTCTTATCTAACTCTTTATACTTATCTCTAAATACTGTTAATGGAATATTAATAGATCCATCTATTTTTCCGTGTCTATTTTCGACTTCTTCTCTAACATCAATTAATACATATTTGTCTTTGTCTTTTATATATTCATCATAAGTGATTATATCAGTAAGTTTTTCTAATACATTTGTTGCCATATATGCAGCCATATTAACTGGGTCTTTTGCACTTGAATAAGGAGGTGCATATGCTAATTCTATTTTAGTTAAATCATAAACAGTTGCATTAAAATGAAGACTTGTTGCAATTGTATCAATTCTCTTATCAACACCATCATAACCAACTATTTGAGCACCTAGTACTTTACCATCTTCTAAAGAGAAAATTAGCTTTAAAGTTAATGGTGTAGCACCTGGATAATATCCAGCATGTGATATAGGATGTATTATCACATAATCATAATCTTTTTTATGAACTAAACCTCTTGCGTTTAATGATTTTTCATTTTCTCCAGTATTTGCAACACTTAAATCAAATACTTTTGCAACACTAGTTCCAATACTACCTTCATATAATTCTTCTTTAAGTCCTAAAATATTTGCAGCTACTGCTCTTCCTTGTTTATTTGCAGGTCCAGCAAGAGGAATCATTGTCTTTAAATTTGAAACCTTATTTGTTACTTCAATCATATCTCCTATAGCATAAATATTTGGATCACTAGTTTGCATTTTATCATCAACAATTACGCCACCTCTTTGATTAACTTCTATTTTTGCCTCTTTGACAAATGCAGTGTTAGGACGTACTCCTATTGATAATAAAGTCATGTCTGTTTTAACTTTATTTCCATTAGTTAAAACAACTGTTTCACCATTATCAATTATTTTTTCTACTCCAACATTTAATAATAAATCTATTCCTTTATGTTCTATATGGTTTTCTACTAGTCTTGCCATATCTTTGTCTAAAGGAGGCATAATTTGATTAGCAAACTCAACTAAAGTTACTTTTATACCTAATTCAGCAAGATTTTCAGCCATTTCTAATCCAATAAAACCACCACCAGCTACTATTGCTTCTTTTGGCTTATTTTGTTTTATATAATTATAAATTCTATCAGTATCTGGAATATTCCATAATGTAAATACATTATGTAAATCTTTTCCTTCCATGTTTGGAACAAATGGTGTAGAACCAGTTGATAGTAATAAAACATCATAATCTTCATAATATTCTTTACCATCTTTTACTCTTACTAAAACTCTTTTTTCTTCTTTTTCAATTTTTACTACTTCGGAAAAATTTCTAATATCAATATTATATTTTGATTTAATTGATTGAATATCTGAAACAAATAAAGCATCCCTACGTTGTATAACTCCACCTATATAATATGGTAAACCACAGTTTGCAAAAGAAACGAATTCACCTTTTTCTAATAGTACAATTTCAGCATTTTCATCTAATCTTCTTAGTCTTGCAACAGCTGTTGCACCACCAGCAACACCACCTACAACAACAATCTTCTTACTCATTTTCTTCCTCCTCAAATAAGACATTAATTATTTTTTTTATTTCATTATTTTTGATATAGTAATTGACGTTTTGCCCTTCTTTATTATACCCTAATATTCCTAAATCTCTTAGTTTTCCTAGATGTTGACTTATTCCTGATTGACTTATATCCATACAATTTGTGAGATATCTTACATTACATGTTTCATTTTCAGTTAATTTCTTTACAATACAAAGTCTAACAGGATTAGATATAGATTTAATAAGATCAGCTTTTGATATAATCAACTCTTTATTTTCCATTAATTATCCTCCATTAATTAGTATATTACAATATTCTAATATATCAATAAATATAAACTAAAATACCTGCAATTTATTAATAATTGCAGGTATAATAATTTTATTTAGTTAATATTAGTTATCGTATAAAGTTCTACTTAGTAGTTCATCTTGTACATCTTTATCTAGATTTACAAAGACAGCACTAAATCCACTAACTCTTACAATTAAATTAGGATATTTCTCAGGATGTTTTTGTGCATCTTCTAATACACCACGGTCAACTATAGTAACCATTAAATGACATCCACCTTTTTTAAAATAAGTATTGAATAAGCTTTTTATCTTTTCTCTATTTTTATTAAACATGTTTGGAGTAAATTTAATATTTTGAACAGATCCTCCATGATATTTTGCATCAAATCGTGATAATGAATTAAGAAGTGCTGTTGGTCCATTACTGTCTGCACCTCCTTGAGGATTATTTGCTGGATTCATGAATTGACCTTTATATCGTCCATCTGCAGAAGCTGATGTTCTTCTTCCCCATTCTGTATTTGTTTGATTATTAGAAATTACAATTAAGTAATATTGCATTCCTATTTCAATGCCTCTATCTCTAATGCCTTTTGCAACATATTCATATAGATCATTTGCTAGTGTATCAACTTCTTCAATATCATTTCCATATTTTCCTTGATTCCACAAATCTTCTCTTAAATCTTCATAGCCTTTAAAGTTATTTAAGAGTGCATCATTAATTTGTCTTAAGGTATATTTTTGTTTTTCAAATACAAGTTTTTTTATTGCATATAATGAATCACTTGTATTTATATTTCCATAAGTTTCATTTGTACCACCTAAATAGCGAATTCCACCATCTAGTAGTGCCTTAGCTTTTGCTATACAATCATCCATTAAAATACTAGAGAATAAGAATGATACTTCTTTATTCATTAATTCATAACTATAATATTGAGCTTTAATAGATAAATCAAAATAATAGTCTAATAATTCTTTATAGTTATCATATAAATCATCAAATGTTTCAAATTCTTCAAGTTTCTTAATTTTTACTGGCCCTGATTTTTTAATATTGTCCATTGGATCAATACCATCATTAAGAGTAATATTTAAAAGTTTTAATAAATTTAAAAGGGTATTAGGAGTTCCAATACTTTGACCTTGTATAACAAATTCTCCACATCCAAATGGAACATATTGTTTTGCGGTTTCTTCATCTACTCTCATTCCATGCATAACTGCGGGTATATTTACTTCATCATTATATAAAGTTGGATATGTTGATTTAGATCCAATACAATCATACGCCATATTAATTATTTCTTCTGGTGTATCTTTAGTGATACGTAATGTAAATTGAGGTTCAACATATTTACAATCAGAAGTAACCTTAATCGCAATTTTCGCAAAAATATCTGCAGCTTCTGGATTTTTTCTTCCATATCCACCAACAATAATTCTTCCATTAACTGTTGTTCTACGATTTTCAATCAAAGTCCATAAAGACTTTAAATAATCATATGCATCATCTTCACTAATAATATTATTATCTAAATCATTTTTTAAATAAGGACCTAAGTAATCATCTAATCTTCCATAATTAATACAACCAGCTAATAATGCATATATCCAAATCATTTGTAAGGCTTGATGAAAAGTTTCTGGAGTAGAATGTTTAATTATTTCTAAGTTATCATAAATTAATTCTAATTGTTTTATTCGTTTTTCACTCTTAGCTTTTTTTATAGCTTTCTTTGTTAATACCTTTAAATGTTCACAAACTTCTTGATATAAATCTAAAGACTCTAAAGAAGCTTCTAAGAATTTATTTCCTTTTTGATTTTCTAATTGTTTTAAAATAATATTTTTTAAACCATCTATACCATTATCTAATAGTTTTGGATAATCTAGCATTACTCCACTTAATCTTGCAGTAGCCATTAAAGGATATTCTGGGTCTATAAAACGTCCTATAGTATCTTTTGTGAGTACATCTGCACAATATAAAGCTTTTACATCATTGTATTCCCAATACTCATACATTTTATCTACTCTTAATTTATCGTTTTCATCATCTAATTCATCTTTAAATTTAAGTAATTTATCAAAAACACAATAGTGTCCTACTCCACCAACAGATGTAACACTACCAAAGCCAATAGGTAAAAAATCTAGTCTTCCAGCAATTAAATCACTTTCTTCAATACTTCTAAATAAAGTTGGATAAATAACTCTTAAACAGTTTATTTCTCGTTCTTCTTTAGATAACAAAGAAGACTCCTTATGAGTTTTTGTATATTCTTCCATAATTTCTAATTGTTCTTTAAGAGTTTTTTCACTTGGCAGTTTAATACTAACTTCAACATTTTGTGATCCAACAATATTTATTTTTTTCATTTAATGCTTACTCCTTTCTGCCTCTCTCCAATTATTTTGATACCCACTTAATAAATCAGTAAATCGTTTTGTTATATAGTGAGGGCGTGTTATAGCACTTCCAACTACAACAGAATGTGCACCTAAATATAAAACCTTCATTGCATCTTCTGGAGTATAAATATGACCCTCCATCATTACATAAGCTTCATCTTTAAAATCTCTACACATTCTTGCAAATTCTCTAAAATCAGGTCCTTCTATATCTTTTGTATCTTTTGTATATCCATATAATGTTGGAGCAACAATATCAGCTCCATTATCTATAGCACGGCGTGCTTCTTCATAATTTGATACATCCGCAAATATTGGTGCATCAGGGATTTCTTTTTTTAATATAGGTAAAAGGTCCCAAGCAATAGTACCTTCATGTGTTTTTTGATTAGTACAGTCTAATGCAATAATATCTGCACCTGCTTCCCAAACCTTTTTACAAGCCTCAAGAGTTGGAGTAATGAAAACATCAGTGTCATCATGCCAAATTTTCCATAAGCCTATAATAGGAAGATCTACTTTTTCTTTTATTTGTGCAATTTGTTCTGGTGAATTTGCTCTTATGCCTACTGCACCACCCCATTTTGCACACTCTGCCATTTTAACAACAATATCCGGTGTATAAATTGGTTCATCTTTTTGAGTTTGACAAGAAACAATTAAGCCTCCTTTAAAAGATTCTAGAAGAGCTTTTTTCTTTGGATCACTAGTTTTCATATATTTCCTCCATATATTTCATTTTCATTAGAAAAATAACTTGTATGTAATTATATAGTAACATTTGGTTTAAACCATATCAACTCATTATGTATCATTTTGGTTCATTTTGGTTCATTTTTTAATTTAAATTAATAAAATTAATGTATAATATGAATATAAAGAATAAAGGAGATTAACTTATGAGAGATAGTAAAGGCTGTATATTTAATATTCAAAGATTTAGTATACATGATGGTCCTGGAATTAGAACAACAATATTTTTTAAAGGATGTCCTTTACATTGTTTATGGTGTTCTAATCCAGAATCTTTAAATATAGAGCCAGAAGAAATTTGGGACAATATAAAAAAGAAAAATGTTATAACTGGAAAATATTATTCTATTGAAGAAGTTATGGAAATAATTAGAAAAGATAATGATTACTATGAAGAATCAAAAGGTGGAATTACTGTAACTGGTGGAGAAATATTTTTTCAAAAAAAATTTGTAATTAAACTTTTAAAAAAATGTAAAAAAGAAGGTATTCACACTGCTTGTGAAACTTCCGCATTTACAACTACTTCTGATTTTAAAGAATTGTTAAAAAATGTAGATTTATTAATAATGGATCTTAAACATTATGATACTGACATGCATAAAAAATACACAGGTGTTCCATTAGAACCAATTTTACAAAACTTGGATATTGCGATTGATAAAAATGTAAATATGTTATTAAGAATACCAATAATACCTGGTGTTAATGATTCACTTTAAGATGCTAAAAATATGGCAAATTTATTAAAACAGCATAAAGTAAAAGAAGTTGAACTATTACCTTTTCATCAATTTGGTAAAAGTAAATATAAATTTCTTAATAGAAAATATGAATTTGAAAACACTTTACAATTAACAAGTAAAGATCTTATCCCTTATTCAGAAATAATAAAAAAACATGAAATATCATGTTTAATTGGGTAATTTATTTTTTTGTAATAACAATATTTTTATGTTTTTTACTATTGTCTGGTAATGAATTAGTAAATATTTTTTCAAATTCATTAAAATAAGCAAATGTAGAAAGTCCTGTTATATTAAACTTTGAATCATCTATGAGTAAATATGATTTTTTGCTTCTTTTCATTGCAGCTTTTTTTATATTACCAACATCTATTTCACTTGTATAAACTTCTTTTAAATTACAATCTGCACCATTTGCAGTAATAAATGCCTTATCAAATCTAAAATCTTTTAGTTGTTCTATAGTAGAAGTTCCATAACATATCTCATGTTTTCTATTATATTTTCCACCTAACATATAAATATCAGTGTCAAGTTGTCCCATCTTAGCTAAAAAGATATAACTATATGTAACAATTTTAATTTTTCTATTTATTAAAAAAGGTATAAGTTGTAAAGAAGTAGTGCCAGAATCAATAAAAACTAAATCTCCATCTTTTATTTCTTTTGAAGCAAATTCTGCAATAATAGCCTTTTTATCTACATTTATATTTAGCTTTTCTAGTACTGGTCCTTCAGTTAAATCACTTATAGTCTCTTTTATGTTTACCTGTACAGCTCCACCATATTCCCTATTTATTTTACCTTGCTTTTCAAGTTTCGATAAATCTCTTTGAACGGTAGATTTTGACACATTCATTTCTCTACATAAGTCTTTAACACTGATCATTGGCTGTGTATTTAATCTAGATAATATATATATTTCTCTTTCTTTTGCAAGCATTAACTTTCTCCACCTACTCTTATACGTTAATTATACGTATATATGTAATAAAATAAAGTCCATGTAAAAGGGGCTGTGACAGATAAATAAGCATTCCCAAATAAAAAACACGCAAACTTCAAGAAGAAATAGCGTGTTTTTTGGTATAATTTAAGCATGACAAATACATTAAATTACCAAGAAAATAATAGCATATATCAGCCATA
>JAAZCQ010000008.1 GCA_012513225.1 Erysipelotrichaceae bacterium
ATATGGCTGATATATGCTATTATTTTCTTGGTAATTTAATGTATTTGTCATGCTTAAATTATACCAAAAAACACGCTATTTCTTCTTGAAGTTTGCGTGTTTTTTATTTGGGAATGCTTATTTATCTGTCACAGCCCCTTTAACTTAAAGGAATGGTTAGATGAAAAAAACATGTCAAAGACTAAATTTAGAAACAAATCAATATGAAACAGTTGAACTTATAGGGAAAGTAAGATTTGTTGGAGAAAGTGGAAATGCTGATCTTACTCATAATAAAATCTATAATGTTATTGGAATTAGAAATAATTTATTAAAGATTATTGATGATACAAAGGATTATTATTTATATTTACCTCAAGATGGAAATTTAATACTCCAAAAAAAAGCGACTGGTGCAGGATTTATAATAATAGATGATTTTACAAAGGACAAAGAAATATATAAAGTGTTTGATATTGCTAAAGCAAAATTAATTAAACAAGAAAAATCTTTAAAAAACAGAATAATAAAATATTTAATGAATAAGAAAAAAAAGTAGTAGCTTAAATAAAATATTATTAAAGATACTACTTTTTATTATGTATTTATAAAAATAAAATCAGTTTTGCTGATTTTATTTAACATATTGAACTGCAGTATATATAGTAGAAAATCTTGGGTGTTTTTTTAGAAGAGCTTTTATTTCAACAGCATCTTGTTCTTCATTATCGCTTTTAAAATAATATTTCATACCTTCTTTTTTTACAAATTCTATATTTTTTCCTTCCATCTCTGATACTGCTTGTTGAATTTCATCACCTCTTAATGGTGCGTTTACTATAATCATAATATATCTCCTTTATTATTTATTATACACATAAATTTATCAAATAATGAATATTTTTTTAACTTGTGATAGAATAAGGAAAATAGAAGAAAATATGTTATTACTCGATAAATTTAAAAATAGAGACCAATTTTCAAGCTTAGACTTAGCAATTATTGATTATGTTTTAGAGCATCCTAAAGAAGTGATGGATTTAACTGTCGGTGAACTTGCTAAGGTTACTTATACATCTCCTTCTTCAGTTGTTAGGCTATGTAAAAAATTAGGAATGAAAGGTTATGCAGATTTCAGGATAAAACTTGCTACAGAAATTAACACATTTTTAATTAATGAAGAAAGAATTGAAGTAGATATGCCTATAACTCCTGATGTATCTATTGATGAAGTAGCTAAGACTTTTTTAAATTTACATTATCAAGCGTTAGTTAACACATTTAGTAATTTAAATTTTGATGAAATTAATGAGGCTGTAGAACTACTATATAATGCAGATTGTATAGAAATAAGAGGAAAAGGACCTTCTTTAGTTGTTGGATTAGATTTTGCATGGAAACTTGGAAAAATAGGATTACCAGTTCGCTCCTCTCCACTTGAGGGATTTGACACATTTTTAAGAGTGAAAAATGCTAAGAATTCTGTAGGAGTAATAATATCAAATTATGGAAAAGGTACTTATGTAAATGACTGGATGCATGTATTTAGAGTTAATAATACAAAAGTTATTATGATTTGCTCTAATCCAAATAGTAAAATATTCCAACAAGCTGATGTAAAAATTAGTGTTAATTCTGGTGAAAAAGACAGGGCATCAAAACTTGGGTCATTTGATTCAAGGACATCAATGTTATATGTTTTGGATATTATTTATTCTATGATTTATAAGAAAGACTATAATTTAAATGTAAAATCACAATATGAACATGGAAAAGAAATCTATAAATTAGAAAAGTTTTCAAATGAAATATCACCATTCAAAAAAGAATTATGAAATTAAATTTCATATAATATTTACTAAATATCAAATTGGCAGGAACGAATTGCCAATTTTTTATTTTTGCTTTATTATCAAAAATTCTTGTGGAATAATACAAATAGAAAGGGTGTTAAAATGGATAAGCGTAAAATAAAGATTGTTACAATTGGGGGTGGTTCTAGTTATACTCCTGAGTTAATCGAAGGGTTTATCAATAGAAAAGATCAATTAAATATTGGTGAAATTTGGCTTGTTGATATTGAAGAGGGAAAAGAAAAGCTAGAAATTGTCGGAGAAATGGCAAAAAGAATGGTTAAAGCTGCTAATCTTGACTGGCAGGTTCATTTAACTCTTGATAGAAGGCAAGCTCTAAAAGATGCAACCTATGTTACAACTCAATTTAGAGTTGGACTATTAGATGCAAGAATTAGAGATGAAAGAATTCCTTTAAAATTTGGATTAATTGGACAAGAAACAAATGGAGCAGGTGGAATGATGAAAGCATTTAGAACAATTCCAGTTATCCTTGATATTATCAAAGATATGGAAGAATTATGTCCTAATGCTTGGCTAGTTAACTTTACTAATCCATCAGGAATGATTACAGAGGCTGCAATAAATTATGGAGGATGGAGTAAGACTATTGGTTTATGTAATGTTCCAATTGGATTTATGTCTATGAGTAAAGCAGTTATGGGATTACCTGAAGAAGATGATAGTTTATTCTTCAAATTTGCAGGGTTAAATCACTTCCATTGGCATAGAGTTTGGGATAAAAATGGTAAAGAATTAACAGATCAAATCATTGATGAAGTTTATAAACCTGAAAACAAAGAAAAATACAAAGGGATGAAAAATGTTAGAGATTTACCTATGAATTATGAACAAGTAAAAGATACACATTTATTACCATGTTCATACCATAGATACTACTATATTACTGATGATATGCTTCAAGATGAATTAAATGAATTTGCTGAGCATAAAACTAGAGCAGAAGTAGTAAAACAAACAGAAAAAGAACTATTTGAACTTTATAAAGATCCAAAACTAGATTACAAACCAGAGCAACTTACAAAACGTGGTGGTACCCATTATAGTGATGCTGCGTGTGAGATAATAGCTTCTTTAGAAAATGATAAAAAGACAATGATGGTTGTAAGTATTAAAAACAATGGAGCTGTTGCAGATTTACCATATGACAGTATTGTTGAAATTAGTGCATTAATTACTTCACATGGTCCAGAAGCAGTTAACTGGGGAAAATTTGATCCATCAATAAGAGGTATCTTACAAAATCAAAAAGCTATGGAAGAGTTAACTATAGAAGCAGCTGTTACTGGTGATTATGGAAGAGCTTTACAAGCATTTACAGTAAATCCACTAGTAAGAAGTGGAAAACTTGCAAAAGAAGTACTTAATCAAATGCTTCTTTCAAATAAAGATTATTTGCCACAATTTACAGATGCAATAAATAAATTAGAAAAAGAAGGGGAAACTTATAATCCACAAGAATATGGGATTAAATAAGTTTTAAATAAAAGGAGATGTAATGAAAGATAAGATGATGAATGGCATATTAATGGTTGCAGAAAAATTACAAACCAATAAATATATGTCAGCAATTAAAAACGCATTTACTGCTTTACTTCCAATTATTATCACAGGCGCATTTTGTACTCTAATCTCAAATGTAGTTCTTTCTACATCTACATCTGGCATAAGCTTAGCTAAAGTACAAGGATTTGGTTGGCTAGAAATATTAAATCCAATATTTACAGCAGCAAATTATGCAACATTAAACTTTATGGCTATTGGACTTGTAATATTAATTTCTATAGAGTTAGGAAAACATTATGGAAAAACAGAAACAGTTCTTCCTGTAGTTGCACTTGCATGCTATATAGCATTATGTTCTACTACAGTTAGTGGAACAGTAGCAGATGCAGCAGGAAATGATATTGCATATACAGTTGTTAATGTTTTACCAAGAAACTTTACAAACGCACAAGGTTTATTTATGGCAATGTTTGCTTCAATTATAGGTACAGAGCTATATGTAAAAATAGTTGATTCTGGAAAACTAGATATTTCTATGCCAGAAACAGTTCCTGCAAATGTTGCAAAAGCATTTAACGTTTTATTCCCATCTATTGCTACTATTATAATAGTTGCTACATTTGGTTTTATATTTGAAATGATTTTTGGATATACATTCTTTGAAGCTATTGCAAAATGGATTCAAGCACCACTTTCAAATATTCTAACTGGCTTACCAGGTTATTTATTCTTGTTCTGGATGACTACATTATTATGGGTTTTAGGAATTCATGGAACTCAAGTTTTAGGCCCTGTTTATCAGGCTTCAATGCTAATTGCACTTGATGAAAACTTAGCTGCAGTTACATTAGGTGAAAAAGCTCCAAATATATTAAACTATACATTTATTAGTATGTTCTCTACAGTAACAGGAGCTGGTATTACAGGTGGACTAATTATTTCTATATTAATTCTTTCAAAAAGAGAAGATTATAAAGCTATTGCTAAATTATCAGTAGCTCCAGGATTATTTAATATTAATGAAACTATGACATTTGGTCTTCCTATTGTATTAAACCCTGTATTGGCAATTCCATTTATGATTAGCCCAATTGTTTCAGCAACAATTGGTTATACATTAACTAGGATTGGTTTCTGCGAAGTTATGTCTTATAACGTTCCATGGACTACTCCACCATTACTTGGACCATTCCTTGCTACTGGAGGAGATGTTAAAGCATCAATCGCTCAATTATTAGCTATATTAGCATCAGCATTAGTCTATGCACCATTTGTATTAATATCTAACAAACAAGCTGAAATTGAAGCACAAGCATTACAACAAGAAGCATAAATTATATAGATTTTAATATGCTAGTATTTATTTACTAGCATATTATTATTAGGGAGGGTATAAATGGCAAAAAAAGTAGTAAAAGATGAAATTGAATTAAGTAAAGAACAAAAAAGTATAATTGCTACTCGTAAAAGAATAAATAGAAGAGAATTAGAATCTGAAAAAGTTGATCCTTTTTCTAAATATAAAACAATTACTTATATATTTATTTTCTTATTTACTCCTTATGGCTTATATAGGATTTGGAATAAGGATTCTACATTTAAATATGGAGAAAAGTTGGTCTATACAATGATTGCTATTATATACTTTATAACTATAGTTAATGCTATCTTTAAACTATAAATAAATTCCAATTTATCATTAATATAGTGATAAAATGAAATGTTTTTATAAATTCTTTAATTAAGCTTTATTTATAATATAATGAATATAAGATTTAAATAGAAAGGTGAATAATATGAATAAAAAATTTCCAGATGGTTTTTTGTGGGGAGGTGCAACTGCTGCCAATCAATATGAAGGTGGCTATAATCAAGGTGGCAAAGGTTGGTCTGTTTCTGACTGTGTTAAACAAAAGTTTGATGTAGATGTAACTAATTATGAAGCTCATAACTTTACAACTAGTAAGGAGATTGAAGAGGCTCTTGCTAATCCGGATGATGTTAGAAATTATCCTAAAAGAAGAGGTAGTGATTTTTATAATAGATATAAAGAGGATATTGCATTATTTGCTGAAATGGGATTTAAAGTTTTTAGGTTATCTATAGCTTGGTCAAGAATATTTCCTAATGGTGATGATGAAAAACCAAATGAAGAGGGATTACAATTTTATGATAATGTATTTGACGAGCTTCAAAAATATAATATAGAACCACTTGTTACAATGTCTCATTATGAACCACCACTAAATTTGGTTTTAAAATATGATTGTTGGTATAGTAGAAAAACAATAGATTTCTTTGTGAAATATGTTGAAGTTATTTGTGAAAGATATAAAGATAAAGTAAAATACTGGTTAACATTTAATGAAGTTGATAGCATGATTAGACATCCTTATACAACTGGAGGTTTAGTTAAAGATAGATTTGAAGGTAAAAATTTTGAAGAAGTAATATTTCAAGCTATGCATCATCAATTTGTTGCTAGTGCTATAGCAACAAAAATTTGCCATGAAATAATACCTGGATCTCAAGTAGGATGCATGCTTACAAAAATGACTTATTATCCTTATACTTGTAAACCTGAAGATGTATTAGAGTCTCAACAAAGAATGAGAGCTACTTATTGTTATAGTGATACACAAGTATTTGGAGAATACCCTGCATACTTACTTGCTAGATTTAAAAATGATGGAATTAATATAGTTAAACACCCGGAAGATGATAATGTAATGAAAGAAAACCCAGTAGATTTTGTGTCTTTTTCTTATTATATGTCTTCTTGTGTAGCTGCTGATGAAACTGGCTTAAGTACTACAGCTGGTAATACTATTACTGCGATAAAAAATCCTTATCTAGAAAGTAGTGATTGGGGTTGGCAAATTGATCCTATTGGATTAAGAATTTCTCTAGTAGATTTATATGATAGATATAGGAAGCCTCTATTCATAGTAGAAAATGGTCTTGGTGCAAAAGATGAGCTAGTTGATGGTGAAGTAAATGATCAATATCATATTGACTACTATAAAGAGCATTTTAAAGCTATGTATGATGCAATAACAATTGATGGAGTAGATTTATTGGGATATACATCTTGGGCTTGCATTGACTTAGTTAGTGAGTCTACAAAGCAAATGAGTAAAAGATATGGCTTTATATATGTAGATGCAAATGATTGGGGAGAAGGTACTTTTGACAGGTATAGAAAAAAATCATTCTACTGGTATAAAGATGTAATAAAAAGTAATGGTGAAACAATATTCGAATAAATTGTTCATTTATTTTAAATATGGTAATATATTTTCATATAACTTAGGGGGTTAATATGAAAAAAGAAATATTTACTACTAAAACAATAGTTGCTACTGGATTAGGTGCAGCATTGTTTATGGTTTTGTTTATGTTTGTAAAAGTTCCATCTCCAGTTCCTGAAACAAATTTACAAGTTGCATATGGAGTTTCTGTTTTCTTTGCTGCAGTATTTGGTCCATTATGTGGATTTCTAGTTGCTTTTATTGGACATGCACTATCTGATTTTCTTTCTTATGGAGCACCTTGGTGGAGCTGGGTAGTAGCTTCTGGTGTATCAGCTTTAATTGCTGGCTTATCATTTTATAAGTTAAAAGTTGAAGAGGGAGAGTTTGATACAAAAGATATGATTACATTTAATATCTTTCAAATAGCTGCAAATGCTGTTGCGTGGTTAATTGTAGCACCAGCTTTAGATATTATTATCTATAGTGAACCTACAAACATAGTTTTTGCTCAAGGTGCGATTGCATTTTTACTTGATTCATTAACAGCTGGAATTGTTGGAACATTGTTGCTACTAGCATACTCTAAAACGAAAACTAAAAAAGGAACATTATCTAAAGAATAAAAAAAGGTTTACATCATATATGATGTAAGCCTTTTTTAATCGTTTTCTAGTAATCCTGTATATAGTTTGTAATAAGTTCCTTTTTCTTTTAACAGAGATTGATGATCTCCTCTTTCAATAATTTCACCATTATCTAATACCATTATTACATTTGAATTTTTTATAGTTGATAATCTATGTGCTATAACAAATGTTGTTCTACCAGACATAAGTTTATCCATTCCTTCTTGTACTATTTTTTCTGTTCTTGAGTCTATAGAACTTGTAGCTTCATCTAGAATTAAAACTGGACTATTTGCTAGTGCAGCTCTTGCAATAGAAAGTAATTGTTTTTGGCCTTGTGATAGTGGAGATCCATCACTTGAAATAATTGTGTCATATCCATGTTCTAGTTGCATTATGAATCCATGAGCATTAGCTAATTTAGCAGCATTTAGTACTTCATCATCACTTGCATCATGTTTAGCGTACATTATATTTTCCTTTATAGTACCACTAAATAAGTTTGTATCTTGAAGTACTATACCTAAAGATCTTCTTAAATCATTTTTATTGATTAGTTTAACATCAATACCATCATAAGTAATGGAACCTTCTTGTATATCATAAAATCTATTTATTAAATTTGTAATAGTAGTTTTACCAGCTCCAGTAGCACCTACAAAAGCTAGTTTTTGTCCTGGTTCTGCATATAAATTAATATTTTTTAAAACGACTTTTTCTGGTACATAGCCAAATGTAACATCATGGAATCTTACATCACCTTTTAATAAAACAAGTCTTTCTTTACCGTCATGATCGGGATGTTTCCAAGCCCATACATTTGTACATTGTTCACATTCAACTAACTGTCCATTAACGTCTTTAACATTTACTAAGACAACTTTTCCATCATTTATTTCTGATTCTTCATCTAGTAATTTGAAGATTCTTTCTGCTCCAGCCATAGCCATTATAACAGAATTAAATTGTTGACTTATTTGGCTTATAGGCATAGTAAATGATTTATTTAAAGTTAGGAAAGATGCTAATGTACCTATTGTAAGGGAGTTTAATTTAATCGCTAAATATCCTCCTATTGCAGCAGATAAAACATAAGATATATTACCTAGATTACCCATAATAGGCATTAATATAGTAGAGTATTTATTAGCGTTAAATGAGCTATGAAATAAGTTGTCATTTAATTTTTCAAAATTGTTAATTGCTTCTTCTTCATAATTAAATACTTTTACAACTTTTACACCTTCCATCATTTCTTCAATATATCCATTTTCTTTACCTAAATTAGATTGTTGTGCAATATAGTATTTTTTAGACTTTTTCATTATCCATTGTAATGCTAAATTCATAATACCAACCATAAATAAGGAAACTAAGGTTAATGGAATACTTAATGTAACCATAGAAATAAATATAGAAGTAAGAGTTATGATTGAGCTAAATAAAGAAGGTATAGATTGAGACAATAATTGTCTTAGTGTATCAATATCATTTGTATAAACACTCATTATTTCCCCGTGAGGATTTGTATCAAAATATTTAATTGGAAGTGTTTGCATATGTTCAAATGAATCATCTCTTATTTTCCTTAAAGTACCGTTGGAAACTTTAATCAATATTTTTTGATATAAGAAATTAAAGAAAATTCCAAATATATAAATCATAAACATTATGGATAAAGCTTGTTTTAAAGGAGCATAATTAGGGTTAGATTGAAGTGTTAAAGGAGTAATGTAATCATCTATTAAGGTTTTCATAAATAATGAACTAATTACAGAAACAACTGATGAAATAGATATTGCTATAATTACAATAAATAATTGTATTTTATTATTTTTTAATGTGAACTTTAACAATCTTTTTAAAACATCTTTATCTAATTTTCTATCAACATTTACTACACCACGTCTACCATGCATTCCTCTACTCATTATCTTCACCTCCTTCTTTATGTTGTGTTTCATAAACTTCTTTATATATATTATTAGTTTTTAATAGTTGCTTGTGGGTACCTATTCCGTTTATGCGACCATCATCAAGTACAACTATTCTATCAGCATCCATAATAGAAATTATTCTTTGAGAAATTATTAATTTTGTTGTATTAGGTAATTCTTCTCTAAATGCTTTTCTAATAAATGCATCTGTTCTTGTATCTACTGCACTAGTAGAATCATCAAGTATAAGTATTTTTGGTTTCTTTAATAAAGCTCTAGCAATAGTTAATCTTTGTTTTTGACCACCAGAAACATTTGTACCACCTTGCTCTATATAAGTATCATATCCATCAGGGAAACTTGTTATAAACTCATGAGCTTGAGCTAATTTAGCCATTTTTACTAGCTCTTCATCGCTTGCGTTTTTATCTCCCCATCTTAAGTTTTCCTTTATAGTCCCAGAAAATAAAATATTTTTTTGTAAAACCATAGATACTTCATCTCTTAAGGTTTTAATATCATAATCTTTAACATCTATACCACCAACTTTTATACTTCCTTGATCAACATCATATAGTCTTGGAATCAATTGAACTAATGAAGATTTAGAGGATCCAGTACCACCAATGATACCAATTGTTTCACCGGATTTAATATCTAAATTAATATCACTAAGTACATATTCAATAGAATCTTCATAATATTTAAAGTAAACATCTTTAAAAGAAATACTTCCATCTTTAACTTCATATATAGGATTTACAGGATTAGTTATATCAGAATCTTCATTTAAGATTTCACTAATTCTTTCCATAGAAGCTAAAGACATAATTAACATAATAAATATCATAGATAGCATTTGTAAAGAGACTAATATGTTCATAGTGTAAGTAAACATACTCATTAATTCTCCAGTAGTAAGAGTATTACTTACAATCATACTTGCCCCAAGCCATGATAGTGCAATAATTACCATATAAACAGTAAGTTGCATAATAGGGCTATTTAAAACAGTAATATTTTCAGCTTTTAAGATAGCATTATATAAACTTAAAGAGATTTTTTTAAATTTATTAATTTCTTCTTCTTCTTTTACATAAGCTTTTACAACTCTGATATTTGATACATTTTCTTGAACTACTGAATTTAAAAAGTCATATTTTTTAAAGACTTGCTTAAATGCTTTATAAGAAAAATAAACCATTATTATAATTGCAGTTCCTAAAAATATAATTGCATATATATATACAACTGATAAATTTTTATTTATAGAAAAAGTCATAAATGTTGCAATAACAAGCATCATAGGAGCTCTAACTCCCATTCTAAGCATCATTTGATAAGCATTTTGAGTATTTGTAACATCTGTCATCATTCTTGTAATTAAGCTAGATGAGCTAAATTTATCAATATTCTTAAATGAAAAATTTTGAATATTTCTAAACATCGAACTTCTTAAATTTTTTGCTAAACCAGCTGCTGCTAGAGTTCCAAAATGTGCACTTAAATATCCAAATGATAATGATAAAAATGCAAATAGTAACATTAGACCACCATATTTATAAACTAGTGTAATATCTTTTGCGTTTATTCCTCTATCTATTATAAAACCCATAAAAAGGGGCAACATTAATTCACTTACTACCTCTAATGCCATAAATATTGGACCTATAATACTAGGGATTTTATATTCTTTTATTTCTTTAGCAATTGTTTTTATCATCATCTATCTCCTTTAGGTTATCTATCATTTTAAATAGTGTATTCATAAATATTTCACTACTATTTTCATCAATATCTTTTAATAATCTTTCTTCAAGCTCATTTATAGATATTTGTATTTCATTTTTTACGCTTTTACCTTTTTCTGTAAGGCTAATAATATTAAATCTTTGATCTTTTTTTGATTTGTTAATATCAATAAACTCTTTTTCTTGTAGTCTTTTTAAAATACCTAAAACAGTAGGATGAGAATATTTAAAATTTTTTTCTATATCTACTGGATTTAATTCACCATTGCTTTTTTGAATAAAGGATAAAACCATTCCTTGGGATGAAGTTAATTCATATTTTTGAAGTGTATTATTAATATATTTCTCAATTGAGATAGATAATTTTTTTATGTGTTTTCCAATATGTTTATTATTCATATTACCTCCTTAATATGTAGCACGCTACTTATTCTAGTTTATTATGCACTTTTAGTCAATATGTTTGCTTATTTTTTACATTTCATAATATTTGTTTGATATAATCTTTTCAAGGAGATACAAGATGGATAATGCTGTTATAGAATTTAAAAATTACAGTTTTAAATATCATTCTCAAGCTGATTATACATTGCATGATATTAATCTAAAGATATTTAAAGGTGAAAAAATTTTAATTGTGGGACCTTCTGGCTCTGGAAAGAGTACTTTAGGTAATTGTATTAACGGGTTAATTCCAAATTCTTATAAAGGAGAGATTTTAGGAAGCCTTAATATTGCTGGTATTGATGGCAGTAATGCAAGTATTTTTGAGATTTCTAAAGAAGTTGGAACTGTACTTCAGGATTCTGATGGACAATTTGTTGGATTAAGTGTAGCTGAAGATATAGCTTTTGCTTTAGAAAATGATAATGTTTTACAAGATGAAATGAAAGCAAGAGTTAAGCAAATTAGTAAGTTAGTTGACATGGAAAACTTTTTAAAAAGTAATCCTTATGAATTATCAGGAGGACAAAAACAAAGAGTATCTTTGGCAGGAGTTATGGTTGAGGATACTAAGGTTTTATTATTTGATGAACCGTTGGCTAATTTAGATCCAAAAACTGGAAAAATTGCAATTGAGTTAATTGATAATATACATAATGAGGATAATATAGTAATAATAATTGAACACAGATTAGAAGATGTTTTATATAAAGATGTTGATAGAATTATATTAGTAGATAATGGAAGAATAATAATAGATGATACACCTAAAATAGTTTTATCAAGTAATATTTTAACAAAATATGGTATTAGAGAACCGTTATATATTAGTGCTTGTAGATATGCAGACATAGAAATAAAGCCAGAAATGAATCCGGAAAATATTGATAAATTTATTTTGGGTAATGAAGAGAAAAAGCTTAATGATTGGTTTAATAAGCATAATGTAAGATTAAAACCAAATACAAATGAAGCAGTATTAGAAATTAATAATCTTTCTTTTAGCTATGATGGTGAAAGAAAGATTCTAGATAATATAAATATTGATATTAAAAAAGGAGAAATGGTTTCCCTTGTTGGTAAAAATGGAGCAGGTAAATCTACATTAGCAAAACTCATTGTAAGATTTGAAAAGCTAGATCAAGGGGATATAAAAATAAAAGGAGAAAGTCTTTTAGGGTTAACTATTAAGGAAACAGCTAAACATGTAGGAATTGTATTACAAAATCCAAATCAAATGATTTCTAAAAATTTAATATATGATGAAATTGCATATGGTCTAAGAATAAGAGATTATAGTGAAGAAGATATAAAGATAAAAGTTGATGATGTAATGAAAATTTGTGGTTTATCTCCATTTAAAAATTGGCCAATCAGTGCACTTAGTTATGGACAAAAGAAAAGAGTTACAATTGCGTCAATATTAGTTTTAAATCCAGAAATATTAATTCTTGATGAGCCAACAGCAGGACAAGACTATAAACACTATTCTGAGATAATGGAATTTTTAAAAACATTAAATAATAATGGACAAACAATTATACTTATTACGCATGATATGCACTTAATGCTTGAATATACTTATAGAGCAATAGTTTTATCTGATGGGAAAAAGTTAGCTGATAAACCTTCATATGAAATATTAAGTGATAATGAAATAATTGAAAAAGCTAATCTTAAAAGAACTAGTTTATATGATTTAGCGGTTAAAGCTCATATTAAAGAGCCTCTTCATTTTATAGAAAGTTTTATTAATTATGAAAGGAGAAAATTTGATGAAAATTAAATTATTTTCTTATAATCAATTAGATACTTTTATTCATAAACTTAGTGGCTTTACAAAGTTGATGTGTTTTTTATTGCTTACTACTACTGTAATGCTTACTTATGATTTAAGAGTAATATTATTTGTACTTATAATTTCAATGTATATGCTTAAAATAGCGAAAATAAGCTTTTCACAAATCAAATCAATGTTAATTTATGTTTTCATTTTTTTGATTACTAATTTTATTCTTACATTTATATTTGCTCCATTACAAGGTGTAGAAATATATGGAACTAAACATGTTATATTTGAAATATTTGGGCCTTTTGTAGTAACACAAGAGCAAATGCTATATCAAATAACGAAGTTATTTAAATATTTATCTGTTATACCATTAGGAATTATATTCTTTCTTACTACTAATCCAAGCGAATTTGCTTCATCTTTAAATAAGATTGGTCTAAATTACAAGGTTTGTACAGTTTTAAGTTTAACTTTAAGATATTTTCCTGATGTTCAAAGAGATTTTAATTCTATATCTTTATCACAACAAGCTAGAGGTTTAGATATGTCTAGTAAAGAAAAAATGACAAAAAGATTAAAGAATATTATAGCAGTATTAACACCATTAATATTT
Source organism: Erysipelotrichaceae bacterium (assembly GCA_012513225.1). GTDB lineage: Bacteria > Bacillota_I > Bacilli_A > Erysipelotrichales > Erysipelotrichaceae > UBA9076. Next base: position 13,777 of record JAAZCQ010000008.1, read on the forward strand.
TCTACACTAGATAGAATTGAATTGATATCTAATGCAATGGATCTTAGAGGATTTGCAAAAAGTAAAACAAGAACGTGGTATAGTTATAAACCATTAAATAAAAAAGATTTTATTACTTTATCAGTGTGCTTGATAATATTTATAGGTTCTTTATTAATTAGTCAGTTTATTAATAAAAGTATTTATTGGAATCCATTTATTTAAGGAGGAAATTATGGAAAAATCAATGTTAGTTTTTCAAACAGACTTCACCTATAAAGAAGGTGCAGTTTGTGCAATGTATGGTGTTGTTAAATCTGTTGATAGAGATTTAGAAATTATTGATGGATCTCATGAGTTACCACAATATGACACATGGAGTGCTTCTTATAGACTTTATCAATCAATGAAGTTTTGGCCAAAGGGAACTATATTTGTTTCTGTAGTTGATCCTGGAGTAGGTACAAAAAGAAGGGCGTGTGTAGCTAAAACAAAGGATGGATATTTTATTGTTACTCCAGATAATGGTGCTTTAACACATGTAAAAAAAGAAGTTGGAATTGAAACTGTAAGAGAAATTGATGAGGATATAAATAGACTAAAAGGAAAAGATACTGAAGGAGTAGCTATATTTCATGGTAGAGATTTATTTGGATATTGTGCTGCAAGATTGGCTTCTGGAATTATAACTTATGAAGAGGTTGGGCCTGAATATAGTATAGATGAGATTGTTTGTCATAAGATTATAGAACCTACTATTGAAAATAAAGTAATAAAAGGTATATTTGAAATTAATGATCCTAACTTTGGTAATTTATGGACAAATATTAAAACTAGTATGTTTTTTGAAAATGGTTTTAATTATGGTGATGACATATTAGTTAAAATATATAATGATGATTTATTAATATATAATAAGATAGTAAAATTTGATAAATCATTTGGTATGGTAAATAAGGGTGAAGATATTATTTATAATAATGAATTAATGAAAATAGCTATGGCTACTTCTATGGGAAGCTTTGTAAATAAGAATTCTTTAGGATTTGGACATAATTGGAAAGTTGAGTTTAGTCATAATGAATAAATTATTAATTTACCAGTCAGATTTTGGATTAGTTGACGGTGCTATAAGTGCTATGGAAGGAGTAGCATTAAAAGTTGATTTGGATTTAAAAATTAGACATTTAACTCATGATATTACTCCTTATAATATCTTTGAAGCTAGTTATAGACTTTATCAAACCGTAGAATATTGGCCTAGTGGCACTGTATTTGTTTCTGTAGTAGATCCAGGTGTTGGCACAAATAGAAAAAGTGTAGTTGCAAAAACTAAATTAGGACATTATATAGTAACTCCAGATAATGGAACACTAACACATTTAAAAGCATATATAGGTATTGTTGAAATTAGAGAAATTGATAAAAATTTGTATCAAAAAGGTAGTGAATTAAGTTATACATTTCATGGTAGAGATGTGTATTCTTATACTGGAGCAATGCTTGCTAGTGGAAAATTATCTTATGAAAATGTAGGTAAAAGCTTTGATTTAGATGAAATAATATGTTTACCTTTAAGTAAAGTATTGGTAGAAGAAAATTTGGTAAGCGGAAAAATAGACATATTAGATGTTAGATTTGGTTCTTTATGGACAAATATAACAAGAGATGACTTTTTAAGTTTAAATATTGAATATGGAAATAGAGTAGAAGTTACAATTTATAATAATGATACACTTGTTTATCAAAATAATATTATATATGGGAAAAGTTTTGCGGATGTAAGAATAGGTAGTCCTATACTCTATATTAATTCTGTATTTAAAGTTGGTATTGCTATTAATCAAGGATCTTTTGCAAGTGCATATAATATAGGAGTAGGTCCTTCATGGATAGTAGAGATTAGAAAGGTTTAATATGGAAGTTAAACTTAAAAGTAATAAAAATGGCGGGGTTTTTAGTTTATATGAAAATGAAAAAAGATTAGGTTACATGACATTTAGTTTCAATGATACAGATGTAATAAATGTGAACAGTACATTTATAGATCCAGATTATAGAAATTTGGGTTATGCAAAAATATTATTTGATTCAATGATTTCATATGCAATAAAAAACAATTATAAAATTGTACCTATATGTTCTTATGTAACTAAACTTTTTGAAAGAAAAAAAGAATTACAATATTTATTAAACAAAAACAATTGAAAAATTAGAAAGGGAAAAAATATGAAAATGACTTTTAGATGGTATGGAGAAAGTGATCCAATTTCTTTAGAATATATTTCTCAAATACCAAACATGAGCGGAATTGTTAGTGCCATTTATGATGTACCTGTTGGAGAAGTTTGGAGTCAAGAATCAATTGATAAGCTAAAGGAAGATGCTAATTCCTATGGCTTAGAGATGGAGGTTATTGAAAGCGTTCCTGTGCACGAAGATATTAAATTAAGAAGGGGAAACTATTTAACTTATATTGAAAACTATAAAGAAAATATAAGAAGACTTGCTAAAGCTGGTGTTAAATGTATTTGTTATAATTTTATGCCTGTCTTTGATTGGACTAGAAGTGTATTAGATTATAAGTTAGAAGATGGCTCTACAGCACTTGTTTACTATAAGGAAGATGTTGATAAGCTTGATCCAAAAAAACTTGCTTTACCAGGCTGGGATGCTTCTTATACCCCTGAAGAAATGAGTGAGTTAATTGATGCATATCAATCTATTGGAGAAGAAGGTTTATGGAATAATTTAGAATATTTTATAAATGAAATTATTCCTGTAGCTATAGAATGTGATGTTAATATGGCTATACATCCTGATGATCCTCCTTGGCCAATTTTTGGGATTCCTCGTATTATTACAAATGAAGATAATTTAGATAGATTTTTAAGTTTATATAATGATAAACATCATGGTTTAACATTATGTTCTGGTAGTTTGGGTTGTACAAGTGATAATGATATAGCTAAATTAGTAGATAAGTATGCGTCAGTTGGAAGAATTCATTTTGCTCATATGAGAAATGTGAAAATTATAGGAGATGGATCTTTTGAAGAATCAGCTCATTATTCTAGTTGTGGTTCTTTAGACATGGTTGACATAATGAGAAAATATCACAAACATGGTTTTAAAGGCTACATGAGGCCAGATCATGGAAGAATGATTTGGGGTGAAACTGGTAAACCTGGATATGGTTTATATGATAGGGCTTTAGGTGCTATGTATTTATCAGGTGTTTGGGAGACTTTAGAAAAGTTAGAAGGAGATAATAATGAAAGTTCCGTTTAATATTGATTTAGAAAATAAAGTTATTGTTATTACTGGTGCAGGAGGAGTATTATGCGGTGCATTTGCAGAAGCACTTGGCACTACAAAAGCGAAAATTGCTTTACTTGGCTTACATTTAGATAAAGTTGTTGAAAAATCAAAAGTAATTAATTCAAATGGTGGAATTTCAAAAGGTTATCAATGTAATGTTTTAGATAAAGATAGTATTATTGCTGCAAGAAATGAAATAGTAAAAGATTTTGGAACTTGTGATATTTTAATTAATGGAGCTGGTGGGAATAACCCTAAAGCAACAACAGATAATGAATATTTTAAAAATGAAGATTTAAATAATATGATGACATTTTTTGATTTGGATCAAAGTGGTGTAGAATATGTTTTTAATTTAAATTATATGGGTACTTTATTGCCTACACAGGTGTTTGCACAAGATATGCTAAATAAAGAAGGATGTAGTATTATAAACATTTCAAGTATGAATGCATTTACACCTCTTACAAAGATTCCAGCTTATTCTGGTGCAAAAGCTGCAGTATCAAATTTTACTATGTGGTTAGCTGTGCACTTTTCTAAAGTTGGAATAAGATGTAATGCAATAGCTCCAGGCTTTTTTGCGACAAAACAAAATGCTGCTTTATTATTTAATGAGGATGGTTCTCCTACTAAAAGAACTCAAAAAATACTAGATGCTACACCTATGAACAGGTTTGGTGAGACTCAAGATTTAATTGGTACTTTATTTTATCTAGTGAGCCCTGAAGCAAGTGGATTTGTTAATGGAGTTGTTATTCCAGTAGATGGTGGCTTTAGTGCATATAGTGGAGTTTAAAAAAGAATACTTTATTTTAGAAGAGGTAATAAGATGAAAGAATTTATGGATGATAATTTTCTTTTAGAAAATAAAACTGCAATTGACTTATATCATAATTATGCAAAAAATATGCCTATATTTGACTTTCATAACCATTTATCTGTAAAAGAAATATATGAGGACATTAACTTACCAGGAATTACATATGCTTGGTTAGGTTTTGATCATTATAAATGGCGCTTAATGCGTGCTAATGGAGTAGATGAATCTTATATTACTGGGAATAAGGATGATTATAGTAAATTTGAAAAATGGGCTAGTACAGTTCCTTATACATTTAATAACCCTATATATCATTGGACTCATTTAGAACTTTCAAGATATTTTGGTATAAATGAAACTTTAAGTTTAAAAAACTCAAAAGAAATTTATGATATTTGTAATCAAAAATTAAGCCAAAAAGATTTTAGTATAAGAAAATTAATTGAAAAAATGAATATATATGCTTTGTGCACTACAGATGATCCAATAGATGATTTAAAATACCATAAAGGATTAAAAGAAGATGGATATAAAGTAAAGGTTTTACCAACATTTAGACCAGACAAAGCTATTTCAATTCACAAAGATACTTTTATCAACTATGTAAATGAATTATCTAAAGTAGTAGGCTATCAAATAGAATCGTATCAACAATTAGAAGAAGCATTAATTGATAGAATTATGTATTTTCATGAAGTTGGAGCAAGATTTGCAGATCATGGACTGGATGAGATTTTTTATTTAGAATCAAGTATTGAGGAAGTAAATGAAATCTTTAAAAAAGCAATGAATAATCAAAGTTTAACAATTGATGAGATAAGAAAATATCAGGGGAGATTACAAAATACACTCGCAAAAAAATATCATGAATTAAATTGGACTTTACAAATTCATATTGGAGCATTAAGAAATAATTCTAGTAGAAATTTTTATGGAATTGGTCCTGATTCTGGATATGATTCAATTAACGATGGATTTGTGGCTAAAGAATTATCGAAGTTATTAGATTCTCTAGATGTTAGTAATCAATTACCTAAAACTATTATTTATTGCTTAAATGCAAAAGATAATGAAGTGATAGCATCAATGATTAATAATTTTCAAGATGGTAAAATTATAGGTAAAATACAATTTGGACCAGCTTGGTGGTTTAATGATACAAAACATGGAATGATTGAACACTTTAATGTTTTATCTTCTATGGGTTTAATATCTAGATTTGTTGGGATGCTAACAGATTCAAGAAGCTTTTTATCATTTACAAGACATGAATATTTTAGAAGAATTATTTGTAATGAAATAGGAAAAGTAGTTGAAAAGGGTGAGTATCCAAATGATATGGAATTTTTAGGAAGTATGGTACAAGATATTTGCTTTAATAATATTAAAAAATATACTAATATTTAAAAAACTAAAAAAAGAGCTAAATCAAGATTTACCTCATTAATTTGGTATTATCTAATATGATTATCTCTTTTTTAATTTGTTTTATAAATCATTATATATTGATTTTAATACTTCGAATGTTTCATCACTAATATCATGTTCTATTTTGCAAGCATCTTGATCAGCTATTTCTTCATTTACACCTAATTTAATAAAAAGATTTTTTAAAACTATGTGTCTTTCATATATAGTAGAGGCAATTTCTTCTCCTATACTTGTAAGTGTTATATATCCACTATTATCTACATTTATATATCCATCATCTTTTAATATTGATATGGCCCTACTAACACTTGGCTTAGAAAAATTCATATATTCTGCTATGTCAATAGATCTAACTTTATCAGATTTCCCACTAAGAATAATGATTGTTTCTAAATACATTTCTCCTGATTCTTTTAACTTTATCATTATCATTCTCCTTATAATGTATGATAGCATAAAAAAAAGTAAGTAAAAAGTGATGTGATAAATTTAGTTAGCAATAGCTAAAAACGATTGACTTTTCGGTTAGTCTTTGCTAATCTTATTGTAGTTAGCATAGGCTAATAAAAAAGGAGATTATTATGCTATTAACATTAATGAATGAAGGTTCACTATTAAAAATTCTTAAAATAAATGGAAAAAAAGAAACAAAAACTTTTTTGGAATCATTAGGTTTTGTTAACGGTGCTGATATAAGTATTGTCCAAAAAATGGATGGAAATATTATAGTTAATATTAAAGATTCAAGAGTTGCTATTAATAAAGACATAGCTAATAAGATCATAGTTCAAGAGGTATTATGAAAACATTAAATGAAGTTAAAATCGGGGATAGTGCTAAAGTAATAAAATTACATGGTGAAGGTGCAACAAAAAGAAGAATTATGGATATGGGTATTACAAAGGGTACTGATATAAAGGTAATTAAAGTTGCTCCTCTTGGAGATCCACTAGAACTAAATGTAAGGGGATATAGCTTATCAATTAGAAAAAGTGATGCATCACTTATAGAGGTAGAGTAACATGAAAATCGCATTAGTAGGAAATCCAAATAGTGGTAAGACTACTCTGTTTAATGATTTAACAGGCTCAAAGCAATTTGTAGGAAATTGGCCTGGTGTAACTGTAGAGAAAAAAGAAGGGCAAATTAAAAATTATAAAGATGTAACTATAGTAGATTTACCTGGTATATATTCTTTATCTCCTTATACATTAGAAGAAGTTATTTCTCGCGAATATTTAATTAATGAAAAACCAGATTTAATTATAAATATAATCGATGGTAGTAATATGGAGAGAAATTTATACTTAACTACTCAAGTGTTAGAATTAGGAATTCCTACTGTTGTTGCTTGTAATATGATGGACGTTGTCGAAAAAAATCAAATTTCGATAGACTTAAATGGATTATCAAAAGAACTTGGAGTTAAGATACTCCCTATTTCTGCTTCAAAAGTAGAAGGTATTGACTTGCTTATAGAAGAAGTAGTAAAAGAAAATAATAAACCAAGTAAGGAGCTTGACGTTTATAGTAAGGATGTCTTAGACAGTATTACTAAAATTGAAAATATTATATCTAAAGAAACAAATGAATTTTTACGATTTAAAGCCATAAAACTATTCGAAAAAGATGAAAAGATTATGGTAGGATTTGATAAGAAAGAGATTTTAAAATTAGTAGATAATTTTGAAGAAAAATTCGATGATGATACTGAAAGTGTTATTACTACTCAAAGATATGAGTTTATTACTAATACATTAAAGAAATATATTAAGAAAAACTCTAAACAAATTTTACATACATCAGATAAAATAGACAGAGTTGTAACTAATAGATTTTTAGCTTTACCTATATTTATTTTAGTAATGGGCATTGTTTATTATGTTTCAGTAACGACAATAGGTGAGTTTGTAACAGATTGGACTAATGAAGTATTATTTGGTGAAATAATACCTCCACTAGTAACTACATTTTTAGAAAATATAAATGCATCACCAGTTTTAATTAGTTTAATTGTTGATGGAATTATTGCAGGGGTTGGAGCAGTATTAGGATTTGTTCCACAAATGTTAGTTCTATTCACATTTTTAGCGATATTAGAAGACTGTGGATATATGGCTAGAATTGCATTTATTATGGATAGAATATTTAGAAAATTTGGTTTATCAGGCAAATCTTTTATTCCAATGATGATAGGTACAGGATGTAGCGTGCCTGCGATTATGGCTAGTAGAACTATTGAAAATGAAAGAGATAGAAGAATGACAATTACTACAACATCTTTCATGCCATGTGGGGCTAAACTACCTGTTATCGCTTTAATTGCTGGAGCTTTATTTAATAACTCTGGATGGGTATCTAATAGTGCTTACTTTGTTGGTATATTTTCAATAATTGCTTCTGGTATTATTCTTAAGAAGACAAAAAGATTTTCAGGAGATCCAGCACCATTTGTTATGGAGCTTCCAGCATATCACTTACCTAATATAAAAAATGTTTTTAGAAGTGTATATGAAAGAGGATCAAGTTTTATTAAAAGAGCAGGTACTGTTATCTTACTTGCTACTATAATTATTTGGTTTTTATCTAACTTTGGATTTACAGAAGGTAGCTTTGGAATGGTAGAAGATTTAAATACAAGCATTCTTGCTGCTTTAGGGAATATATTTGCACCTCTATTTGCACCTTTAGGTTGGGGACAATGGAAGGCAACAGTTGCAACTGTTGCAGGGCTAGTAGCAAAAGAAGCAGTTGTTGGAACCTTAGGAGTTTTATATGGTATGGCAGAAGTTTCAGAAGAGGGAGTAGAAATTTGGAGCCAACTAGCTCTTGATTTTACCGCTTTATCTGCATATTCATTCTTATTATTTAATTTATTGTGTGCACCTTGTTTTGCAACAATGGGTGCAATAAAAAGAGAAATGAATAATACTGGATGGACAATATTTGCAATTTCATATCAAACTATATTTGCATATACAATTTCTTTAATCTTTTATCAAATTGGTTTATTTGTAACAACTGGAGCATTTGGGTTTTGGACAATTGTAGCTATTGCTTTGATATTAATATATTTATATTTACTATTTAGGCCAGAGCCTAGTAAAAAATATAAAACAAATGTAAATTATAATTAACCTTGAATTGATTCAGGGTTTTTTTATGATATATTTATAATTGAAGGAGATATGAAGATGAATAAAACAATAAAAAAAATAAGTCCTGTATTTAAAGATTATTTATGGGGAGGTACAAAGTTAAAAGAATTTTATAATAAAGATAGTGATTTAGATATAATAGCTGAAAGTTGGGAAGTATCAACACATAATGATGGAACATCTACAATTGATGGTGTTTCTTTAAAGGATTATATAGAAGAAAATCCTGGTATTTTAGGAAGTAAAGTTAAAGATAATGGTTTACCTATTTTAATTAAACTAATAGATGCAAAACAAGATTTGAGTATTCAAGTTCATCCGGGTAATGAATATGCTAGAAAATATGAAAATGATAATGGAAAAACAGAAATGTGGTATATTGTCGATGCAGAAGAAGGATCTTTTCTTTACGCTGGAGTAAGTAAGGATTTAAGTAAGACTGAACTAGAAGAAAGTGTAATGGATGGATCAATTGTAGATAAATTAAATAAAATATATGTTAAAAAAGGGGATATTTTATTTATTGAACCTGGAACTATACACGCTATTGGAAAAGGTATAATTATTTATGAGATTCAACAAAGATCTAATGTTACATATAGACTATATGATTTTAAAAGAAAAGATGCTTTTGGAAATACAAGAGAACTTCACATAGATAAATCTCTAGAAGTATCTAATTTAAAAGTTCAAAATTGGAATTTGAAAGCTGATAAAGAAATAATTAATAATGAGAATCTAAAAGTTGAAGAATTAAGAAATTGTGAATATTTTAAAGTTAAGAAATATGATGTAAATGGTGAAACAGATATGAAAGTAAGCGAAGAATCTTGTGTATTTTTAACACTTATAGAAGGTGAAGGTACTTTAATATCAGAAAATGAAGTTAAAATAGTTAAAGGAGATACTGTTTTAATTCCTGCAGGAAATTATACAGTAACATTTAAAGGAAAAGGGGAGTATTTATTTTCTCAATTATAGATAATTAAAAGAGGCTGTGACAGATAGTGCAATTTCGCATTAAAACTGTTACAGCTTCTTTTTTAATATAAACATTATATATTTATAGTTTTTTAAACAATTCAAAAAAGAACTAATTACATTTAGCTAATTTTTATTGTGTTGTC
>JAAZCQ010000003.1 GCA_012513225.1 Erysipelotrichaceae bacterium
AAGACAACACAATAAAAATTAGCTAAATGTAATTAGTTCTTTTTTGAATTGTTTAAAAAACTATAAATATATAATGTTTATATTAAAAAAGAAGCTGTAACAGTTTTAATGCGAAATTGCACTATCTGTCACAGCCTCTTGCTTCTTTTGTTTCTTCTACTTTTACTTCTTCTTTTATCTCTGCAGTTTCTTTTACTTCTTCAACTTTTTTTTCTTCTTTAACTGGTTCTTTATTTCCATTAGTTTTAATAAAATCTTCTGCAATTGATTCACCTTTAACTACTCTTTCAATTTGTTCAGCAGTTAAAGTTTCATATTCCATTAATGCCTCTGCCAACATAATTAGTTCATCTTTATGATCTTCTAATATTGTTCTTGCATGTTTATGGCATCCATCAATAATTTTTCTAATTTCTTGATCAATTTCAAATGCAATTTGTCCAGAAACATTTGCAGGTGAGTTATAGTCTCTTCCTAAGAATACGTTTTGATTACCAGCATCATATTTAATTGGTCCTAAATCACTCATACCATATAAAGTTACCATGTCTCTAGCTATATTTGTTGCTCTTTCAATGTCATTTACTGCACCAGTACTAATATCATCAAAGAATATTTCTTCTGCAGTTCTTCCACCCATATAGCCTGTAATACTTGCTAATAAGTCATTTTTTGTATTCATCATTTTTTCATCTTTTGGTGTCATTAAGTTATAACCACCAGCCATTCCTCTAGGAATGATTGTAACTTTTTGAACAACAGTAGAATCTTCTAAGAACAAGCCAATAACAGCATGTCCAGATTCATGATATGCAACAAGTTTTTTAGTTTTTTCATCATAGGTTCTAGATTTTTTTGCAGGACCCATAAGTACTCTATCAATAGATTCATCAAGTTGAGACATATGAATTACATCAGATTTTTCTCTTACAGCTAAAATTGCTGCCTCATTTAAAACGTTTTCCAAATCAGCTCCAGAAAATCCTGGAGTACGTTTTGCAAGAGCATCTAAATCTATTTCTGTATCAAGTTTTTTATTTCTAGCATGTACTTGTAATATTTCTCTTCTACCTCTTCTATCAGGTAAAGATACTGTAATTTGTCTATCAAATCTTCCTGGTCTTAATAAAGCAGGGTCTAATACGTCAGGTCTATTTGTTGCAGCAATAATTACTATTCCTGTATTATCTTGAATACCATCCATTTCAACAAGTAATTGGTTTAATGTTTGTTCACGCTCATCATGACCTCCACCAAAACCAGCACCACGTTGTCTACCAACAGCATCAATTTCATCAATAAATATCATACAAGGTGAAGTTTGTTGAGCTTTTTTAAACATGTCTCTTACTCTACTAGCTCCTACACCTACAAACATTTCAACAAAGTCACTACCAGAAATACTATAAAACGGAACATCTGCTTCTCCTGCAACTGCTTTTGCTAGTAAAGTCTTACCTGTTCCTGGAGGGCCTACTAATAGAATACCCTTTGGTATTCTAGCACCCATTTTTGCAAACTTTTTAGGATATTTTAAATATTCAATGATTTCTGCCATCTCTACTTTTTCTTCATCAGCACCAGCAACATCACTGAACTTAACCTTAATATTACCTTCAAGCCTTGCTCTAGACTTTGAAAATTCAAATGCCTTTGCATTTGATCCTTGTCCACCCATTTTATTAAACATAAATAAAATAAAGCCGCTTATGATAATAAAAGGTACTATTGAACTTAATAAATCTATCCAAACACTTTTACTATTTGCATCTACAATATTTATATTGCTTTCTGAAAGTAAATCAATAATATTATCAATTTGTTCTTCTGTAGCAGGTATCTTTGAAGTAAATACTATTGTATTTCCTTGTTCTGCCTTATAAGAACCTTGAACTTCTACTATATTACTACCTACAGTAACAACTGATTCTTCAATCTTTTGTTCTTCAATTGTTTTTATTAACTCCCCATACGATAAACTTTTTGTACTACTTGTACTATTCATATTAAATAGAATTAATAAGAATAAGGTTACAATCATATAAGGAATATAATTAACTAATCTATTCTTCTTCATATTTCACTCCTAAATTATTTATAACATTCATCTTTTAATACACCTACATAAGGTAAATTTCTATACAACTGATTATAATCTAACCCAAATCCAACCGCAAATTCATTTTCAATTTCAAACCCTATGTAATCTGCTTTAATATCAACCACTCTTCTGCTTGGCTTATCTAATAAAGTCACAATCTTAACAGATTTAGCTCCCTTATTTAATAATGTTTGTTTTACAGTCTTAATTGTTTGACCTGTATCAACTATATCTTCTACTAAAAGTATATTAACTCCTTTTATTGAAGTATCTAAGTCTTTGATTATTTTTATGTCTCCTACTGATTCAGTGCCTTCATAACTTGAAACATCCATAAAATCAATCTTAATATCCATATCTATATGCTTTATTAATTCTGATAAAAATGGAATAGAACCTTTTAATAGTGCAACAAGTAAAGGTTTATCTTCATTTTCATAATCTTTTGCTAACTCTTTTCCTAACTCTTCACATTTATTAACGATTTCTTCATGTGAAACTAGAATTTTTTTAATTTGTGGATGCATTGCTAACCTCCGTAAACTTTATACATTTTATCACAAAAATATTAGGCTTTATAGTGTAATGATTAATATCACAACCAATTCCAGGAACCATTATAACCTTATTTTTATTATTTAAAACTACTGGCCAAACTTTTCTTTGATAAACTGGAATTTTTCTATCAATGAACCATCTATTTACCTTTTTAGTTCCTATTCTTAATTGAATACTATCTCCAGGCTGATAATTTCTTATCGTAATTGGCCATTCATCGTCTTTAACGCTAATGCCCTCTATTGTCTTTCCAATATTAGACACTGAAAAAATCTTAGTTTTAAAAGCCCTGTTAGACATTATATCAAAATTATAAGAAAATACTTTATTTCCCACAATTTCACACACTTTATAGTTTTTAACTAATACTTTATCATTAATATTTAACTCAAAATTTGAATCACTATTTATTGCTTTTATAATTTCTAAAAGAAATGATTTAGAGTACTTATCTTTTTGAACATGTTTATTTAACCACAATCTTAAGAAAACAAGTTTTTCTTTTAAAGTAAGTTTATTAAAAAAATCTAAATTCATTTTATTATTATCAGTATATTTTTCTAAACGTTCATTTAGTTCTTTTTTTTGTTTATTTTTATATTTAATTTCTTTTAAAATTTCTTTTCTTTGATATTCATCTAGGTTTTCTATTATATCATGTCTAATTTTATTTCTTGTATAATCATCACTTAAATTAGATTCATCTATAAAATATATTACATTATTATCTATACAATAATTTAATAGCTCATCCTTTGTATAGTCTAATAAAGGTCTATATACCTTTAAATCTTTATAATAAGAAGTTTTAGAAATACCATATACATTGCCTTCAATATTTCTTTCTTTTTGCATCAAATAAGTTTCTATATGATCATCTTGATTATGTCCTATTAAAACCATATCATATTCATATTTCTTTGAAATATTTAAAAAGAAATCATATCTATAATCTCTTGCAAAAGCTTGAAAATTACCCTTATATGTATATTCCTTATTTAAACAATAAAAAGGAATACTATGTTTATCACAATATTTCTTTACTTCTTCCATTTCCTTATAAGCATTAAGTCTTATTCTATAATTAACATGTGCAACTCCAATATTAAGATTTTGTTTAATACACATATGTAATAAAGCCATAGAATCTGGTCCACCAGAAACAGCTAGTAAATATTTTTTATTATTATTTAATAATTCCATACTATATATAATACAACAAAAAAAAGCTTAAAAAGCCTTAATTTGTATCATTAAACATTATTTTTAACATTCTTTGTTGAATTAATCTAAATAAAGAAGAATTAGTATTAATATGTGCTTTTATATCAATTATACGAGAGCTATTAATATATTTCATATCATTCATAAATAGCACAGAAGGCTTACTTAAACCTGGTATTTTACCTATCCTTAATAAATGTATCTTACCTTCTAATTTATCATCATCAAATGCTTTTTGGTATTGAACAGTATTACTAGTCATAGGAATAACAAGAGCCTTATTTTTACAAAAAGACATTATTAATCCAAAATGTTGATACCCTGTTTCATTTACATATGCTTGTCCAAAATCAATAAAACAAATATCTCCTGTTTTTGCATTAACACCAAAACTTTCGCAAGACACATATTTATTTCTTAATATCCAATTAGCTTCACTCACCATATTTGCATCTAATGATTTATCATCTATCTGTGAATAAACATTTCTTTTATGTTTTAAATACTTTTGCCATTCCCTGTAATATTCTTTTCTTAAATCATTATTTGTTTTAAATATAGGTAGTTCAGGACAATTCTCTATAATATCTTGTATTTCACTATAATTCATAAATAACCTCCTAATAATTTATTAGGATCTTATTTATTATTCCTATTTTATATTATAGTAAACCTCTCCTGCTTTAAGTTCTATACCTTTTAAATCATATAATTGAGAAACAGTAACAAGTTGAAATCCTTTATCTATTAATATAGGAACAAGCTGTTCTACAGCATCCCTTGTTTCCTCATGTATATCATGTAGTAAAATAATATCTCCATCTTTTACAGTTAAAATTGCTTCTTCTATTATTGAATCAATGTCATGAGATTTCCAATCATAAGTATCTATATTCCAAAGTATTAGTGGATATGATGAATTAATCCTTACATTATCATCAATTGCACCATATGGTGGTCTAAACAATTTTATTTCATATTCTTCTTTAGAGCTTGCTTTAATAACATCTTTAACCCAATATAACTGTTTATATAACTCTTCATAATCAAGTTTTAACATTAGTGTATGATCCCAAGAGTGTCCACCAATCTCATTTCCTTCTTCTAAAATATTATTTATAATATCTTCTTTTCCTTCAACATTTTTTCCTACTACAAAAAATGTTGCAACACTATTAAATTGTTTTAATGTATTTACAATGTCTTTAGTATATATGTTTGGACCATCATCAAATGTTAAAGCAATTATTGGTTTATTAGGGTCTATGTATCTTTCTTCTAACTTAATTAAAATTGGATCAGATTCAATATTTTCAAACATAAATGACATAAACTTACTACTTTCATTGTATGGTAGTTTATATATTATATTTTGATCTTTTGTATGTTTTATAATTATAGATTCATAATCAAAATCAAAGCTATCAAAAAATTCATCAAAATTATGTATTTCATCTAAAAATTCTTGATTATTACCTAAGTCATTATAAGTGTCTTTATCATCTTTAATACTATAGATTACATTTTTAATTACTCTTGTTTTTTCTTCATCATTTAAAAGAGTACTATCAATACTTAATGTTTCTTCATTTTTATCAATTTTTACAATGTTATTTTCTTTATAAACCTTAAATCCATCTTCTATATTTATAGAATCATACTTACCTTTTCCCATTTGATAATCTAAAATATTAATTTTATTAAACAAAAAACCATTTTCAAGTGCATCTTGAAAATAGTCTTCTTTTATATTAAAAAGTATTATTAAACTAGTAATTGTAAATATTAAAACTGTAGCAATATATAAAATAGTATTATTGCTTTTTTTCATCTGTTTTTCCCTTTTTCTTAGGCCATCCTGTTAATCTTCTACATAAACCTATCATTGGATGGAATTTATCATTAATCATTCCAGTAATTTCAACAAACAATTCTGCAAGAAATAGTAATATTACAATCATTATTAATCCATATGTTTCATTAAAATAAGATAATATAGCAGCACAACCAAACAATGCAGCAACTATATATAATACAATTACAGTATTTCTATGACCTAAATTTAATTTATACATAAGAACATGATGTAAGTGTCCTCTATCAGCTTCAGATATTTTTTTATTGCTTAATTTTCTTCTAAGTATAGCAATTAAAGTATCAGAAATAGGAATAAACAATATTAATATTGGAAAACCTAAAGTTATAATAGCTGTTGTTTTAAATCCTAATAAACTTAAACAAGCAATTGTAAAACCTAAAAATAATGCTCCACAATCTCCCATAAAAATAGAAGCAGGATGAAAATTATATGGTAAAAAACCTAAAATACTTCCTGATAAAACTAAAGCAATAACACTTATGTCTCTTCTTCCCATAAAGAATCCTAAAAGCCCAATTGTAATAGTAACAATAAATGAAATACCACTTGATAATCCATCTAATCCATCTATTAAATTAATAGCGTTAGTAATTCCTACAATCCATAAAAAAGATATTCCATAAGTAATAATAGGATTACTAATTGTAATATTAAAAGGAAGATAGATATTCATTAATAATGTGTTTCCATATGTTAAAACTATAATAGCTCCAGCAATTATAAATAAAAGTTTTTGTAAGGGTTTAATATCATAAATATCATCAATTAATCCACCTATAAACACTACAAAACCACCTAGCAATATAGTATTAATTGTACTATCCGCCTTCATAAAAATAGCCATTCCTATAATAAAAGCTAAATATATAGCCATGCCGCCAATTCTTACAATCTTACCTGAATGAACTGTGCGCTCATTTTCAATCGCATATATATTTAACTTAAATCCTATTTGTTTACAAAGAGGAACTAATAAAGTTGATATTATTAAAGGTACAACAAAAAATGGAAATGCACCTTTTATCAAATTCATCCTGCCACCTCCTAAATACTCTTAAATATTATATCATAGCCTTTATTTTATTATCTTAAAATTCTAAAAATTATAACATTTCATTACTAAGTATTTCAAAGTGTTTTTCATATAGTTCAATAACATCATCGCACCACTTATCAAACTCTTCATCTTCAATCTTTTCTTCAGGGTGTGCATCCATATATTCAATAAACATTGAAAGTCCTTTTTCCATATCAATGTCAAATTTTAAATCAGGTATAACCTCATTAATTTTTTTAACATCAAATATTTTAGACCATCTTTTATCACCTTGTATAGATCCAACAAAATCATATTTTTTACTATAAACTAAAATATCAGTTGGAATATAAACAGGATTATATTCAACATTTAATAAGCGTGCTAGTGTTGAATAAATCATATCCCATGTATATACTTCTGGATTCATAATTTGATATACTTCACCATTTGCTTTTTCATTATTAACTAGACCCATAAATGCTTTTGAAAAATCTAATGCATGAGTACCTGCCCAAACTGATTGACCATCACCATGAACAATTACCTTTTTGCCTTTTAGCATTCTAGACACTACTCCCCAATAATTACTACCTTTAACACTTAAAGGTATTCTATGATCAGAATATGTTTGTGTAGGTCTTACTATTACAACATTAAAATTATCTTCTTTATATTTTTGTAAGAAAAATCTTTCTGCACTTGCTTTTTCTATACCATACATAGAATAGCAATTACCTACTAAACTATCTTCATTTAAATTACAACTAGAAGGTCCATTTAAAACACAAACAGTACTTATATAAATAAATTGTTTTGTTTTATCTTTAAAAATTTCATAATTATTTTTTGCATCTTCTAAATTCATTATTAAGAAATTTATTACAACATCAAATTCTAAATCTTTTAATAATGTTTTTACTCTTTCGACATCTTTAATGTCTGAAACTAAATACTTTACTCCTTTTAATTCTTCAGTTTTCTTCTTTCCTCTATTTAATACATATAATTCAACATTATCCATTTTTGAAAGTGTATTTGTGATAGGAGAAGAAATAGTGCCTGTTCCACCGATTATTAATACTTTCATAATATCACCTCAACTAAATATTAGATTATTTCTTATATAGATTCAAATATAAGAGCCTATAATCAATTTTTAGAGTTCTTCTATTAAAAAGAAGCTGTAATAATACAACCCTCTGATGTCAAGCTAATAACAATCAAGTAGGAGATAATTAATTAATTTAATTACCGACCTCTCACACCACCGTACGTACCGTTTGGTATGCGGCGGTTCAATATATTTTATATAGAATATTTAATACAGAGGCTTTCCATTGCTAGGAAACCTCTTTTTACTAGAATTTTATTCGTTACTGAAGTACACATTATGAAAGATATTGCTACTCTTGCATATCCTTTACAGGTATTAGCCCATTCCCTTGCTTTTGATTTATTAATACCTAACTTATAACCAATGCACGATACTTGGTTGAGACCTTCTTCCACTGCTATAAATGCTTAAATAAAAATACCCAATAGGAGGTACGGACATAATCCTGGACTTAAACTTGAAAACCCAAACTTTTATGATAATTAATTGGGCTCATCCTTTTAAGTGAACTTTTAATTCTTTCGTTTGAATATCAATCAAGATATTTATCTAAATAATCTATGAACTGATTTACAGTCACTTTATTCCAATTTCTTGAATAGAATATTTCTTGTTTTATTGAAATATACTTATTCTTCTAAGTATATATTTCCATATATTACTTTACACTACCAAAATTTTGCTAAATCTATTTATTGTAAAGACACACTTCCGCAGTAAAGATGGCATTCAATTTTTCAACATAATCGGTATAAGGAGTGATATCGGTGAGCCTCATTACCACAGAATCGCCCGGATGCTCCCATTCACCGACCTGCAGCTATTTTACTTATCTGGCATTCTTATACTCGCTACGCTCATCATCGAAAGTGTATTCACTTGTAACAATGCCCTTACCTACCAGAGTATTTGCCCTTTTTGCGAAGATGACATCGTTTACTTTGATGTTTTTTGATAAATTCCATATCATCAGTGTCTGATTCTTACGGGAACTGTCACCCTCATATTTTGCAATAAGAGCCTGACGCAAATTTTCCTTGGAATCATACTGCATATAATCGCCAATCAAATCCATTCCGATGACCATGATGCCTTTTTTATGACATTCCTCCCAGCTTTCATCATCAGCAAAGCAATCAGCTTATTTGCAAATTCTATATAAAATGCCACCCATAGATATGTCGTTTTCTCATCCATCAGCTTTTCCTCCTATAGCCGTTTCATGAACTATATCAAATGTTTATTCCTGAATCACCAGCCAGCATTCATTGCATAAATTAGAACAACTATCTGCATTACAATTATTAGCGGAATACCTACTGTAAAGTAATCCTTTTTAATTTTATGCCTCAAAAGGTACATTGCGAGAAGTCCTCCCAACGAGCCTCCATTGAAAGCTAAGCTTAATAGCGTTACAATCCGAATCCTTGATCTGTGTTCAGCAGCATTTACTTTATCGACAGCGAATGCTACAAATGTTACAAAGTTTATTATCACGAGATAAATTAATATAACATTGTACTTTGCAAAAAACTCCCAAAAAGCTAATGAAAAATTGTCCGCGTGATGTCCTTGAAAAACCAAAAATAGAACAACTTGGATTACAAATATGCATGCAATAAACACTCTGGACATCATATTGTCTTTGACAACTTTTCTATCAAACAAAAGAATCGGAATTAAGATTCCCAATGAACTACCCAATAACGAAACCACCGTCAGTAATTTATCGACCTGTCCTTTTGGTGTATGTGAATAGAGCCACATATTTACCAGATAGAGGATAAAGCCGATTACATTGATACCAATCAAATAATATGTAAACATATAGTTTTCTCCTATTTGTTAAATGAGTGATACTTAATCAAAATTTTTGTATCATAATCATATACTTTACCTTTTGTAAAATTTTGATCACTACCGATTATAACCTGCTGCACATGACCAACATAATAATTGGTATCAGTATAAATATCTTTTATGGCTAAAGATTTATAATTGTTAAAACCTGCTTCTTTAAGACCATTGAGAACGCTATTTATTTCTTTGTTCAATAAATCATTGGTTGAAAAATCAATATGTATTTTCTTTCCATTGAAAAGCAGAGCCTTCATTCGTTTCTTTTTTTATATTACGTTCATGCTTTCTTTCCGCTTGTTTTATGCGCCGGATTCTTTCTTCTTCAGCACGTTTTTCAGTAGCTATTCGTTCAGATTCCCTTTGGCGTTCTTGCTCGGCTTTTCTTTCTTCTCTTGCCTTTTGAGAGTGCTTGGCAAAGGAAACTGCACCAATCCCCATCGCCAATCCGACCAGTCCTTCGGCTAATGTAATATCCGAATCACTTCTTGATGAACTGTAACTTTCGTTATCATCACCATCATCATAATACGAATTACTGCCACCATCAGAACCGCTGTAGTATCCGCTGCCATCTGAGTATCTGTAGCTATCTCCATCATCTCCGTTGATAAAGCCACAATCATCTGAAAACAAAAAATCTTTTCCCTTGTAGCTTTGTGACATTAACTCACACCATTTCTTGTTTTCACTGTACCAAACCAATACCTACTTCGTATGAACTAATGAACTTGTTCATACTCTTCATGGCAATTTTCATAGCTTTTACTGATTCCTCAGCGCTCTTAATTTCAGCCTTGAGTTCTTTTTTCTTTTTGCTATCAGCAATATCGGCTTTCAGTCTAAGTTCAATCAGACCTTTTTCAATATCCATAATGTTATGAACATATTTTTCGTAAACCGTATTAGAATATACAACATCTTTTTCATCGTTTAAGAACACTTCTCTAACCGATACCATCAGCTTGGCAGATTGCAAGATAGTGCTTTTCTTTCCCATAAGGCTGATAGCACCTACAGTTCCACCGACACCAGCACCTACTCCCACACCGAGAATTGCTCCGCCACCAACAATTGTAATCGTTCCACCGGCCATTCCAAGCCCTCCAGCTGCAATTGCTCCGCCACCGAGATATGCTAAACAGGCACTTGTTAGTGCAGCACCACTCAATCCGGCGAAATTAGATCCTACCAATGCCACCGCAATTGTCGGAGCTAATGCGCCAGCTGTAGCAATAGTGACAATTGCTACACCTCCGGTAATTGCAATAGAAGTAATTGCTATTTTCAAAACCTCATTCAGTTCACGACATATTTTGTCATAACTTTTTCTTAATCGCTTTACATACCCAGGCAGATGATATTTTTCCGCAAACACATCATCTAAATACTTATCACCATCACCCTTTTTGTATCCTACTATAGGTGCGTTAACAGAAGAATACTTCTTGCTTGGCACCTCATTCCCTTTTTTATCGGTTTCGGTCGTTAGTGGGAAATATGGCTCAAATAGCATCGCCTCCAATAAAACAAGTCTAAACCAAGGATTGCATGGACTATTGGTTTTTATTTTCTCGTTGAGTTCATCGAACGTGTACCAATTTAACTCTGCATTCGCACGGTTTATAAAACCAGTGTAGCCAGATGTCATATAATCTTTCCATTCCTGAAGCCACTCTCTTTTTAGTTGGCGAGTTTTTTCCCCACCAACTAGGTTGTTCATACATTCAATATCATGAAGAGTTTTGTAATATTCAAGATTATAAAGAATTTCTGTTTGATCTTCATTAAGACCAAACTTATCATAATCCATATCATCGCCCATTCTCTCATTAATTCTTTGATCGGTATCTGTGTATGTATTTCGATATATTGTTTCATACATATTTTTTACCTTTTGGACATCTTGACGTTTTAATGCCCAGACCATCTCATCACCTAAAGCAAGCGTAAATCGTCCGATACCGACATAGTTTACAGATACCCAGTACTTTTTTGTAATGACAGCTTCTGATACGTCAAGTGTTGTAAATACCCCCGTTGCTATCGTAAGCATTCTGGTAAGGGTTGGTGAATTAATCGGAAGTATCTCTTTAATTCTAATTTTTTTAAAATCTTCAAGCTTGGTCACATGGACTTGTTTAATCTGCTGTGCAAGCTGTCTAATCATAAAAAACGTTCTGACTATACACTCATTTGCAATAACAGGGATAGCTTGCTTTCCAAGTTCAACGGCTATACCCATCTCACCACGCAAATCCAACTTCACTACGGTATTCTTGATGATTTTTCCGTTTTCATTATGCTCAGCCAATAGTGTTCCGTTAAACAACTTGGCTAGGAATACCGAGATGGGCATATCGTTCTTTTTCAAATCTTTGAAAAATGGAAGAACCGACATTTCCTTTGCGATAGATAGAATAGGCCCAGGAATGCCTGTACCACCACTCAGACCCGCTGTACTGCTCGAACCTGTAATATCACTTATCAGATGGAAGAACCATACAAGTGTACCGTTTATTATTTTTGAATGAGTATCTTCACCAATAAATATTCTGCTCTTTTCGGGAACATCAACTATCAAAAAGTTTCCAACAACATCTGTTCCATAAGATTTATAGGTAAACTGCGTTAATAACGAAAACACCAGTCCTACTATGGTCGGATGATGTGCAAAATCTCTCAGATGGTGCTGCAGACCACCACCAAAATCAGGAGTGTTCCCGTCCGCAGAAATCGGAAATTTTCCTTCTAAGAATTTTACGCACTTTTTCAAATCATTAGATTCACAACCCATCATTTTTGCGGTCTTTTTTACAAGACCCTCAACCTTCTGGCTTGAAACATCTCTGCCTTCAACAAGAGAGAATTCTCCTGTCCAAAAGATATCCATCATGCCACATACTATGCCAGAACCTAATGCAACAAGACAATCCCATTTATCAGCCTTGCTTGAGAGAATTTCTATCTGTGAATTAAGGTCAAAAATAATACTTTCAATATCATTAACGCCCCCTATGGTAAGTTCCGCAGGATCGGTTACTATTTCAATTTTTATCTTTTCAAGTTCGTACATATTATTCATCGTCCCCTTTGCGTTTCACATAAGTGATTTCTATATCGTAACCAAGAGCCTCCATCATCTGAACAAAGGTGTTATTAACAACACCCCCCCTTCTTTTTAATGACCCGATTCACATACTGGCTCGTTGTATTTATCTCTTCCGCAATCTGCACCTGTGTCTTGCCAGACTCGATGCACTTAACCTTTACATCAACTTCTATATTGTTCTTTATCATGTAGTCCACCTTCCATACAGATGCATAAAATGATCTTATTAAGATACATTATAGCACACCTATAAATATTCCTACAATAATGAAAATGCCCAGACCGAAGCCTGGGCGTTACGCTTTTATTTCTATTTTTTATTCGTTTATCCTAATTTGAATCCAAAAATTTTCAGGTTTATAAAGATGGTGGAAATTTTTGGATTTAGGATTAAGTCCACACTCTCAATTGGGGAAATTTTTATTGACATTTATACTTGAATTAACATATCCTGCAAATAAATTTTCCATTGCCAGCAGATTATGTTTCATCTGGTATTCATCAAACGCATTATAATATGCAATTCTATTCGTAAACTTAATGTCAATCGGTGGATATCCAGCCTTCATTAACTCAAGATTAATTAATAACCTACCCGTTCTTCCATTCCCATCAATAAATGGATGAATTCCTTCAAACTCTATATGGAAACGAGCTAATTTTGTGATAATATGCTCTGTACTTTCTTCAAACTCGTGTAATAACTGTTCCATCTTAGGTTCAATTAGATATGGTTGTATAGGTCCATGCTGAGCACCCATAATACGAACCGGAACTCGTCTATATACACCTCTGTCATCTTTTTTATCTGCAAGTACGAGATAATGAATCTGTTTGATAACCTTCTCGCTGATTGGAATATTTTCTTTTACCAATTGACTCACAAATTCAAATGCTTCCTTATGTCCAACAGCTTCCATATGATCCTTTAATGGCTTTTGATCAATAGTAAGGATACGAAGTACCAAGTCTGTCTCTCTCAAAGTAAGTGTATTTCCTTCGATAGCATTGGAATTATAGGTGAACTCCACAACAAACTCCTCATCGAGTCTAGCTACTTCTCCTTCGGTAAAAGGTCTTTTACTATTCAGTTCTTTTTTCTTGCGATCAATTTGTGAAAAAATGCTTTCTTTTGATTTGTATCGCCCATCTGCAGGTTTATCTGCATCAATGGGAATCTTCCATCCCCTTCCTTCTTGATATGCTCCAAAAATCTTGCCTTCAAAACAAAGAACACGAACCCTTCTATCAGATATACCCCATTTTTCTACAGCCTGCTTGACTGTTATAAACATAGATTATACCTTCAATCTTATACCTAATATACTATTTTATCGGAATAATACCAATATTAACGGAATAACATTTTACCTTTAATCGGAATAATATAAGAAGGTTTTTATTGTCTACTACTGGTTATGGTTGTAATCATAATATGACCCACGGGGTAGGTCATGAAAGCTTCAAAGCCTATTAAATACAGTGTTTTTACCCCTTGTCACTATTATGACACGAGCCCCGGTAAATAAAAAAGAGCAATAATTTCTTCCCACTTATATTATCTTATATTTAGGTTAGCTATTGCTTTTTCAGATAGTATATTTATTTTTATTTAGATAATAATCACGCTTCATTTATAAGCTCTTTTTTTATCTATGTTTTCTTACATAAAATACTCCTTGTTTTCATATAAAATATTTCTCTTTGATATAAAAACTTATCAACTCTTTAATATTAGCTTGTATCACTAAATATAAAAATGCCACATCTGTAAAACTTAGAATAGTGTCAATAACAAATAGAATTAGCTAGTCTGATTTACTCATAAATCCACCAATGCCAAAACCAAGCCCAATGACACCAATAATAAGTGATACAATATCAAGCCCAGACGAACACAGTTTAAACAGTATTGCAAAAAGAAGTATCCCAATCCCTAAAGCTAGCTTCTTTATTTTAATAACCTCCTTATCTTTGTTTAATATTGGGATTTGGTTTAGAAACCCTTTATGTTTTTTCAATAAAATAAAAAAACCCCTCAAAATCGCTCATGAGAAGGGCTGGTTTTGTGTTTATAGTATTTTTAACTTTAAATCTAAATTTTTTATATTGTCTAACTATCAAAGATGAGAATATATGATATCTACTAAATCTTTTATAGACTAGTCCGTTGTTTCCTTAGATTTCCATAGCATAGTGCTAATTGTCAAAAAATCTACTATAGCACTAATAACAAGACCAATTCCAACAGACTTCATCATTGTTGCCATTGTCTGTCTTAAAGTAATCATTATAATTATTCCAAACACTAGATTTATAATAGCTACAAGAGCAATTATCCATTGCTTTTCTAGTTTTAGTTTTAATACATCTATATGCTTTGTATCTCCCTTATACCATTTATCGCAATCAAGAAGCCTAAAGTATACGATATAAACGATATTAAAATTACAGCTTTTGAAATTAGTGTAAGGCCAAAGACAAAACCATTAATTAAAAATTTTTCGATGTAAAGCTTAAAGTTTTTGTGACCTATAAAATGTATTTTTCAAGCTTTGTTTACTCCAACAATAAAACTATTTATTCAATAAAATTACATACTAATACAACGATAGCCTTGATTGATATAGGCCTTCATCCCTGCATGACCATTCATATCATCTAGCATGACCAATCCAGATTTCAAATTTTCATCATAAACGCCCATGACTTTAGAACAGGCCAAACAAATCCCTGCAATTAGCCCTTGTTCTTTTGCTTTTTTGTAGAGTGGATTATTCTCCTCTTCAAAAACTGGCACCAATTTTACAGATGCTCCCTCAAATATAATTTTAACATCCTTGCCATCTGCGACCAAATCCAAGGCATTTAGCAAGATATGTTGGAAGCACATTTTTTCCCCTGTCATTCCATAAAATAAAATCTTTTCCATTTAAATTACCCTCTTTTCTTACGTTTATTTGTTACCTTCTACATGATTAAAATGTATTCCAATACAATTATAACAAATATTCAAAATAAATTATTATTTCACTAACAAATTTCTTTTTCATTAATATAACTATCTTAATATCTTCTGATCTAAATTCTTAACAGACATATACCTGACTAGTTACTCTGACGGATTCATACAAATACCAATAAACAGCAAACTGCCATTAGATGAAGTTATTCCATATATAAAAGGACGATTAAGAATCATATCTGCATGCCCCTCTGGTAGAGCACTCCCAGCATAATCAATTTGTGTAAATGCTGAAGCTTCAACCCCTTCTTCATCTATTGAAATCTGTGTTTCCTGCTGGATTGCACTTATAAAAGCCATTTGTTCAACCATTCCGCTAAAATCCGCATCAGATTGAAAAGCAAGCTTTACATTCAATTCTTTTAAGGTGTCTATCAATTCAACTTTTGAACTGAAATTAAATTTAGGTATCTTCCACACTACTTCTCCATAAAAATCTTGACCTTCTTCGAAAATCTCTTTTACCTCTTCATATGATGAAAGTAAATCATAAAGAGAAACTTTTTTATCAGGTAAGATAAATACCATCTGACCACCATTTTTCAAGTTCAAACCTGATCTAGTAAAATTTTCACCTTTAAAAAATCCTGTAGAACCCATTGTCTTGTTCATAAAGTCTACCTTTACTTCTTTATCATCTAATAGATAAAATGCATCTTCAACTGTACTATCTTTATCAAATCGATTAACCCATTGGTCATAAAAATAAACTGTATTAATAATTGATAGTATTTGTTCTGAATTAGTTTCTATATCTGGTGTTAATCTTCCATTAGTATTTTCAGCTATCCAATTACCCATAGCTTTTCCTGTTTCCTTATTAGAAAAATCTACATTGTAAGAAGATGCATAAAAATTCTTGGCTGCATTCTCTACAAAACTATCTTTAAACATAAGAGGTTGACCGTTTATTTCATTACCTAGCCAAAGAGAATTTGCAATTTTAAGCTTTCCTATTTTATTATCCTTATAAAGGGTCCTGTATAAATTCCCACTTTCTAAAGATAGAGTTTCCCTATCAGGCATGCCCAATAAGTTAAGTAATTCCATTTCTGTTTCAGCCCTTGCCCCTGTTGTTGCTAGACCTAAGGCATAATACAATGATAAAGGTGAGTAATTCATATTTTTTTCAGAATCTTTAAGAATTAATGAGCCTGTTTTATAAGCAAAATCATTGATTATCTTAATTGTATTATCCTCTACTTTGTTTTCATCTATTATCTTTCTCCAACTATCATAATCGTCAAAAGCATATGCTTTTGGATATATAACTTCTGCAATTGGTTTAATATAATTATTAACTTCCTTATTCTTCACTAGTAAGACTATACTTATTACTACTAAAACACTAACAGCAAGAGTAACTATTTTCTTTCTTTTAAATCTTGGTCTTTTATTTACTTTTGCTTCTTCAATTAATTCATCATCAATATCTGTAATGTCATCAAACAATTTTTTTTCCTTCATAATGAGATCTCCTCTTTTTTATAATAGGATTTTCAACTTTTTGTGTTCATAGTTATATACTAACACCAAAATATATAATAACAAAAGGTAATATAACCAATTGTGATAAAGAACCTCTTTTACCTACTTCAACATTTCATCCTTCTTTATATTGTTTGATAACTTCTAATCTTTCTACGAAAGTCATTTTTTCATGAAAACAAAATGATTCATATCTTTTAGCCTTTTATAATGTTCTAGAGCCCTTTAGACATTTTGAAAGCTTTAAAATCCAATTAAATACAGTTTTTTTATCTTTCTTCCCATATAAAAAAGAGCTATAGCTCTTTTAATATGGGTTACGACTTAATACACAAAATCCATTCTTTTCTAAATCATCTTTAATTTCCTGAATTTGTGTGAAATTTCTTGTCTCCATCTTTATTTTTAATATACAACTGTTTATATCAGTATTTTCTTCACCTTGATCATAAAATACACCAACAACGTTTCCACCATTAGAAGCAATAACTCTAGAAACACCTTCTAATTGACCTGGTTTATCCATTAAAGATATATAAAGATCACTTGTTCTACCACTACTTAATAAACCTCTATTAATAACTCTATTTAGTATATTAACATCAATATTACCACCAGAAAGTATACAGCATACATTTTTATTATCAACTTCAACTTTCTTACTTAATAAGGCTGCAACACTAAGAGCACCTGCACCTTCACAAACAAGTTTTTGTTTTTCCATTAAAACTAAAATAGCAGTAGCAATTTCATCTTCACTTACTGTAACAATGTCATCAACATATTCACTAATATAATCATAAGTTAGTACACCCGGCATTTTTACAGCAACTCCATCCGCAAAAGTACTTACAACCTCAGTTTTTGTTCTCACTCCATTTTTTATAGAACAATACATTGAAGCAGCTCTTTCAGCTTGTACCCCTATTACCTTACATTCTGGTCTAAGTTGTTTAATCGCATAGGCAACACCACTAATTAAACCACCTCCACCAATAGGAACTATAACAACATCAACATTGGGTAATTGATCAAGAACTTCAAGTCCTATAGTACCTTGACCTGCAATAATATCATCATCATCAAAAGGGTCAATAAAAGTTGCTCCAGCTTTTTTGCAATATTCTACTGCAGCATCATGAGATTCTGTATATGTTTCACCCACTAATTTAACATCTGCTCCATAGCTTTTAGTAGCCTCTACCTTACTAATAGGTGCTCCATCAGGAATAAATATAGTAGCTTTAATATTATTCTTTTTAGAAGCTAAGGCAACTCCTTGTGCATGATTTCCAGCAGAACAAGCAACTATACCATTAGTAATCTCATCTTCTTTTAACTGACTAATCTTATAATAAGCTCCTCTAATCTTGAAAGAACCTGTCTTTTGAAGATTTTCACATTTAAGGAAAATATTTCCTAAACTATCTATATTAAGCGCATTAATCATGTCAGTTTTATTTACTGCGTTTTTTAAAATAAATGCTGCATGATATATCTTATCCAAAGTTAACATATTTTATCTCCTATTTTAAAACAGCTCCTTTATCAGCTCCTTGAACTAATTTTTGGTATCTATTTAAATAACCTTTGTACTCATTCTTTTTAAGTACAACATTCTTTTTTCTATCTTCTAATTCTTCATCACTAACAAGTAAATTAATACTATGATTAGGAATATCAATTTGAATTATATCTCCATCTTTTATTAAACCAACTTCACCATTTGCGGCAGCTTCAGGAGATATATGACCAATAGAAGCACCTCTACTAGCACCACTAAATCTACCATCAGTAATTAAAGCAACACTAGTATCAAGTTTCATTCCTGCAAGTGCACTTGTTGGATTTAACATTTCCCTCATACCAGGTCCACCTACTGGCCCTTCATATAAGATAACAACAACATCACCACTTACAATTTTTCCGCCATAGATAGCTTCAATAGCGTCATCTTCACTATAGAAAACCTTTGCTTTACCTTCATGTTTTAACATTGATTCATCTACAGCACTTCTTTTAACTACACAACCATTTTTTGCAATATTTCCAAATAATATTGCAATACCTCCAGTTTTACTATAAGGATTATAAACATTTCTAATAACATTATAGTTTTTAACTTTTTGGTTTTTTAAATTTTCTTCAACTGTTTTACAAGTAGAAGTAATACAATCTTTATGAAGTAAATCTTTATCTAATAATTGTTTTAAAACTGCACTAACTCCTCCAGCATGATATAGATCTTCCATATGATGAGGTCCAGCAGGAGCTAAATGACAAAGATTAGGTACTCTTTCACTTACCTCATTAAATTTATTTAAATCAAGATCCACTTCAGCCTCATTTGCTATTGCAAGAAGGTGTAAAACACTATTAGAAGAACAACCCAATGCCATATCACATGCAATAGCGTTTTCAACAGATTTTTCATTAATGATATCTTTTATAGTAATATCATTTTTTAAAAGATCCATTATCTTCATACCAGCACTTTTTCCAAGCTGTATTCTTGCAGAATATACTGCAGGAATACTTCCATTACCAGGAAGTGCTAATCCAATTGCTTCACTTAAACAATTCATACTATTTGCGGTATACATACCAGCACAGCTACCACAACTAGGACAAACACTTTTTTCCATAATTTCTAGTTGTTCAGCGTTAATTAAATTTGCCTTAAATGCTCCAACTCCTTCAAACATAGTAGATAAACTTAAACTTCTATCATCCATATGTCCTGCAAGCATTGGTCCACCACTTACTAAAATAGTAGGTAAGTTTACTCTTAAAGCACCCATAATCATTCCTGGTACTATTTTATCGCAATTTGGTACTAAAACTAATGCATCAAAACCATGAGCTATAGCCATTGTTTCAACACTATCGGCAATAAGTTCTCTACTTGGTAAAGAATACTTCATTCCTATATGTCCCATTGCAATTCCATCACAAACTCCAATAGATGGAACCAGAATAGGTGTACCACCAGCCATAGAAACTCCAGTTTTAACAGCATCACTTAGTTTATCAAGCATCATATGCCCAGGAACAACTTCACTATAAGCAGAAATAACACCTACTAGTGGTCTATCTAGTTCTTCTTTTGTATAACCTAAAGCATAAAATAAACTTCTATTAGGAGCCCTTTCAGGGCCCCTAATAACTTTATCACTCGCTAATTTCATATAATCACCTATTTATTTTTTTAACCAACTCATCATACTTCTTAATTCTGCTCCAACTTTTGCAAGTAGATGTTCAGATTCTTTTCTTCTAGTAGCTAAGAATCTTGTCTTTCTTCCTGCATTAAATTCTTGAACAAATTCACTTGCGAATTGTCCATCTTGAATTTCATCAAGTATTTTTTTCATTTCTTTTTTAGTGTCTTCAGTAATAACTCGTTTTCCTCTACTGTAATCACCATATTCTGCAGTATTTGAAATAGAATATCTCATCATTTCAAAACCACCACTATTAATCAAATCAATGATTAGCTTCATTTCATGAACACATTCAAAATAAGCCATTTCAGGTTCATAACCAGCTTCAACTAATACTTCAAAACCAGTCTTCATCAATTCAGTAACACCACCACATAATACTGCTTGTTCACCAAATAAGTCAGTTTCAGTTTCTTCTTTAAATGTTGTTTCCAAAATACCTGCTCTACCTGCACCAATTCCACTAGCCCAAGCAAGAGCATAATCTTTTGCCTTACCAGAATAATCTTGATAAACAGCTATTAGCGAAGGAACACCATTTCCATCAACAAATTGTGATCTTACTGTATGACCAGGTCCTTTAGGAGCAATCATAATAACATCAACATTTTTTGGTGGATTAATTAAACTATAGTGAATATTGAATCCATGAGCAAAGCATAGAACATTTCCTTCTTCTAGATATGGTTCAACTTCATCTGCATATAAATCAGCCATTGTTTCATCTGGTACAAGCATCATTATTACATCAGCCCACTTAGAAGCTTCACTAACACTTTTAACTTCTAAACCTGCTTCTTTTGCTTTATCACAGCTAGCACTTGTTGATCTTAGTCCAACACAAACATTCATACCACTATCATGTAAATTTAGTGCATGTGCATGTCCTTGGCTTCCATATCCAAGTACAGCTATTTTTTTATCCTTTAGTAATTCTTGATTGCAGTTTTCATCATAATATTTTGATATCATTGTTTTTTCCTCCTATACAATTTATCTTGATAAGGCAGTAATGCCTGTTCTACACATTTCAACTATTTCAAATTCTTCAGCCATTGTTACAAAACCATCAATAGTACTTGATTTTCCAGCTAATTGTATTACTACACTTCCTGGAGATAAATCTACTATTGAAGCTCTAAAGATATCCACAAAGTCTCTAATCTTACCTCTATTAGTTTCATCAGCTTTAATCTTTAGTAATAATAATTCTCTCATTACTGATTTTTCAGGTTCTAATACATATACATCTATTACTTCTTCTAATTTAGAAATTTGTTCAATAATATGATCTATATTAGCTTCATCACCTTTAGTAGTAATTGTAATTCTAGAAATACTATTATCATTTGTAGCCGATACAGTTAATGTATCAATATTGTACCCTCTTCTACCTATAAGAGTTACAATTCTTGCCAAAACTCCATATGAGTTTCTAACTATTAAACTTAATACTTCTCTTTTTTCCATATTTTTCTCTCAATCCATTATTATTTCTTCTATAGTTTTTCCAGCAGGTATTAATGGAAGAACTCTCTCATCTCTATCAATCATACATTCAATAATTGCTGTATCAGGATTTTCAAGAGCTTTTTTAAATGCATCTTCAAATTCAGCAAGATTTGTACAATGATATCCCTTTGCACCAAAAGCTTCAGCAAGCTTTAAGTAATCTGTTTTTCTAAATAAATCTGTTTCAGAAAATCTATCATCATAGAAATGATGTTGCCACTGCCTTACCATTCCTAATGATTTATTATTAAATAACACTGTAATAATTTTAATACCATGATTCACTGAAGTAATAACTTCATTTAAATTCATATTGAATGATCCATCACCCGTAATATGAATAACATCCTTATCTTTATTAGCAATCTTAGCACCAAGTGCTGCTCCATAACCAAATCCCATAGTACCAAGGCCACCACTAGTAACAAAATGTCTAGATTTAACTCTACCGTTATATTGTGCTGCCCACATTTGATGTTGTCCTACATCTGTAACAATAATTCCATCTTCACCAATATTATCAGAAATTGTTTTAAGAATTTGATGAGGTCTTAATATACTATCATCATCTTTAGGAATATAATCTTTCTTTTTCCATTCTTCAATTTGTTCTAACCATGGTTTTCTTTCTTTATATTCAACATGTTCAATTAATTGAGTAAGAATATCTTTAACATCACCAACTAAGCTGTAATCAACATAAACATTTTTATTAATTTCACTAGCATCAATATCTATATGAACAATTTTTGCGTTTTTCGCGAATTTTTTTACATTTGATGCAACTCTATCATCAAATCTAACGCCTAAAGCTAGAAGTACATCACTATGATCAATTGCTAGATTTGATGTAGCAGTCCCATGCATTCCAACCATACCAAGATTTAGTTTTTCTTCATATCCTAGTACTCCTGCAGCCATTAGTGTGTAAGTTGCAGGAATATTAGCCTTTTCAACAAACTCTCTTAATACTTGTGATGCTTCAGAAGCAACAATACCTCCACCACAATAAACAACAGGTCTTTTTGCATTATTAATTAATTTTGCAACTTTATCAATCATTTCAGAATTGTCATATTTTTTTGGAATTATCTCTTGTATTTCTACTGGTTTATATTCTGCTTTTTTCATTGTTATATCTTTTGGTAAATCTATTAATACTGGTCCTTTTCTACCACTATTAGCAATCCTAAATGCTTCTCTAACAGTGTTTGCAAGTTCATTAACATCTCTTACCACAAAGTTATGTTTTGTGATTGGCATTGTAACACCAGTAATATATGTTTCTTGAAAACTATCTTTACCAATTAAATTTGTAGAAACATTTCCCGTTATAAACACTGTAGGAACACTATCCAAATAAGCATCCGCAATACCAGTAACTAAATTGGTAGCACCTGGTCCACTAGTAGCTATTGCAACTCCTACTTTACCAGTAGTTTTTGCATAGCCTTCTGCTGCATGAGCTGCTCCTTGTTCATGACAAGTAATCACATGGTTAATTTCATCCTTATGATGATATAGTGCATCATATATTTCCAAAACAGCTCCTCCAGGAAAACCAAACACTACATCAACACCTTGTTCAACTAAAGTTTTTACAAGTATATCTGCGCCTCTAAGCATCATATTCCTTCACCCCTACTTTCATATTCTTTTATTAAATCCTCATACACTAATGTTTCATCAATAAAGTCTACACCTTTTAATAATCTTTCTTTATTGACTTGTGGTACATCAAACAAAATATCTTTTTCTTTTGTTTTAATAAGCTGTTGTTTTAAATCTACTACTATTTCTTCATCAAGACTTGCAAGATAGTCTCTAACATCTTTATCTACAATTATCGCAAGTAGTCCATTACTATACCAGTTATTAATAAATATATCAGAGAAACCTAAGGCAATGATTACCTTAATACCAACATCTTTTAGTGCCCATGCTGCATGTTCTCTTGAAGAACCACATCCAAAGTTATTACCACTTATCAATATTTGTAAACCTTTGTTTTCTTCTTTATTTAATTCAAAGTCTTTTATTTTTTCTCCTTTAGAATCATATCTCCAAGGATGAAATGCATTTTCTTTAAATCCTGTTCTAGAAATTGTTTTTAAGAATTGTTTTGGAATAATTATGTCAGTATCTATATTGTCATTTAATATTTTTATAGCTTTACTTTTTACAATATCAAACTTCTCCATAATATTCCTCCTTACTAATATCTACAACCTTACCATATATAGCACTTGCTGCCGCAGTTGCAGGTGATGCTAGGTGTGTTCTTGAATTTGCTCCTTGTCTTCCTTCAAAATTTCTATTGCTTGAAGAAATACAATGTGCATAAGGTTTAACTAAGTCAGGATTCATTCCTAAACAACTAGAACACCCTGGTAATCTAAATTCAAATCCGGCTTTTATAAATTCATCTTTAATTCCACTTTCAATCGCTTTATTGTATACAGCCATTGAGCCTGGTACTATTATTGCTTTTATACCTTCTTTAACTTTCTTTCCTTTTATTACTTTATATGCTTCTAATAGATCACTATATCTTCCATTAGTACAAGATCCTATAAATACTTCTTCTACTGGAATATCAACTGCATCCATACCTGGTTTTAAATCCATATAAGAATATGCTTTAGCATGTATTTCATCAATACTTTCAGGTAATTTTTCATCTACACTTACACATAAGCTAGGATTAGTTCCCCAAGTTATTTGTGGTTTTAGATTTGTTACATCTAAAGTAATTATCTTGTCATAATCTGATTCATTATCTGTATATAATGTTTTAGATTCTTCAACAATTTTTTCATATAGCTCATCATTCATATATTTTGTATTTTTTAGATAATCAAGAGTCTTTTGATCTGGTTTAATCATTCCTACTTTTGCCCCTGCTTCTATTGCCATATTACATATAGTCATTCTTTCATCCATACTCATATTTTCTATAGTATCTCCATAGAATTCAGCAGCACAATTATTACCTATAGATACTCCATATTTTCTTATTAGAGCTAGTATTACATCTTTTGCATAAACTCCTTTATTTAATTTTCCAGTTATTTTTATTCCTAAATTTTTTAATTTTTTATTCCATATTGTTTGAGTTGCTAGTACATGTTCTACTTCTGATGTTCCTATGCCAAATGCTAAAGCACCAAATGCTCCATGGGTTGCAGTATGACTATCACCACAAACAATGGTATTTCCTGGAAGAGTTAAGCCTAATTCTGGTCCAATAATATGTACAATTCCATTATCATTATGGTCCATATCAACTAATTTAATGCCATACTCTTCACAGTTTTTCTTTAATGCATCTAATTGCATTTTTGCTAGTTCATCTACAATATTTTCTCTTTCCTTTTTTGTAGTAGGAGTATTATGATCCATTGTTCCAAATGTCTTATCAGCTCTTCTTACTTTTCTATTGGAAAGTTTTAATCCTTCAAATGCTTGTGGAGATGTTATTTCATGAATATAGTGTCTATCTATATAAATAAGTAATAGTTCACCATCTTGTTTTATTATGTGTTTATTTAATACTTTTTCATATAATGTACTCATGTTTCACCTCCTGTATTTTTTCAATTAATTTATTTGTCCAATCAGTTGTAGACAAATAATTTTCATTATCTAAATCTTTTGTATAATAGCCTTCATTTAATACTCTATCTATACAATCATCTATTAAATTACTTAAATTGTCTTGATCAAATGAATATCTAAGCATCATACTCATTGAACTTATCATCGCAATTGGATTTGCAATGTTTAATCCAGCAATATCTGGTGCTGAACCATGTGCTGGTTCATATAGAGAAATACCAGTTTCACTAAAGCTACTTGATGCAAGTAAGCCTAATGAGCCTCCTAGAACACTTGCTTCATCACTTAATATATCTCCAAATAAATTTGAAGTTACAATTACATCAAATGAAGATGGTTTTGTTATTAACTCCATTGCCATTGCATCTACATATCTATGTTCTAAAGTAACATCAGGATAATTTTTTGATACATCTATTGAAATTTTTCTAAATAACTTAGAACTTGCTAGAACATTTGCTTTATCAACTGAAGTGACTTTTTTATTTCTTTTTGATGCTATTTTAAATGCGTAATCTACTATTCTAGTTATTTCTTTTTTGTTGTATCTCATAGTATCATATGCTTCTTCATCACTGTAGAATCTTGGTTCTCCAAAGTAAATTCCACTTGATAATTCTCTTACTATTACAAGATCACTTCCTTTAACTATTTCTGGTTTTAGTGGTGATAATGATAATAGACTATCACTTACTTTTAATGGTCTTATATTTGCATAAAGATTTAAGTATTTTCTTAATTCTAGTAATCCTTGTTCTGGTCTTACTGGTGCACTATCATATTTTGATGAACCTATACATGCAAGTAATACTGCATCTGCATTATTTAGTTTTTCTTTTAGATCATTTGTAAATGGTTCACCATGTTTATCAATTGATACTCCACCAAAATCTTCAAATAATAATTCGTATTCAAAATTAAAATCTTTACTAATGGATCTTAGAACCTTAATACTACTATCCATGATTTCTGGTCCAATTCCATCTCCTTTTAAGCATATAATTTTATTCATTTTTCACCTATATTCCAAATTTATTTATACCTTGTACATAAGCTTGTATAGAAGCTTTTATAATATCTAAGTCTAAGCCAGAAGTTGATATTTCATTATCACCTAATTTAAGTAATACTTTTGCTTCTCCTAGTGCGTTAGATAAACTTGATACTGCATTTATTTCAAAATCTAATACTTCTATTTCTTTATCGACAATACTATTTAATGCATTAAATGCTGCATCTATTTGTCCATTACCTATAGCTCTTTTAGTTATTAAATCATTTCCATGTAATATGTTTAAATAAACAGTTGCTGTTCCATCATCATTATTTGAACTTGTATAACTATGAAATTTATAATTTTCATTATATGGTAGTTCTCCTACTAAAGATGTAATATCATCTATTGTTACATATTTCTTTTTGTCAGTTAATTCTTTAAACTTAATAAAATATTTTTGAATTTCTTCTTCTTCCATTTCAAATCCATGTTGTTTTAGAAAAGCATTAAATGCATGTCTTCCTGAGTGTTTTCCTAAAACTAAACCGTTATTTTTTGGAATTCCTACTTTATCAGGATTCATAATTTCATATGTTTCTCTATTCTTTAATATTCCATCTTGATGAATTCCTGATTCATGTAAGAAGCAATTTTCTCCTACTACTGATTTATTTTTTGCAATACTTACACCAGTAATTGCGGAAATTAATTTAGATGTTTTATATATTTCTGTAGTGACTATATTAGTTGTAACATTATAGTAATTTGATCTTGTATCTAATATCATTGCAATTTCTTCTAGTGATGAATTTCCAGCTCTTTCTCCAATTCCATTTACTGTACATTCAACTTGTCTAGCTCCTGCTTTTACTCCTGATAAAGCATTTGCTGTTGATATACCTAAATCATCATGACAGTGTACTGAGAAAGTAGCCTTATCTGAGTTTTTAGTATTAGTTATAACATAGTTCAATAAATCATAGTATTCATTTGGTTGTGCATATCCTACAGTATCTGGAACATTGATAGTAGTCGCTCCTGCTTCAATTACTTTTTCAAATATTTCTACTAAGAAATCTTTATCACTTCTACTAGCATCTTCTGCGGAAAATTGAATATCATCCACTAATGTTTTTGCATAAGCTACCATTTCAACTGCTTTTTCAACACATTGTTCTTTACTCATTTTAAGCTTGTATTTTAAGTGAATATCACTTGTTGCTATAAATACATGTATTCTTGGATGTTTTGCGTTAATTAAAGCTTCTGCAGCCCTATCAATATCTTTTTTGTTGCATCTTGCTAAAGCGCATACAGTTACATTTTCTACAGCCTCACTTACTGCTTTAACAGCTTCATAGTCTCCATCACTTGATATAGGAAATCCAGCTTCTATAATGTCTACACCGAGTTTTTCGAGTTGTTTAGCAATCATGACCTTATCATTCATGTTTAGACTAACTCTAGGGGTTTGTTCTCCATCTCTTAATGTAGTATCAAATATCTTAACTTTTTCCATACAATTTTCCTTTCCTTTATTTGTATAAAAATAAAAACCTTAACAATCAGCTATCTTATTCAAGCTAATTGCCAAGGTTTATAAACAAACTACTTAACTATACCTACCTAATTCTACCCTTCTTGAATAATATAATATGATTGCATGACTAACAGAACTATTACTAGAACTAGGAGAATAATAATAATGTTAACTAAACAATTTGTCATACGTCCACCTTATTGTTGAAAATTATCACATATATTTAAGAAAATTGCAACATATTTTCTGAAAATTGTTTTCAGAGTTTGCTTTTTTTACTTTTTAAGAATAAAAAAACCTCGAATTTCTTCGAAGTTTTATATAAATTTTTATTTTATGATTGAAGTAATATTTCCAGAACCTACAGTTCTTCCACCTTCACGAATTGAGAACTTAGTTCCTTGTTCAATAGCGATTGGTGAAATTAACTCAACGATCATTTCAATATTATCACCAGGCATTACCATTTCAACTCCTTCAGGAAGTTTAATAATACCAGTAACATCTGTTGTACGGAAGTAGAATTGTGGACGGTAGTTAGATACAAATGGTGTATGACGTCCTCCTTCTTCTTTACTTAATACATAAACTTGTGCTTTGAAGTTTTTGTGAGGAGTAACTGAACCTGGTTTTGCTAAAACTTGTCCACGTTCAACTTCATCACGGTTAACACCACGTAATAATGCTCCAATGTTATCTCCAGCTTCTGCATAGTCTAGTAATTTACGGAACATTTCAATTCCTGTAACAACAGTTTTCTTAGTTGGGTTAATACCAACGATTTCTACTTCTTCGTTAAGTTTTAATTTTCCACGTTCAACACGTCCAGTAGCAACTGTACCACGACCTGTGATTGTAAATACGTCTTCAACTGCCATTAAGAATGGTTTGTCAGTTTCATGAGTTGGAGTTGGAATCCAAGTATCTACTGCTTCCATTAGTTCTCCAATTTTTGCTCCCCAAGCTTCATCGCCTTCAAGAGCTTTTAAAGCTGAACCACGAATTACTGGAGTATCATCTCCTTCAAATCCGTATTCAGATAGAAGTTCACGAACTTCCATTTCTACTAAGTCGATTAATTCTTCATCATCAACCATGTCACATTTATTTAAGAATACAACCATTCTTGGAACTCCAACTTGACGAGCAAGTAGGATGTGTTCACGTGTTTGTGGCATTGGTCCATCAGTTGCAGCAACAACAAGGATAGCTCCATCCATTTGAGCTGCACCAGTAATCATATTTTTGATATAGTCAGCGTGACCTGGGCAATCTACGTGTGCGTAGTGTCTATTAGCTGTTTTATATTCAACGTGAGAAGTATTAATAGTGATTCCTCTAGCTTTTTCTTCTGGAGCACCATCAATTTGTTCATATGCTCTAGCTTCAGCAAAACCTTCTTTTGCTAAATAATTGGTAATAGCTGCTGTTAATGTTGTTTTTCCGTGGTCAACGTGACCAATTGTACCGATGTTAACATGTTCTAACGATCTGTCAAACTTTTGCTTTGCCATCTTTTGCAAATCCTCCTAATTTCTTTTAATTAACCATATATCATTTTAAGATAAACCCCGTAATATTGCAATATTTATTGCCTATTCACGAGTGTTTTTCTTAGCAATATCTTCTGCAATGCTCTTAGGAACTTCTGAGTAATGGTCCATTTGCATTATATAATTGCCGCGACCTTGTGTAAATGATCTTAAATCTGTCGCATAACCAAACATTTCTGATAAAGGAACGAATGATTTTACTTTTACTGCATTACCAATTTCTTCTTGGTCTCTTATTTGACCACGACGTTTAGTAATGTCTCCCATTACACTTCCTAAGTATTCAGCTGGTGCAGTTACATCTACTACCATGATTGGTTCTAATAATACTGGCTTACATTTTTTTGCTGCTTCTTTTAATGCCATACTTGCGGCAATCTTATAAGCCATTTCTGATGAGTCAACATCATGATATGATCCATCAAATAATGTTGCTTTTACATCTACTACTGGATATCCTGCTACTAAACCATTGTTTAGTGCAGCT
This sequence comes from Erysipelotrichaceae bacterium, assembly GCA_012513225.1. Classification (GTDB taxonomy): domain Bacteria; phylum Bacillota_I; class Bacilli_A; order Erysipelotrichales; family Erysipelotrichaceae; genus UBA9076. The sequence goes on from JAAZCQ010000003.1 coordinate 30,329, forward strand.
TCTAATCCTTCTTGTGTTGGTTTTATGTATTCACGAGGAACAGTTCCTCCAACAATTGCATCCACAAATTCAAAGCCTTTTCCTTTTTCGTTTGGTTCAAATTTAATCCATACATGTCCATATTGTCCACGACCGCCTGATTGTCTTACAAACTTACCTTCACATTCAGCCATTTGTGTAATAGTTTCTCTATATGCTACTTGTGGTGCTCCAACATTACATTCAACTTTAAATTCTCTTTTCATTCTATCTATGATGATATCTAAGTGTAACTCACCCATACCAGCAATAATAGTTTGTCCTGTTTCTTCATCAGTGTATGTTTTAAATGTTGGGTCTTCTTCAGCTAGTTTAGATAATGCAATTCCCATCTTATCAGAGTCACCTTTTGTTTTTGGTTCTACTGACATTTGAATAACTGGTTCTGGGAAAATCATTGATTCTAATATAATTGGTGCTTTTTCTGCACATAATGTGTCTCCAGTAGTTGTTGATTTTAATCCAACTGCTGCTGCAATATCTCCAGAATAGACTTCACTTATTTCTGCTCTATGATTTGCGTGCATTTGTACTATTCTACTGAATCTTTCTCTAACATCTTTTGTAGCATTTAATACATAGCTACCAGATTTTGCTGTTCCTGAATATACTCTAAAGAATGTAAGTCTTCCAATAAATGGGTCTGTCATTACCTTAAATGCTAATGCAGCAAATGGTTGATCATCTCCTGGATTTCTTGCTTCTTCTTCACCATTAGGTAAATGTCCAATAATTGCTGGTACATCTAATGGAGAAGGCAAGTAATCAATAACAGCGTCTAATACTAATTGAATTCCTTTGTTTTTATAAGCTGTTCCACATAGTACTGGGAAAAATTCTGATTTTAATACTCCAGCACGAATTGCTTTTTTGATTTCTTCAATTGTTGGTTCTTCACCTTCTAGAACCTTCATCATTACTTCATCATCATAATCTGCAACTGCTTCTACAAGTTTTTCTCTTAATTTTTCTGCTTCTTCTACAAATTCAGGTGAGATTTCTGTTACTTCATCAACTTTCCCTAAATCATCTTTATATATGTGTTGTTTTCTTTCAATAAGGTCAATAATTCCTCTAAAAGTATTTTCTACTCCTATAGGCATTTGAATTGCCGCAGCTTTTGCGCCTAATCTATTGCCAATAGAATTTACTGACATCATGAAGTCTGCTCCTGTCGCATCCATTTTATTGCAGAATACGATTCTTGGAACTTTATATGTAGTAGCTTGACGCCAAACAGTTTCTGTTTGTGGTTCTACACCCGCTTTTGCATCAAGTACTGTTACTGCACCATCTAGTACACGTAATGAACGCTCAACCTCGACAGTAAAGTCTACGTGTCCTGGAGTATCAATAACGTTTATTCTATGTTCTTTCCATGTAGCTGTAGTAGCTGCGGAAGTAATAGTAATTCCACGTTCTTGTTCTTGTTTCATCCAGTCCATTTGACTTGCACCATCATGAGTTTCACCGATTTTGTGTGTCTTTCCTGTATAGTAAAGAATACGTTCTGTGGTAGTTGTCTTACCAGCATCGATGTGAGCCATAATTCCGATATTTCTAGTGTGTGCTAAATCAAACTCTCTAGGCATTTGAATCTCCCTTCCTGATTACCAACGGTAATGAGCATAAGCCTTATTTGCTTCTGCCATTTTGTGTATGTCGTCTCTTTTCTTAACTGAAGCTCCAGTTCCATTAGCAGCATCTATTATTTCTCCTGCTAATCTTTGTTCCATAGTTTTTTCATGACGTAATCTAGAGTAGTTAACTAACCATCTTAATCCAAGTGTTAGTTTTCTTTCTGCAGATACTTCAACTGGAACTTGATAGTTAGACCCACCAACTCTTCTTACTTTTAATTCAAGCATTGGCATAATATTTCCTAAAGCTTTTTCAAATACTATCATTGGTTCTTCACCAGTTTTCTTTTCGATGATTTCAAATGAGTTATAAAGTATAGTTTGTGCAACTCCTTTTTTACCATCTAACATAATTTTATTGATTAGTTTTGTAACTAATTTTGAGTTATAAATAGGATCAGCTATTACTTCTCTTTTAGGTATACTTCCTTTTCTTGGCATTTAGTGCACCCCCCCTACTTAGAATCCTTAGGTTTCTTAGTACCATATAAAGAACGTGATTGATTACGATTGTCTACACCAGCGCAGTCTAGCACTCCTCTTACTATGTGGTATCTAACTCCTGGTAAATCTTTAACACGGCCGCCTCTGATCATAACAACACTGTGTTCTTGTAAGTTGTGTCCAATTCCTGGGATGTAAGCAGTAACTTCCATACCATTAGATAAACGAACACGCGCATACTTACGTAATGCTGAGTTAGGTTTCTTAGGTGTCATAGTTCCTACACGAGTACATACTCCTCTTTTTTGAGGACTTGATAATGTCGTGTTTTCAGTCTTTAATGAGTTAAAACCTCTATTTAAAGCTGGAGATTTTGATTTGTAAACTTTATCAGTACGTCCTTTACGCACCAATTGATTAATTGTTGGCATTAAATATTCTCCTTTCAATATATGCACACACTTTCAAGTGTGCCAAACTTTAGCCTAAAATATAGTTTTCATAAGAAAACTCATTAATGTCGCTAAGCTTTTATATTTTATTACAAACTTTCACATGTGTCAACGGTTTTTTTAAGCATATTCATATATAATAAAAATAAACAGAGGTAAACATATGAATGAAGAATTAAAAACCAAACTACAAGAGCTAGAATCACTTACAAGGATATTAAGTGAATCAATGGAATTAGTACCAGATACACATGATGAATCTATTAAGAAGAGTGATGTATCAAATATACTAGCGATTATCAATAATAAGGTAAAAGAAATCATAGAAGAACTAGAGTAGTTATTTTATGTGTTATTAGATAACTGAAAGAGATATCAAAAAGTTTTATCCACAAAATGAAAAAAATAAAAAATGATGTAATTCAGTTTTTTCATTATTTTATCACAATATTTTCTAATGATTTTATGTTGTTATTTATTAAATCTTTGTAGTATTTCTTGTACAGTCATCTATAATCACTATTTCTTTTAGTATGATTACAAGATTATATTCACAGCTAATAAAGATGGAATAGGTCTTTCAATTACTTTACGATTATAGAATTTATAAAATACTCAAAATATTTGTTGACGATTTTTTTTCTTCAATAGTAATATCCAAATAAATTTTAAACTCGTGCTCAATTTCTAAAGCAATATTTTTAATTATTTCGTATTTTACATACAATTGATCTAATTTAGGCATAGTTCTTCTAGGATCATGGTGTGGTGTAGTCAATATTTTCCTTATACCTTCTTTATATGATATGCGATATATGATATGCAATGTTAATATTTTTTGTATCTTCTATAGATATTGATCCATCATCAACATCAGTAATGAAATGACAGTATATATCTGTAAACAAAACCACTTAAACCTAATTTCTTATTTTAAGTAAACATTTATCTTATATTAGAACTATTTGCTTAATCAATTATTTAAAAATATTAAGTTATTAATAAACTGTAAACTTAAATTCCACAATAAAAAAATAAAAAATATTATTTAATAAGAAAAAAATGAACAGTGTTGACAATATAACGTTATTGCGTTATATTGATATTGCGATATATTATTATTCCGATATTCGCTATCTTTTTATAACTCTGTTAAACTTATGAGTTTAACTAGAAACGGAGGATCTATATGATCAAAAAAATTATGGCAGTAAAAGACAGCTCTTTCAGAAGGTTAGATGACCCGTTCATTAACACAAATCAAAAAAAGTATATATTCTATGTACATGTTAATGAAGTGCCTGAAGGTATTCCAATGGCAACAAATCCTCGCGATCAAAAACTTACATCAAATGTTGCTAAGGCAATTACTGATTCCTTATTAAGCAACGACGGATATTTCCATCTAAAAAATAGAGGTATTGTGTTATCAGCAGAAAGTGTCCACTATAGCAACAAAACAGGTTTAGTTGAAATTAATTTCAAAGATGATTTATATCATGGAAACATCGATGGAGGACACACTTATAAAATAGTCTGTGAACACCAAAATGAAGGATTAGATCAGTATGTCACTTTTGAAGTAATGACTGGAGTAGAGGATATTATAGAAAGTTTAGCCGAATCAAGAAACACATCTGTTCAAGTTGATGAAAAATCGATGGCTGAATTAGCCCAACAGTTCGACCCTATTAAAGAGGGTCTTGAAGGAATGCCATTCTATAATAGGATTGCATTTAAACAAAACCAAACATCACTTGATGAAAACGGAAAGAATGAGCGAATGATTGATGCTCGTGAAATTGTAGCAATAATAAATATGTTTAATGCCGATAAATTTGATCAAAGTAGCCATCCAGTTCAGGCTTATTCATCAAAAGCAAAAATGCTTGAGCTTTATCTTAAAGACCCTGAATCGTATAGAAGATACGTAAATATTTTACCTGATATCTTTGATTTATATGATGCAATAGAAGCTGAATTTGCTGAAAGTTACAATGCTGCTGGTGGCAGATATGGCAGAAAGAAATATTCTGGTTATAAGGATGGAAAAATTGTCGGAAAAAGTAAGTTTGGCGCAGTTGATCTTCAATACAAAATTCCTGACGGAATTATTTATCCAACTATTGCCGCTTTTAGATCATTAGTATATTATGATTCAAATACAGATAGATATACTTGGAAGAATGATATTAGTCCCCTAGATGTTTGGAATAAAGTTAAAAATGAACTTACCTCTAAAATTATGAATTTTGCATCTTCAATTGGTGATAATCCAAATGCTGTAGGGAAAGATTCCAATATTTGGGATTTAGCATACATGACTGTTGTAGTAAATAGCTAAAGGAGGTTTTATGAAATATTCAGTGAAATTATTAATTAAAGATTTAATTGAAGAAAAAGGTATTAGTCAAAAAAAACTGGCAGAAATGTCAAATGTAAGAGAATCTACAGTGAGTGATATTGTTAGAGGTAATCGTACCGTGATTAATTTTGATCACCTAGCAAAAATTGCGGAAGCTCTGGAAATTGAAGATATTTCTAAGCTTATTAAAATCGTAAAAATAGATTGATATCTTTTATTGTTGAACAGTATTTTACCTTATAGTTATATTTTCAAATCCTATATTTTTTTATCGCCTATATATTTTAGTTAATATTATTGTATGACCATATATTAAAATATAAAATATATTAATTGTGTAATTAATCTCTGACTTTATTATATTACAAAACTCAAAACCATTAAAACGGGCCATCTCTTTTAAAATAAAAAGATAAATAGTCCGTTTTTATTGTTATTTTGATTAGTACCTATATTTAAGGATGAAGTTAGAAATAACATTTAAATAAATATTCTTGAAATTTATTCTTGTTTTGTAAATCCAAAATATTCGTATGTTTTCTTTTCTAGTTCTAGTAGTGTACTACTCACTTGATAATCATCATCATTGTATATATGTAAGTGAACTTCTTTAACAAGTTTTTCAAAGTTTTTAGGAACATATATTGGACCATAACCTTGGTATGATATAACTTCACTACTAGCCACTCCATCACTTGGTATTGAGTTTTGAGTAATATTATTTAAATCAAATGAAAGTAGTGATGTTAGATAAGTCTTTATTTCATTATTAGTAATATTAGTTTCTACATAAGGAAGCATTTCATTAACTATGTCTAATATTTCTAATGGTGATTTTGTTTTAAGTTTTCTAACTATTTCTTTTATTACTTTGTTTTGTCTTTCCATTCTATAAAAGTCATCATCAATGTATCTTATTCTAGAGTAATTCATTGCTTGTTTACCATTAAGAGTATAGACTCCTTCTTCACCATAGATTCCAAGTGGTTTATCTCTTTGTAGTATTTCTTGACCTTTTAAATCTATATTTACTCCACCTACTAAATCAACAAGTTTTTCTGAGGCTTTAAAACTAAATGTAGCATATTTAGTAATGTCTAAGTCAAAGTTTGTATTTATTGTCTTAATAGCAAGAGTAGGTCCACCAAACCAATATGCATGATTTAGCTTTGACCAATCATTATGTGGATCTGGCATATATACTAATGTATCTCTTTGAATAGAAGTAATATTAATGACTTTATCATCAAAGTTTAAACTTATAACTTTTATAGCATCACTTCTATCTGTATCAGAATAGTTACCATCATTATCCGTACCAAATAAAGCTATGTTTACAACTTTAGTAGCTTTTTTTGACTTTTGTACTTCTTCAGATATTCCAGCATCTTCTACTTTTATCTTTTCAGTTCTTTCTGTTTTATTTAAAGTATTATCTACAAAAGCATTAATTCCTAAGTAACCTAAGCCAAAAATTGATATTATTATAGTTAACACCAATATAACTTTTACTTTAGTTTTCATTTTTTTCTTTTTAATTTTTGACATACAAAGTTCTCCATACAAGTAATCAATGAAAATATTATAAGCAAATAATATTAATTAAACAATGGGAAGAAATTTTAAGGAATGTTATTATTGGTGATAATTTTCAGAAGACATATTCAACAATTTAAAAATTTTACTTATTTTATTAATTAATACACTTTCCTACTTAATCCAAATAAAACTTACCTTTTATGCTATTAAATATCATTTTCTTTAAGCTTGACAATAATTCTTTCAATTTTTCTTCTAACTTTTTGGTATACTTTTTGATAAATAGGCTTTTCAATATATTTACATAATTGATTAATATTTTTTTGATCTAGCTCTTTAAAAAATAGCTCTCTATTCTTGTGAGGAATTACTGATTTTCTAGAATCAGCGGTAGCTGGCAAAATTACATCTAGTTCAGCCTCTTTTATTACTAATTTTTTTCTGACTGAAGATAATAATTCATTTCCTTTTTTTGAATTTGTTATTAAAACAGATGTTCCTTTATCATCATCCATATCTGACATATGATTTTCAATACCCCAAGCATCACCAATTGTTAAATCTGACTCTCTTGGAAAATCTTTAAACTTACAATCATGACAAGAAGGTCGCAAACATATCTCATTCAAAAATAGTTTCATAAAAGGATCATCATGATGATTCTTAAGGTATGCTTTATCTTTATATTTTAAAGATAAAGCAAACCTTTTCCATCCAAAGTCTTTTTTTCTGAAAAAGGTTTGCTGAAGTTTTGAACCGTACTCGAGTTCTTTCTCAGATAAATATTTTTTCCAAACTTTCGGACTTGGAACTCCATGACATAAAACATCTATAGTATATAAATTAGAATATTCCTTTCTTAAATATCGTTTGAGTCCCTCAATCTGACACGCAGTACCTGTAAACAATACTTTCGTATTTTGATCTAAATATGTTTTTACTTCTTTCAAACTATTCTTCATATTACTTTGTAAGTACTTACTTCCTTGTAATTTGTTTAATTCTTCATTAGATTCAATAACAATATGTTCAACCATAAACTCATTATCAAATGCTGCTCCTGCAACCATACCACCTTGATTAAATATTTGATTCGCAAATATTGTAAACAAACCACCTGATGAACTCTTTAATCGTATTTCATCGTTATCCGTATATGCAGCATAAGCCTCAACATCAGTTTTCTTGGACTTTTTTTTATTTAGTATTGGACATACTTTTACACATAGATTACATGATATACACATTTCTGTATTTACACTAGGATAAAGGAATCCTTCATCATCAAATAACATCGAAATACAATTTGTCGGACATACTTGTTCACATGCAGTACATCCACAGCAATCTTTTTTATTTAAAATTTCAATCATATTTTCTCTCCAAATAATTTTGAATTGGTTTAAAAATCAATTCTTTTTCATAATCATTAAACCCATATTTATATATTAGGATAATAAAAGAAATTAAATATATTATACCAACGGTAATAAAACTAATAAAATTTGTAACACCAATGAACAATTTTCCTAAATATCCGATGCAAAAAGCAAAAAGTATCGATGGTAACAGTTTACTAATTTCTTTCCAAAAATATTCCATATCTAAACAAACTACTTTTTTATAATAGATATTCATTATAATTATATTCCCAACTATCAAAGCAATTGCAGTTCCTAATGCAGCACCAATCTCGCCAAATTTTATTGTTAAAGGAATACTAATTAAAATATTACTAACTGCAATAAACAAGTAAACAAATGATCTAAATTTGTGTAAATTTTTAGCTCTCTGTATTTCTATCCCTAAGTTTTGAATTAAAGGAATGGTAACGGGAGTAATCAATAATAATGCTACATAATATGCTGTATGATATTCTGTGCCCGCCCATACAGATATAAAATAATTACCAACTATGATAAACCCAGATAAAATACATGATAAAATAATAAATTGTATTCTTCCAACTTTTGTAAATATATCAGTTAAAGTAGAATTATCATCATAGTCATTAGCTATAATTTTATTTACTCTAGGTATAAAAACGGATGAAACTGCAGTAGATAAATTCATATATAATGTATTTATTTGTCCACCTATTGAATATATTGCCACAGACACTGTACCTCCAAAAACTCCTAATATATATTTATCTACACTCCAATTTATTTGGTCAACAATAATATTAATAAAAATATAAAAAGAAAATGTTCCAATTTCTTTAAATAGACTAAAATCAAAATCTTTAAATATAAAACTCATATGTAATTTATTTTTGCAATAAAAAACATTAATAATCAACTTTGAAAATGTTAAGACAGTTGTTACTATAATTAAGCTAACTGACTTATATCCCATCACTAATAATGGTAGTGCTAAAAATGGATTACAAACTGTTTCTAATAATTGAATAATTCTTTGAAAAAAATATTTTTCATTAGCAGTTACATACGAATCAAATACACTTGATAGAAAAGTTAAAGCAAGATTTATTACCATAAGCAACATTAATAATTTCGCAGTAGATATTTCATATTCAGTTAAAGATTTACCAAAAATTACTTCAATATTATAGATCAACAAACTTCCACACGCAATTGTTATTATCGATATCAAACAAAAAACAATCAAAAATAAACCGTTGAGCTTAGCTAATCCTATACCATCATTTAATCTATTATATCTCGAATAAAACCTAACATAAGCACTTCCAAATCCAAAACTTAACAATCCTAAATAGCTAACTACAGAATATACTAATTGATATAAACCATATTCACTTTGTCCCAAAAGTCGTAACATTATTGGAGTATATAGAATCGCTATAGCATTTTTAGCAAACATAGTTAAATACGAAAGAATAATACCTAGCTTTAATTGGCTTTTCATAATATCTACTTATTTTCCTTTTTTAATGACTTTTTTAAGAAATCTATTGATTTTTGACGTTCTATATTAATCTTTTCATATACATCATTTCCAAATAGTTTAAAATTATCATCACTAATTTCTTTATCAAACTTTATATTGGAAAGTCCAAAATTTGTTATAAGGGTATTAATTCTTGAATTCATAGAAAAAATATTTTGGTTTCTCTCAAAAACAACCAAAGGTTTGTTAAATATCAAGGCAAAAACACATGAATGAAATGAATCGGTACAAATTAATTCCGCATTTTTTTCAAGATATAAAAATTCACTTGGACCACATTGAAAAAAAGGACTATTTTTATTTAATATATCAATCACTTTCAAATCTTTAGCAGCTGATATTGTTTTTATTTTACTCATATACTTATCATTATCACCTAAAAAATAACTCAAAATATACTTTTTTGGCATTTTTACTTTTGGTCGTTTAATAACACTATCCCATTTATGTGCATCTAACAACATTGTAGGATCTAATACAACTTCAACATCTTCTCTTCCAGATAACTTTTTTACAATCTCTTTTCCTTTATTTTCTCTTACAGAAATGTTCTTAAATTTTTTTAGTTCATTTGATACATTTATATTTTCCTCAATACTTGAAATACCAAAGCTTGCTGCATAAGATATTCTTTTAGATGGACGAACAAAAGATAAAAGATCAACTTCTCTTAATCTACCAAATATAGGATTCCAAACTTGATCTGACCCAACAATATAAAAATCGTATTTCTTATCTGATGCATATGGAGTTAACTTTTTCTCATTGAATTTTATATTTTCGTTAAACGATTTAAAATTATTTGCTCTATTAACATTATCAGAATATCCATCTTTCTTTTTAAAGTTTTTAATTTGTCTTAATATAAATTTAACTTTTGTATTTGAATATGGATAATTAATCAAAGTTTCTGAATTATACCCTAATTCAGCTAATACTTCTTGCAACGCATAGTTTTGCAATCTGTTCCCATAATTATCATAATCATTTATTGTAACTATTCCTATCATAAAAACCCTCCTTATATTTTATATTATTTAAAATTTTATATGTATTTTTCTTTTTTTTGGCTTAACTTTGTTTAAAAATTTTTCAGATTCTACTTGCTTATATGTGATACATCCAATTACTAAAAATGTTAAAATCCAATTAAATGAATTACTCAATGAATGCGAAGTTAACAAATTAAAAAATTGAAAACCCATTAATGTATTAGTATAGATTATTTGCCCTGAACAATTCCAATAATTAAATACGAATATAATTAACCCTAGAAAACCAGTTTCAATTAAAATTTTAATTAAATCCATTTCTAAACTTTTGCCAAGAAATTTTGTTGTACTACCTAAACCTAAATTAGTAAAATTTCCGTTCAATATCCAAGATAAAAATTCACTACGTCCCATAGTAAATTTTCTTTGTGTTTCATTAAATATTTTATAAAAAAGTGTTGATGAAGATGGCATTAGTAATAAATAATACACTACTGTTAAAATAATAAACATAATTTTTAAAAACATTTTTTGATTCTTAGTGACCATTCTATCCATATTTACAACCATCGGCAAAAAGAATAATAAAAGAGCAAATAATACGGAAAATCTTTTAAATGTAAATAAAGGAAATATAAAACTTAAATACTTCAATACTTTATTTTTTCTAAAATACATAAAAAAAGTAAAAAATGCAACTGATGCTCCGGCTGCAGCACTCGATTCAAATGGTGAATAAGAATTTGAAAAATCAACACTTAATATATTAGAATACGAAAAGGTACTAAACCCTATTTCTAAAATATATCCAAGCATTGAGAATGCAAATGCAAGTACCATTGATTTATATATATCTTCAAAATCAAATGTATTTAAAATAAGAAAAACATATGTAATAGGTAAAAATAATTTAAATAATTCTTCTAACAATTTATTATTAGATCCTCTATTGATAAACATCATTAATAATGAAATAACAAAAAATAACACAATTATAATATAAACACTTTTTATTTCTTTCAAATATATTAATTTTTTCTTTTTTATTAATTGTAATGCACAAAACAACATTCCAAATATTAGAAAAAAATATTTTAAATTAATTAATGGACTTGATATATCTCTTGTAACATATATAGCATCTGTTAATGACCTAGACGCAAAAATTAAAGTAAATATCAAAGTATTTATCACACTAATAATTTTTCTATTTGTTGCCATTTATTACCTCATTCTCTATTATATTTTTTTAAATTTGTATTTTATATTAAATAAAATCGTAATGATAATGGCCATTTTTAGCCTAACTAAATAATAAATTAAGCATCTTCCCATATCTAGCTCTTTTGTAATTGAATTTGAAATATCTACATCAGTGTTACATTGATGAATTTTAGATTTTATTTCTCTATACTTGTTAAAAAAACTTACATCATTTTTCATAATATTTGAAAAAGTCAAAGTATACATAGTAAACTTATTAATGCCGTATCTAATTTTTAAATCATCATTTTCATTAATTCCATATTCTATAAATCTTTTCTTTAAAAGTTTATGAACTTGATAATTTATATCATCAAAATTTTTTTTATAATTACCAGTTACAGAATTCTCATTTCTTACATAATTATAAAAGGCTTTATTGATTACCAAAATTTTATTAGATTCTCGTAAAGCGTCTATGAAAAATAATAAATCTTCTACAATTGGAATATTCTTTTCAAAGAATATATTTGTGATAACTTCCCTTTTAAATATTGCTCTCCATACTGCTCCCATAATAGAATTTTTTTCTGATTTAAGTTTTCCAATCATGTGTAGCATAAATTTAGATATTATTGACTCATCATCAAACTCTTTTAAAGTATCACTCCATGGAAAACCCACTTTTTTCTTTTTGCTTTTATAAATTTCATAATATGAATATATATATATATCAGCATTATATTTTTTCATTATTTTTTTGAAATTTAACAAGTATCCTGAGTCTAAATAATCATCAGCATCTACAAAAGTGATAAATTTTCCTTTTGCGCTCATGATTCCAACATTTCTAGCTACAGAAACACCTTCATTAATTTTATTAATAACTCTAATTCTTTGATCCATTCTACTTAATATTTCGAGTTTTTCTAGAGTGTGATCATTGCTACCATCGTTTACTACAATTATTTCCATATCATCAAATTCTTGTAATATTAATGAATTTATGCATCTTTCGATATAATTTTCACAATTATATACTGGTATAATTATACTTATCATGCAACTCATAAAATCTACCTCCCCTCAAATTTACAATTGTTTTTCTATCCAATCATACACAATATAGCCATTATGAGCTTTAATTTTAATATATAGTTTACAAAAAAAGTATACAATTCGCTTTCCTATGATTTCTTCGAACAATTTCAACGGTTGATTCTAATTCATCTTTTATTCTTTTGCTAATTCTTTTTATATTCATATATCCCTTTTTTATCACCATTACTTTGCACAATTGATTTTATTTTTATTCTAAATTTTCTTGGAATTGCATTAAATATCCAACGAATAAATAAATGTTTTCTATATTTGCTAAAAAACCATTTATTTAAATAATAATCTTTATTATTATATAGATTTAAAATTGTATTTCTTTTATTAGTTAACTTAGAAGGTCTTTTTAACTGTTCATTTTTCTTAGATACTTTCTCAAAAGAAGATGAAATGACTTTTAAATTATTTAATTGTTTGTAGAAATTTCGCCCTTTAATTGTATTTATTAAGATACACGAAACTCCCTTTTCTTCATCTAATTCGCTAGTATGTATAATCTCAGGATGCTCTTCTTAAATTCCCCAATAATCTCCAATAGTTAGATCAGAAACCCTTAAATTACCTGTAAAACCTGTATACTATTATAATAAAAATATTTGGGCACCTCCGCAAGATAGATATAGTACTGCAAATCACACATTTCACTCATACTACTCACCTAAATTAACGTTTTATTAAACTCTTCAAGAATAGAATCTGTAGAATATCTCTTTGCTTCATTTTTACACTCGTATTGTATCTCTTCATACAATTTATTATTTACATAAAGTTCATATAAATATTTGGCAGCTACTCTTATATCTCTATACGGATATATAAGTCCATTCTCACCATGTCTTATTATTTCTTTATTATATTTCCAATCATTTACTATCATAGGTGTTTGGCTGACAAAAGCGTCTAAAATTGTTCCCGCAAATCCTTCTCCTTCATAATATGTCGGGAAAAGCAAGGCAAAATAATTGCTTAATGTTGCTGGCCCATCATCAGCATTTTTCACCCCACAATAATTAATTATATTAGTATTTTGTGAAACCGACTTTTCAAATTCGGTTTTAAATTCAGGATCTATTTTTCCGTATATATCTAAATAAAATAGATTTTTTTTAGACTGACGATTAGCCTCTTTTACTATTTCTATTGCATCCAAAATACCTTTTTCTTTAACTACTCTCGAATAGGTACATACAGGTAACGGTTCAATCCATTGTTGTGTTCTTTTAATCGGCATTATCGGCAAAATTCTAAAATTGGGCATATGATATATTTGGCTAATACCAATATTTTGTAACTTAGAAACCATTTCTTTTGTTTCTACATGAACTGCATCAAATGAATAAATGTATTTCTTCATTCGAGGTTTTTCAGATAACATCTCTGGTAACCAACCGCCTATTACAACATAATGAACTTTTCTCTGAAATACTTTATTGAAATAGTATATAAGTGGAGCAAATACTTTTATGCCATGCTGTGCAGGCATTATAATCACATTATTACATCTAAAAAAAGCGTTTAATAGATTTACAAACAATTTCAATGGAGTTTTATTCCATTTATAAGTGTTCACAACATCTATGTCATTTTTGCCATATTTTTTCTTCAACCAATTAATAACCTCATAGCATTTCACAGCTTGCCCTGTTGTAAAATCAGACCCTACTCCATATATACCAACCACTGCTGCTTTTTTCATATAAATTCCCTCCAATAACATAAATGTTAGCTTGAAGCTTCAATATCCTCATACTCAATTATATTGCCGGCATAAACTTCAAGAATCTGTGTTACCACTTTATCCCAGTTATATTTATCAAGTATATATGGTGCTGCTTGCTTTTTAAATAAACTCACCATCTCATTATTATCCAATATTTCTTGCATCTTTTCTTTCAATTGCATGATATTTCCTTTTTCAAAAATAATCGCTTTATCTTTTACAACCTCAGTATTTTCCGGGATATCACTTACTAGGCAACAATTACCATAACTCATTGCTTCCAATAGTGCATTTGCCATCCCCTCTAAGTTACTTGGAAGTATAAAAGCATATGCGTTACTATACAATTCAGCTATCATATCTCCTGTTACAAAACCAACAAACTTGATTCTGTCATCGTTTTCTGCCTGTTCAACAAGATGTTTATAATAATCGCTATTTGCTTCAGAACCTCCGGCAATTATTAATTGTTTATTGGTTTTGCACTGAAGAAAAGCTTCTATCAAATAATGTAGACCTTTTTCTGGAACTACCCTTCCTAAAGAAAGCAAATAATTATCTTTCTCCAAGCCAAAACGCTTTTTAATTTTAACTGGCGGAAGTAAGGTGGGTGCATCTACTCCATTTGCAAATAACACTGATTCAACACCATATGTATCCTTTATATACCTCTTCATGTTTTTGCTCAAAACAAGACAAACATCTGCTTTAGTTGCAGCCATTTTTTCCCCAAATCTAAGATAACGACTGGCAAATCCTCCCCATTTATCACGTTGGGAATCAATTCCATGTAAAGATGCTACACAGCGAATTCCGAATAGCTTCGCCAGTGGAATCATTGCACAAGATCCTGAAGCACGATATGAAATAACATCATATCGAGAAAAAATTGCATGAAAAGTCGCTAAAAACGAATAAATAGGAACGCAAGCACTTCCTTTTACTGTTGGGACGGTTACTATTTTGATACCTTTATAATTTTTAAATTTTCTATCATCATATTCTTTCCCAAAAACATTATGTCCACCACGATTATATGCGGTCACTTTGTGCCCTCTGGAAATCATGCGAATTGCATGCTGCTCCACACCCTTTTCAATTCCTCCCTCGTTGGAAGGAATTCTTTTGTGTCCAATTATTCCAATTTTCATACTATTCCCCCTCTAAATTAATCTCTTTTAAAAATATCTCTAGTATATAACTTATCTATAACATCACTTAAACATTCATCATATCTATTTGCGATAATTGCATCACTTTGTTTTTTAAATGATTCTAAATCATTTATAATCTTACTTTTAAAAAATGTTTCTCCATCTTTTAATGTTGGTTCATAAATAATTACTTTTGCACCTTTTGCTTTTATTCTTTTCATAATACCTTGAATAGATGATTGTCTAAAGTTATCAGAATTTGATTTCATTGTTAGTCTATATACACCAACAATAATTTCTTTTTCTTTTGACAAGTTCCATGCTTCATTTGCTTCATATGCTCCTGCAAGTTCTAATACTCTATCTGCAATATAATCTTTTCTTGTTCTATTTGATTCAACAATTGCTTCTATTAAATTTTCTGGTACATCTTCATAGTTAGCTAATAGTTGTTTTGTATCTTTTGGTAAACAATAACCACCATATCCAAAACTCGGATTATTATAATGAGTGCCAATACGAGGATCTAAACAAACACCATCAATAATTTGTTTAGTATCTAATCCTTTTATCTCAGCATAAGTATCTAATTCATTAAAGTAAGATACTCTTAGTGCTAAATATGTATTCGCAAATAGTTTAACAGCCTCTGCTTCTGTAAAGCCCATAAATAATGTATCAATATCTTCTTTAATAGCTCCTTCTTGAAGTAGCTTAGCAAATATTTGGGCTTTTTTAAGAAGTCTTTTATCATCTATATCAGTTCCTACAATTATTCTTGAAGGATATAAATTATCATATAAAGCTTTTGATTCTCTTAAAAATTCTGGTGAAAATAAAATGTTTTTACTTCCAGTTTTTTCTCTAATACTTTGTGTATAACCAACTGGTACTGTTGATTTAATTACCATAATAGCTTCTGGGTTAATTTCCATAACTAATTTAATTACTTCTTCAACAGCACTTGTATCAAAGAAGTTTTTCTTTGAATCATAATTTGTTGGTGTTGCTATTACAACAAAATCAGCATCAGAGTATGCTTTTTTTGCATCTAATGTAGCTGTTAAATCTAATTCTTTCTCTGCTAGATATTTTTCAATATAATCATCTTTAATTGGTGATTTTTTATTGTTAATAAGATTTACCTTTTCTTCTATAATATCAACCGCAACAACTTTATGATGTTGAGCTAATAATGTAGCTATACTTAATCCTACATATCCAACTCCTGCAACTACAATTTTCATTATTCAACATCCCTTCCTTTTAAATAATATTCTTTATACCATCTTGCAAATTTTCTTAATCCTTCTTTTAAACTTGTACTTGGTTTAAAACCAAAATCTTGTTCTAATGTACTTGTATCTGCATAGGTGATAGCTACATCTCCTGGCTGCATAGCAACTAATTTTTTATGTGATTCAAAATCATAATCTTTTGGAAGTATACCTGCAAGAATTAGTTCTTCTTGCAATATAGTTACAAAATCAAGTAGATTTTCTGGTTGATTATTTCCAATGTTATAAATCTTGTATGGAGGTAGTGGAAGGCCATCTTCTCCATTATACTTATCTGGTGATTTACTCATAACACGAATAACGCCTTCCACAATATCATCTATATAAGTAAAGTCACGCTTACAATTACCGTAATTAAAAATCTGAATAGTCTTTCCTTCAAGAAGTTTATTTGTAAAATCAAAGTAAGCCATATCTGGTCTTCCTGCAGGACCATAAACAGTAAAAAAACGTAATCCAGTAGAAGGAATGTTATACAGCTTAGAATAAGCATGAGCTAATAGTTCATTGCTTTTTTTAGTTGCTGCATAAAGGCTTATAGGATTATCTACTTTATCATCAGTGCTGTATGGTACTTTCTTATTAGAACCATATACAGAAGAACTAGAAGCATAAATAAGGTGTTCTACACCCTTTGCACCATTATCATAAGAGTGTCTACAAGCTTCTAAAATGTTATAAAATCCAATTAAATTAGATTCTATATAAGCATCTGGATTTGTAATAGAATAGCGTACACCTGCTTGTGCTGCAAGATTAACAACTACATCTGGATGATACTTTTCAAATAGATTTTCAATTAGAGCTTTATCTGCAATAGAGCCTCTTATAAAAATAAAGTTTTGTTGTTTATATAATTTCTTTAGTCTTGATTCTTTTAATTCAACATCATAATAATCATTCATATTATCTATGCCAACAACTTTTATATTTTTCACATCTAAAAATAAACGTTTTGCTAAATTAGACCCAATAAAACCAGCTACACCCGTAAGCAAAACTGTTTTATTTTTTAAATTAATATTACTCATAATTTAATACCTCTTTTATATCTATAAACTTATTTATAATAAACATGTTTATTATATAATAAATCATTACTTAATCAAAAAGTTTGTTTAGTTAATTATATTTACTATTTATAAAATCACTTCTTGTAAAATCACAAAAGTTTAAACTAACAAAACTATACACAATTAGATACAATAAAGATATTATATAACTAATACTATTATTCATTTTAAGCAAAGTGCACTATATATCTATGGTGTTTAAAGTAAAATATGTTAAGTTTAATAGATACTTAGTGGAGGAAGCTAAATGACTCAAACAAAAAAAGTTGCAAAATCAGCAATAATTATTATGGTTATAGGACTGTTAATACGACCTTTAGCTTTTTTTAAAGAAATGTTAATTGGTGCAAAATTTGGATTAGGAATGCATACTGACACCTATATCTTAGCAACCTCAACTATAGAACTGTTTATCCTACTCTTAAACAAAGCAATTAGTACAACTTTCATTCCAATTCTTCATGAAGTTGAATCAAAAGAAGGCAAAGCAGGAAAGATTAGACATACAAATAATTTACTAAATATAATTATCGTATTAGCAACCTTAATAATACTGATTGACTTTATAATTGCACCATGGATTGTTAAAATAACAGCCCCAGGATTTAATACTGAACCACAGTTTTCACTTGCGGTTTTATTAATAAGAATCGGATTACCTGCAATTATCTTTTCAAGTGTCCAAGGTGTTCTTATAGGCTACTTACAAACCGAAGGTCGATTTATTGAAGGAGCCGCTATAGGAATGCCAATGAATATTGTCTTTATTATATTCTTAGTCTTTTTAAGTCAAAAATTTGGGATTATTGGTCTTATGGTAACTTCTGTTGTTGCATCTATATTCCAAGTTCTCTATCTTTTGTATGGAACAAAGAAAACAGGATTTAAATATAGTTTCTATTTGAACATTCACGATGCTTATATTAAGAAAGTTATTGTTTTAATCCCTCCCGTTATTATCAGTGTTGGTATTTCAGATTTAAATACACTCATTAATAAAGCCATAGGATCAACTTTAGTAGAAGGTAGTATCTCAGCACTTAATTATGCAGATAAATTAACTAGCCTTGTAAATCATATCTTCATTTCTGCCATAACTACAGTAATGTATCCTATATTTGCAAAAGAAGCTGTAAATGAAAACAAAGATGAGCTCAAAAAATCATTAAATCAATCTATAAATATTATCCTACTTATTACAATACCAGCGACAATCGTATTAATTGTTTTATCACATCCAATTGTTAAAATTGTATATGAGCGTGGAGTGTTTGATTCACTAGCAACATCAATGACTGCTAGTGCATTGGTATATTATGCAATACGATTAACAACTATGGCTATCACCATAATTGTTAATAATATTTTCTACTCACTTCAAGATACAAAGACACCACTATATATTGGTGGTTTATCAGTACTAACAAGCATTATCTTTAGCCTTATATTAATTGGATCAATGAAACACAATGGTTTAGCACTTGCTGCTACAATATCTTCATTTGTTTCCGCTACGGCTCTACTTTATACACTACATAAAAAAATTGGAAGACTAGGTTTAAATAAAACTTTGATTGTTGGGCTTAAAGCATTATTTGCTACAGGTATAATGGGAATAATACTTTTAATTTCTTTTAATTTCTTATTATCAATACTAGGTTCTAGTAGTATAATGTCTATCATTTCACTATTTGGTTCATTACTAATAGGTATTATAGTTTATACTATTATTATTTATTTTCTTAAAATTGATGAATTTAAATGGATAATAAATTCATTAAAACAAAAAATCAAAAAATAATAACTTTTTTATATTAACTTTCTTATATATAAAAGGGGACTTTATATATTTAATAGAAACAGGTGGAGTAAACATTGTACTCTCATCTGACATTTTAATTGAGGAATCCTTATCAATTACTCTTGTATAGTCTTTTTTTTTTGTAAAAATAATGCGTCTACCTTCCCCATTTGAGCGTTTAACGCTATTCTTGTTTATAAATCGAACTTTTTTAAAAGGCTTGATTTATCAAGATACTATATTGGAAGAATTATTGTTGCATATTTATGATGTCTAAAATCTGTTGTCTAGCTTTCTATTTTAACTTTTTTAACATTAAATTCGTTTTTAATCATTTCAGGTAAACCTACATGGATAAGCTTAATCCATCAATAACTGGTATTAGACATGTCTAAACACCATATTTAATGTATATCTATAATCATCAAAACTCCACGGTGTAAAACTGTCATAATATGGACAAATAAAACCCTCATATTTTAATAAAAATATGAGGGTGCACCACAATTTCTACATTTTATTGCGGTTACATCTTTCATTAGATTTCTTTTGTCTTATACTAGTCAAACTTAATTAGATTTCTTATTTGAAACTGTAAATAAACTAATCGCAAATCCTATTATTGTAGTAATTACACCAATAAGTAATGTTTCTTTTACTCCAATATTATCTAATAATACTCCACCTGCTAAAGATGCAAATACACCAGCAACAACCGATGCTGTTGTAACTAATGATTGTCCTTTAACTCTATCATTTTCACTTACTATCTCATTAACATAATAAACTGATGCAGGGATAAATAAAGCATAGGCAAATATTTGTAAAAATTGTGCAACATATAAAACAAGCATATTCTTAGCTAAATAAGTTAAAAGATGTTTTAAAACAAAGAAAAACATTGAGACTTTAATTATAGTAGAAGATTTGAACTTTGAATTTATTTTCTCAAAAAACATCATTATAGGAAGTTCAACCATTGCTGCAACAAATATTGCATTACCCATGTCTCCACTATCTCCACCTATATTATTAATAACTTGAATAAAGAAATTATTTATAAGCATGTGAGTAAAGAAGGCTCCAACTACCCCTATTAAGAAAATCATGAATATTTTATATTTAGAGAAAAACTCAAGTAAGCTTACTTCATCTTTTTGTTTTACTTTTTCTTCAACTATTTCATCTTTTGCTTCTTTTACTGTATAGCTTTTGATCACAATATATAACAGTACACTAAATATAAGATAAGATAATGGAATTATCGAAGGGTTTAAATGTGCAACTATATTTCCTAATATCATTGAAGTTACTGCATAAGAAACTGAGCCTAAGCCTCTAGCTAATCCAAAATTAACCTTATAACCATATTTTTCAAACATAAAAGCTAAAGAATTAATAAAAGGCATTAAAGTTATGGTCAATGCAAGAACAAGTGAAAATAATACTACTAATAATATTTCAGATAATGGAATGACATATAGACTTAAAGATAATATAACTATCACTCCTATTAATATTCTTAAAATAAGATTAGTTTTACTTGAAGATGACTTGTCTACTAAAACTGCAACTGCAGGTTGAAGTATAGCCGCAATAATATTACTTGCTGCTAGTACTATTCCTATATGAGAATTCATAAATCCTTTTGAAATTAAAAACACTGATGCAAATCCCATCATTGAACTCATAGCACCATAATAAAAAACAGAACTTAAAATATATTTAATGTTTAAACTCTTATCCATAGTTTGTCTCCTTTACTTAATTATACTTGATTGTAATGAAATATATATTCTAAAAATGTATTTGTTAATAATACATAAAAAAAGATGTAACTTTAATTACACCTTTACCAAATACTAAGTTGATATATCATCGAAATAATAAATTGAGAAACTAAGTAAGCTAAACCACTAGATAACATTATATATAATAATTGTGATTGAAATACTTTTCCTTGTTTTATAGATTTTTCAAAATTAAATGCTTGTAATGAATAAAAAGCTCCAATAAAACAAATAATTTGAATTAAAACTTTCATATAAAACAAAGTTCTATAATCCATCATTAATATATGCCTCTTTTTACATGAAGTCTATTTATAGCCTTCTTTAATGCAAATTCAGCTCTTTTAAGGTCAATACTTTCATCTTTTTCTTTTAGATACTCCATTGCTCTATCACGAGCTTTTATAGCTCTTTCTTCATCTATTTCACCCTTAGATTCTATAGAGTCAGTAAGAATCTTAGCAACATCATTTTCAAAGTATAGTAGTCCACCAGACACTGCATATTCTTCTCTTTCACCTTTTTCAACTGAACTAAGTTTACTCACCTCTAAAATGGTCACTAAAGGAACATGACTTGGCAAAATACCTCTTTGTCCATCAATTGTAACAACATTTAAAATAGGTGTATCAAATTCTTTATATTTTCCACTTGGTGTTACTATTTCACAATGAATCATTTTACTTACCTAAACTTTCTGCCTTTTCTTTAACTTCTTCTATTGTACCAACAAACATAAATGCTTGTTCTGGATACTCATCATATTTCCCCTCAAGTAATTGTTTAAAACTATTTACAGTTTCCTTTAAAGAAACATATTTTCCACTAAGACCTGAAAATTGTTCTGCAACATTAAACGGTTGAGACAAGAAATTTCTAGCACGTCTTGCCCTATTAACAACTTTTTTATCTTCCTCACTTAATTCATCCATACCAAGTATTGCAATAATATCTTGTAATTCCTTATATCTTTGAAGTAATTGTTGTACTCCACGAGCAACAGCATAATGTTCTTCACCTACTATAAGAGGATCTAACACTCTAGAACTTGATTCAAGTGGATCAACTGCAGGATATATACCTAAAGCAGCAATACCTCTATCAAGAACTGTTTTTGCATCTAAGTGAGCAAAAGCAGTTGCTGGAGCTGGGTCTGTAAGGTCATCTGCAGGAACATATATTGCTTGAACAGATGTAATTGAACCATCTTTTGTAGAAGTAATTCTTTCTTGTAGTTGTCCCATCTCTATTGCAAGGGTAGGTTGATATCCAACCGCTGAAGGCATTCTACCAAGTAATGCAGAAACTTCAGACCCTGCTTGAGTAAACCTAAATATATTATCTATAAATAATAACACATCTTGTTTTTCTTTATCTCTAAAGTATTCAGCCATAGTCAATCCAGAAAGACCAACTCTCATTCTAGCTCCTGGAGATTCATTCATTTGTCCATAAACTAAAACTGTATTATCCAAAACACCTGAATCTTTCATTTCATGATACATATCATTACCTTCTCTGGTTCTTTCACCAACTCCAGCAACAACACTTCTACCACCATGTTCAGTAGCTATATTATGTATTAATTCTTGCATTAAAACTGTTTTTCCAACACCTGCACCACCAAATAGTCCTACTTTACCACCTCTTGCATAAGGACAAAGTAAATCAATTACCTTAATTCCTGTTTCAAGTATTTCAGTACTAGTTTGTTGTTGTTCAAAAGAAGGTGCACTTCTATGAATAGGCATTTTAAAAGTGTTTTTTAAAGGTTCTTTTCCATCTATAGGATCCCCTAAAACATTAAACATTCTACCAAGAACTTCTTCTCCAACTGGAACCATAATAGGAGCACCAGTATCTAAACATTTCATTCCTCTAACAAGTCCATCTGTAGTACCCATTGCAATACATCTTACAACATCATCACCAACATGTTGAGCAACCTCAACAACAAGTTTTCCATCTTTAAGTTGTATTTCTATCGCATTTTTTAATGTGGGAATATTTCCCTCAGTAAATAGAATATCTACAACAGGACCTATAACCTGTACTATTTTACCAATATTTTCAGCCATATCTATTCCTTTCTACAGAGCATCTGCACCACTTACTATCTCAGTAATTTCTTGAGTAATAGCAGCTTGACGAGCTTGATTATATTTCAATAATAATTTTTCACTTAATTCTTCTGCATTATCTGTCGCAGATTCCATCGCAAGTCTTCTAGAACCTTGCTCTGCAGTCTTTGTTTGAATCCAAGTACTATATAAAACGTTATGTATCATCATAGGAATTAATTCATCTAAAATTGAATTTTCATCAGGCTCAAATAATATCTCAACATTATATGCTCTATACTTTTTTTCACCTAGTTCAATACAAGGTAATAATGTTTCTAATTTTGGCTCAAAAGTAACTGTATTAACAAATTCAGTATATAATACTTGAATTCCAGATATTTCATTATTTAAATATTTTTCAATACCCAAATTTCCAAATGATTTTAAAGTCTCATAATCAATATTATCAGAACTAATTTCATTATTTAAAATATTATAACCTCTACTAATTAGCCAACTTCTTTGTTTTCTTCCTATTACAATTATTGGATCATCTTTTCTAATAACAGTATCAACAAGCTTCAACATATTAGAGTTATATCCACCACATAAGCCCATATCACTACTAAAGAGAAATGTAAGCTTAGCAGTCGCACTTTTTTCCTGAAGAAACTTATTTTCACTATGCTTATTACGAGAGATAATTTCATTTACAGTAGATTTCAATATATTTGAATACTCTCTATTTTTCTCCATATGCATTCTTTGTTTTTGAAGTTTTACTTGCGCTATTAACTGCATAGCTTTAGTAATCTTTTTTGTAGTATTAATTGAGTTTATTCTACTTTTGAGTTTTTGCTTACTTAAACCCATAATTATTCTCCAAACATAACCTTAAATTCTTCAAGAGAATTCTTCATAATTTCATGAATTTTCTCTTCAACTAAGGTTGATACTTCTCCTGTTTTTTCAATTTCGTGAATAATATCTTCATGTTCTTCTTCAAAAGTGTTATGTAATAATACTTCAAAATTTCTAATCTTATCAATATCAATAGTATCTATATACCCATGTTTTGCAGCAAACAATGATATTACTTGTTTAGCCATAGTCATAGGAGAATATTGTGGTTGTTTTAATAGTTCTGTAACCCTAGAACCATGATCAATAGCACTCTTTGTAGTAGCATCCAAATCACTACCAAATTGAGCAAAAGACAATAATTCATTATATTGAGCTAGTTCCAATTTTAAAGAACCAGAAACACTCTTCATCGCTTTTGTTTGTGCAGCACTACCAACTCTACTAACAGACAAACCTGAATCTACAGCTGGTCTAATACCTGCATTAAACAATTCGTTTTGTAAAAATATTTGTCCATCAGTAATAGAAATAACATTAGTAGGAATATAAGCACTAATATCACCAGCTTGAGTTTCAATAATTGGAAGTGCTGTTAAAGATCCACCACCAAGTTCATCATTAAGTTTTGCAGCTCTTTCTAATAATCTAGAATGCAAGTAGAAAACATCACCTGGATAAGCTTCTCTTCCTGGAGGTCTTCTTAACAATAATGACATTGTTCTATAAGCAACAGCATGCTTACTTAAATCATCATAAATGATTAAAACATCTTTGCCTTGTTCCATCCATTCTTCACCTATAGCACAACCAGAATAAGGTGCAATATATTGCAATGGAGCACTTTCAGAAGCAGTAGCAACTACTACAGTTGTATAATCTAAAGCATCAAACACTTTAAGTTTTTCAACAATTTGAGCTATTGTACTAGCTTTTTGACCAATTGCAACATAGATACAGTAAACATCTTTGCCCTTTTGATTAATAATTGTATCTATAGCAATTGCAGTTTTACCAGTTTGTCTATCACCAATAATTAATTCACGTTGTCCCTTACCAATAGGAATCATTGAGTCAATAATCTTTAAACCAGTCATTAAAGGTTGATGTACACTTTTTCTAGTAATAACTCCAGGAGCAACTCTTTCAACAGGCCTACTCTTTGTAGTTTCAATTGGAGCTTTTCCATCAATTGCTTGTCCAAGAGCATTAACAACTCTTCCAAGCATTGCATCTCCAACAGGTACTTCTACAATTTTCCCTGTTCTTCTTACAGTGTCTCCTTCTTTAATTTCAGCATCATTACCTAAAATAACGGCACCAACATTACTTGATTCAAGGTTTAAAGCCATTCCATATATATCATTTTCAAACAACAATAACTCACCAGCCATTGCATTATCTAAGCCATATATTAAAGCAATACAATCACCAACAGTAATAACACTACCTATTTCACTTACTTCAAGTTCTTTTTCATAATTTTCAATCTGAGATTGAATTATCTTACTTATTTCAGCAGGTTTTAAGCCCATACCACTCACCCTCTTTCTATATAGTTACCTTAGATAACATATGTTTCATATTATTTATTTTTGTATCAATTGTATTATCTAAGACCTCATCTTTAAGTATTATTCTTACTCCAGCTAAACAAGAAGGATCAATTATTTCCTGTAACTCAACTTTCTTGTTTATTTTTTTCTCAACCAATTGTTTTATAGAATTAAAATCTTCTTTATTAAGCTTAATTGCACTAGTTACCTTAACTATTTCAATACCTAAATATTCATTTGATAACTCTTCAAAAACATCACTTATTTCAGGTAAATACGAAAATCTATCATTATCAACCAATACTTTAAGAAAATACATTAAGTCATTTTCGTAATTAAAGATTTTTTCAATGATAGAAATCTTATCTTTCTTTAATACATCAGGATGAGCTATTACCTTACTTAAATCATCATTTTCTAAATATAATTCTTTTATATCTTTAAGTTCACTCTTAAAAGATTCAACACTAGAATCTTTAACAGCAATATTGAAAAGAGCTTTTGCATAATTTTTAGCAATTAAGCTTGCCATTCATCATTTCCTGCCTTTTCAATAAAATCTTTTACATATTTACGTTGTGTATCATTATCTAGTTCTTTTTCAACTAATTTTCTAGCCGCTAATAATGCAATATTACTCATTTCATCTTTCATCTCAACTAAAGCTTCACGTTTTTCAAACTCTATATCTTCTTGAGCCTTAAGTTTAATTCTTTCAGCACTATTTCTTGCATCCTTTAAAATTACTTCGGCATTCTTTCTAGCTTCAGCCTCTACTTTATCCATAACAATATTAGCCTGTTCTTGGACATCTTCGATTTTTTGCTTAGCTTCATCAAGTAATTGTTTACTCTTAATATCTCTTTCACTTGCTTCATCAAGTTCTGCTTGAATAAGATTTTGTCTTTTATCAAGATACTCTTTTGCATAATTCCAAAAATATTTCTTAGCCAACATTACCATCAAAAAAGTTGATATAAGAACAAGAGTTACATCTACTAAGTCTAAACGTAAATAATTATCTATATTTATCATTTGTAACTCCTTTATCTATACCTACCCTTTTAAGAAAACTAAAATCAATGAAATAACTAGTGAATAAATACCAGTAGTCTCTGATAATGCGATACCAAGAACCATAATAGATCTAATATCACCTATAGCCTCTGGGTTTTTTCCAACAGCCTCACAAGCTTTACTAGCCGCAATACCTTCACCGATACCAGGGCCAAGACCACCAATCATAGAAATTCCAGCACCTAATAGTGCCATACCTTGTACGAAAAACTGATTAAATTCCATTTTTTAATATCCTCCTTGAAATTTAAAACTAAACGTCACTAGATTGTGACAAGAAAAATGATGCAATTGTGAAAAATATGTACGTCTGCATAAATGCAGAAAACACATCAAAATATAAATGCAAAAACGGTGTAACAATAAAAGAAATAATACTATATGGCAATAAAGCTTTTATTAGCACATATAATAATCCTGTAATTATTGATCCACCTAACATATTTCCAAATAAACGTAAGGTAATTGATAAAGGAAAAGCTAAATCCCCAGCAATATTTAACGGAAATAAAAATGGCATTGGCTCAAACATCCCTTTAATTTTACCACCTATACCATGCAATTTAATATCTGTAGCATGTATTAAAACAACCATCAGCATACCTAAAGTAGTAGTAACACTTAAATTTGATGTTGGTACTTGTAAGCCTAATAAACCCATTAGATTTGATAATACTATTGCCAACATTAAAGTACCAAACAATGGAACATGTTTCCAAGTTAATTCTTTTAAATTACCACCAATAACACCAACTGCTGTTTTCACAAGTATTTCAAATACTAATACTATTCCAGTAGGTGCTTTTGATGGATCTGCTTTTTTTATTTTACTACCAGCGTATATCAAAGTAATTGTAATTAAAATACATAGAATTAACCATGTCACAATACTTTGATGAACAAAAAATTTATAATTACCAATTGTAACTACTAATCCCTCCACTTTATCCCCCTTTCTTTAAAGATAATTGCATAATATAAACAATTACATTAATAATAGAAAAACCTATTATTAACGCAAATACGTTAAAATCATACTTTATTGCAAAGAATATTATTATTCCATAAAAAATTAATCTTCCTATATAATTCGCTGTTGACATATAAGACTTTCCTGACTTCAAGATATTATTTGCACCTTGAATTATTGCAAGAAACCCTATTAATCTACCAACAGCTCCAAACATTAATCCACCAATTATTTTATAATCATGAAATATAAACCATGATATTAGTGATAAAAGAATTGCAGTTATAAAACCATATAAAACAATTTTTTTGTATAATTCTTTTTCGCTCATTTTTCACCTTTTATTAATATATACAAACTACCAAAAATAACATATATTATCAAGCCAATCATTACCCATGGAGTCGTATTTAACTTCTCATCGACAATCTTACCTACTAGTATACCAATAATTAAGCCAGCTACTAATCTACTAATAAATTGTAAAACAATCTTATCCATTACTTAGTACCAAATATTCTATCTCCTGCATCTCCTAAGCCTGGAACAATATAACCTTTTTCATTTAATTTTTCATCCATTGCAGCAAGATATATTTCTACATCAGGATGAGCATCCATTACAGCCTTTGCTCCTTCTGGTGCACCAACTAAACAAACAAGTTTGATATTAGTTGCACCACGTTGTTTTATCATTTCTATAGCTGCAACTGCACTACCTCCAGTAGCAAGCATAGGATCTAATACCATACAAACTGCATCAGGTAAATTATTAGGCATTTTCGCAAAGTATTCATGAGGTAATAAAGTTTCCTCATCTCTATATAATCCAATAAAACCTACTTTAGCAGTAGGAATTAAATCAGTAATACCATTTACTAAACCAAGTCCTGCTCTTAGAATTGGTACAAGTACAATATCTTTTGATAAAACTTGTGTATCACATGGTCCCATCGGTGTTTCTACAGTAATATTTTTTACAGGCAAATCTCTACAAATTTCATATGCCATTAGTCCAGCTATTTCATCAAGATTTTGTCTAAAATCTTTTGTCCCCGTATTCTTATCTCTCATATGGGCTAACTTATGAGTTATTAAGGGATGATTTAATACATTTAACATTATTTTTTTTCCTTCCAATCGTTAATAATTATAACATTGTGATAATTAAAGTAAAAGCACACAAAGCTATAAGTAGTCTTAATATCTAAAAATTTATAAACAATATATTTTATTTACTAATTGTTTCAATTATTACTGGTAAAACTTGTTTTTTTCTAGAAATAATATTTGGTGCAAATGTCCCAACTAATACATCACTAAATCCTTCTTCAATAACCCAAGACTTCTTACCAGTGTATAAAAGATGAGATCCAGTTCCAAGAGGATCAGTAAACATTATTAAAATCAAATCATATTGTTGAGTTATTACAACTTCATTTAAATACTTTAAAAAATCATCTTTAATTTGAAAAAATTCACTCGAATCCTTACATTGACTTTGTCCTATCGCAACCCTACTATCTTCAATTCTAAACTCTTTAAAATCATCATAAAGAAGTTCTATATGAGATTTATTTACAATTGTCTCCGATGCTTTTACCATCTCTGTACTAAGTTGTTCAATAGATATTTTAGAAATAGCACTAAGTCTAGTAGCCATTTCAATATCAGTACCTGTTGTTGTAGGAGACTTTAAAGACAATGTATCACTAATTATTGCACCAAGTAATAATCCAGCCATCTCTTTACTCATACTTACCTTATTACTTAAATACTGTTGAGCAATTATAGTTGCGGTTGCTCCAACAGTTTTTGCGATTATGTTAATTGGATTACTTGTCTCAATTCCTCCAAATCTATGATGATCTACTATTTCTAATATTTCTCCATATTCTAAATCATTAATTGAATGAGACATTTCATTATGATCTACTAAAATAAATCTTTTCTTTTCATAATTAAATAAGTGGAATCTACTTACTGCATTTATTACTTCACCTTTTTCATTTAAAACAGGATAAGTTCTAAATCTTGTTTTAGCCATTCTATTACTAACTTCTTCTACTGTTTCAGTATTTTTAAAGAAAATTACATCTTCACTCATTACCTCTTTAACACTAGGTGATTGAAATATAACCTGACTACAATCTAAAGCACTAAGAGTTGTATGAATAATACTAACATCAGATTCTATAGCCTTAGTTAGTGTCACATTATCAACCCAATCTTCACCACAAACAATTACTAAAGCAGCTTTTGCGTCTATTAAAAATCTTTGAATATCAGGATTATTTCCAACAATCACAATTCCATCTTTATAATCTTGTCCATTATCAGATAAAGAAGGCAATAAAAAAACATTCCCATTAGTCTTAAATGAAGTACTTCGATTATATATTTCACCTTTTAATGTCTGTGTAATATTTTCAATACTTGCCTTTGACATTAAGTTTTTTAAAACATCAGGTTTGTTTGTCCACAAACTAGTTAAATCTGAAATAGATACTATTCCTAGTAACTTCTTATTATCATCTACTACAAATACACCTTTATTTTTTCTTTTTAAAATCTCATCTAAAGCTTGTTTCATAGTATAATTTACAGTCACTAAAACAGTATCATCCATATCAATTTCTTTTAATTGACATTTTGCTGTATATATTAGTTCTGGTTGTTCAAAATTAAACTTTTTTAAAAGATACTTAGTTTCACTATTACATGGACCTAATCTACAAGCTACAACATTTTCGTTTAATTCTCTTTTTAAGTTAGAGTAAGCAATTGCTGACACAATCGAATCACAATCTGGATTCTTATGTCCAATTACATATATTGGCTTATGCATGATATCTCCTTCATTATTATATTAAAAGTATATCATTCAAACACTTTAAAATTAAGCTTTCAATAGAAAAAAGTTAGTAAACTTTTGTCTACTAACTTTAATAACTTAAATCATCACCATTAGTTTCTGTAACTTTTTTAAACCAATAGAATGATTTCTTTCTATATCTATTTAAAGTTCCATTACCTTTATCATCCATATCGGTATATATGATTCCATATCTTTTCTTCATCTCACCTGTACTTAAAGAAACAAGATCAATTGGTCCCCACATTGTATAACCAATTACTGGTACCTTATCAATCAATATAGCTTTTTTCATTTCTTCAAAATGTCTTACGAAATATTTAATACGATAATCATCATTAATAGTAAAGTCATCTTCTAAAAAATCAATTTCTCCCATACCATTTTCTACAATAAATATTGGTTTTTGATATCTATCATATACTTCATTTAAAGTATGTCTTAACCCAATAGGATCAACACTCCAGCCCCAAGGCGTTTTTTCTAGATAAGGATTTTCTTCTCCTCCAGAAAAGCCCATTGCTTGATTTAATACAGTATCTTTTCCAACAACCATTGATCTGTAATAGCTAAATGAAATATAATCTAAAGTTCCATTTCTTAATATTTCATCATCCCCTTCAAGCATGTTTATAGTAACTTCTTTTTCTTTGAAAATCATATCTGCATAATTAGGATAATATCCTCTAGACATAACATCAACAAACATAAGGTTCATTCTTCTTTTTTGATAACTTGCCTCTACATCCTCTGGCCTGCTTGATTTTGGATAAAATTGACTCATTGCATACATTGTACCAAACATGTTATTTTCATCAATTTCATGCCCTAATTTAACTGTTAAAGCACTCGCAATAAACATATTATGTTTTGCATTATAAACAGTTTGATGATCATGAATATGAGTTCCAATTTGTGCATAACCACTTAATATATTTAACTCATTAAATGTTAACCAATATTTAACTCTTCCCTTAAATCTTTCAAGTAATGTTCTTGCATATTTTACATAGCAATCAACAACGGTTCTACTAGACCATCCATCATAAGTTTTTGCTAAATAATCTGGTAGTTCATCATGACAAATTGTAATTAGAGGTTGAATATTATATTTCTCTAATTCACTTAAAATATTTTCATAAAACTTTAATCCTTCTTCATTTGGCTCTTCTTCAATACCTAAAGGATATATTCTACTCCAACAGATACTAAACCTATAAACAGAAAAACCAGCCTCAGCCATTAATGCAATATCTTCTTTGTATCTATGATAATGATCTACTGCCTTATGGCTTGGATAATATACATCATCATATAATTCTGTTTCAGCTCCTTCAGGTAAAGACGCTCGTGTTTTAACTTCTCCTCTAGAACCATCTTTTAGTTTTAAAGTAATCATTCTTGATCTTTCATGACTTCCATCTGTTTCAAAGTCATGGGTAGATAAACCTTTTCCACCCTCAAGATATCCTCCTTCAAATTGAAAATCAGCAGTTGCTCCACCCCATAAAAAACCTTTTGGTAAACTAGCCATATTATTCCTCCTTCATTATGAATTAAAAGGCAAACCCAAAAATAAAAATTGCTTATGGATTTGCCAAATTATGTGTTTAAGATCTCTTCCCAAATTCATTTTAGCATATAAAATATATATTTAAAATACAATAGTTTATTAATATTTTCACTACTTTATATAATCTATAAAAATTATCAATTAATATCTTCTAACATTTCTTTATATTTAATAAGTTCTAAATTTAAATGTAATAATTCATGATTTGATATATCATTTTTTATATAAATAAGATTATTTTTTAATTCATTTTTTTCAAATACATCTTTCTCATTATTATATTTTTCAATTAAAAATGGAGTAATTTCATAACCAAACTTATATTTATCATAATATCTAATTTCTTGTTTAATACTTAAGTTATATTTCAATATTAAATTTCCAACATTTATATAACATAAAGCTAAAAATACACTAGATCCAATTATCACTGAAATCTTTGTATAATTTATATTTGAATATAAACTATAAGCTAATAATACAATTACAAAAAACATTAAAAATATAAATATAAGTGCATATATTCTTAAATAAGTAAGACCATAAATATTTATATATACAAAAAGTCTAAGTAATGCAAGTAAACTTAATATCAATGTTTGAACAGCAATTATTATAAGCAAATGTTTAATTGATAAATCTACTTCACTAACTAACCACTTACAAACAATAAATAAGATGAAATTAATAAAAGAAACACCACACAATTCATAAAAACCACTTCTTGCATAATTAGATATATCAGATGCACTATTTAATAAAGTTAAGTGATTTATATATGTAAAGCTAACACTTGATAAATACAATACATAAATTAATATCATAGAAATTAAAATAGTTTTAATAATTAATTTATCAAGATTTAAAGCCTTTAAATTATCATTTATTTTAATTTTATTTACATTTATATAAAGTGCTGAAAATAATCCACTCGCAAGAAAAAATGAAACAACAATATAAAATATATTTAATTCATAAAGAAAATCTAAATTAATTGAAAAATTAATTAGCTTTCTAAATGTTTCATCAGTATTTGATAATAAACTAGATACAATAATAATTAATGGAAAAACAATAATTAGTCCTATAATAACATTTGTTGTTTTCTTATCTTTTATTGATATTTTAAAAAATAAATTTTTTGGTAATAAATATAATTTACTCATAGGAACAAAGAATATTTTCATAAATAAATCTTTTAAAATATTTTGATCTAATTCATCATTAGTTTGAGAATCACTTGCTACAATTAACCAATAACCAAGACTAATAAATAAAACTAATATTTTAATAAATTTCTTTCCTGAATCTATAAAAATTGAAAATGATAAACCTATTAGTAATACATAAACAAAATAAATATAGCTTTCTTTTTTTACTTTTATATTATTACTTTTAATAAAGTATAAAGATACTAATAATATTAATACTGTAAATATTGTAATTGAAAAACCTAATCCATTTGTTGTTAAAGTATTTGAAATATAAAAATAGGATATTAACCACATAA
This sequence comes from Erysipelotrichaceae bacterium, assembly GCA_012513225.1. Classification (GTDB taxonomy): domain Bacteria; phylum Bacillota_I; class Bacilli_A; order Erysipelotrichales; family Erysipelotrichaceae; genus UBA9076. Next base: position 64,370 of record JAAZCQ010000003.1, read on the forward strand.
ATATTGCGGTTAAAAAATTTAAAATATTTTTACTCATCTTCATATTCCAATATGTCACCAGGTTGACAGTCTAATTCTTTACATAATGCATTTAATGTACTTAATCTAATAGCTTTTGCTTTTCCAGTTTTAAGTATTGAAAAATTTGCTTGGGTAATTCCTATTCTTTCTGATAGCTCTTTAGCTGATATTTTTCTTTTAGCCATCATTACATCTAAATTAATTATTATTGCCATAATTACACCGTAAAATCATTTTCTTCTTTTATTTCTAAAGCTCTAGAGAATACATTTTTTATCACTCTTAATAGCATTCCCATAAAGACTCCAACAAAAAATACAATTACCCAAGCATAATCATAAATTATTGAAATCATACCTATTAATGCAATAACAAAACATGCCCAACTAATATATCTTAGTAAAGCTATATTTTCTTTTGTAAAAATTTCTTCTTTATCTATATTATTAAGTAATTTACTCAAACTAATTAAAATATAAAATCCAACAGATAAACAACTATAAGTACTTATAATATAAAATATTTTATACTTTTCAAAAACACTTGCAATATTAATAATATAAGTAATTTTCGATAAATAATTTATTATAAATACTCCCATTATAGCTAAAGCTAATACAGCTATTAAAGAAAGTCTAATTAGATACTTACTTATTTTTACAGATTTGTCATTATTATAATCCATAAAACACCTCCATGTATCTAATATATAATAAAAATTATCGTTTTTCAATAATTATTTATTGTTTCACGATAATTTTATCTTTTTTTTCGATCATTTTGAGATTTTCTTTCATTATTATCACGGATACAATCAACACCTATTGCAATCGCTAATATTATATCAGTATAGTAATCATCAAATATTGTAAGTTCATAAGTGTCACTAAATGATAGATATTTTCTTTTTATAACCGCAATAGTTTCATTTTCATTATAAACTGCTACATCATAATTAAAGTAATCTTCTTCCAGTCTTAAACTTAAATCATCACCTTCTATACTCATTTTATTTTTAAGTATAGAGAATTTATTTTTTAAAATAATATTACTTCCATCTCTAAAATTTATATTAAATTTTATAAATGGAGTGTATATATCTTTTTCTATACTAAAAACATATTCCCCATCAGCATCAGTAACATTAGCACGAAAGCTAATAAATTTAAAATCTTCATCAACATAATATTCTATTTCTTGATCTTCATTATAAACTTCATAATGGTCAGTAATTTTCATTATTTTTTGTTTAAAATATAATTTTTTCATATTCACATTATATATTAAAAAGAAATTATAGATAGTTAAATAATTTTATTAATTACTTTGTGAATTTCTTCTTTCATCATCTTTAATACAATCAACACCAATTGTAACAGCTAATATTATATCAGTATAATAATCATCAAAAATTGTAAGTTCATAAGTATCACTAAATGATAGAAATTTCTTTTTTATAACCGCAATAGCTTCATCTTCATTATATACGGTGAAATCATAATTAAAGTAATCTCCTTCAAGCCTTAAACTTAAATCATCAGACTCTATATCTATTTTCTTTCTAAGCATAGAAAATCTGCTTTTCATAGTTATATTACTTCCGTCTCTAAAGTTTATATAGAATTTTGGGAATATACTTAATATTTCTTTTTCTATATTAAAAACATAATCCCTTTTTGCATCAGTAACATTAACACTAAAGCCAATAAATTTAAAATCTTGATCAACATAGTATTCTATTTCTTGATTTTCGTTATAAACTTCATAATGATCAGTAATTTTAATAATTTTTTGTTTAAAATATAATTTTTTCATATTTACATTATATATTAAAAATATATTATATAAAATCAAATAATTCTGATTCTATTTCTAAAATATCATTAATTATTATTTTTGAATTATCTTTCATAATAATTGTTAAGTTATATTCATCAATATCTTTAACTATACCTTCAATAACTATATATGATCCTCCCTCTTTTGTTTTATCTTTTTTAAAATAAGTAATCTTTACCAAATTTTTATCTTTCAAAGAATTTTGTATTATTTTTATCTTTTCATTTAAATATAATTTATCATATTCATCTAGTTCAATTTTACTATCAGTTAATCTTGCAGTTTCTTTTATTGATGATTCAAAACCACTAAGTGCAGCAAATGGTGCAAATTGTGCTGCCCTATTTTTTTGTGACATAGGTCTTCTAGTTTTACTTATATGTCTAGGAAGATTGATTATATCATCATACTTGTTATTCACTATGACCTCCTATTTGTTTGTTTCTATCTTTTGCGGTTGCATCTTCTTCTAGATTCATACCTTTTAATATTGCATTTTTTCCATATTTCTTTTTTATATTAATTACAGCATTTTGTAATTTTTTTTCTTTTTCTAGTTCTTTACTATCTTCTTTTTTTGAAACTTCATTAAATAAATCAAGTTGATCAAATATCTCTTTATCTTTATATTCACTTTCAGATATTACTTTTGTAGCTGCAATAGAAACTCTTCTAACTAATAAATTTTTATCTACTATTTTATCAAATAATTTTATCATTGCTTTTGTGACTATCTTTGTTGAAGATGTTGGAAATTTAAGGTTTACAGTTCCATGTGCATGTTCGGGTACACTTCTTCCATAATGATCTACTTTTATATTTCCTTTATAATCTGTATTATTTAAGCTTTCAGTGTCATAGCCTACTGTTAAAACAAATTGATCACTTATAATTTCTTTATCTACCATATCTAAAGTTAATAAATCTATCATTTCTTTTAGTATTAATTTTGTTTTATCAAAGTTATATGGTTTATGTAATACCTGTCCATAACCTATACTTTTTACATTAGGTTTATATGATTTAATGTCTTTCATAGTACATGATTCATATCCCCATGCATGATCTATTAAAAGCTCTGCATTAATACCAAATAATTTATATAATAAATCTTCATTATGAAAATCATTGAAATCTCCTAAAGAGCATCTTGCAATATCTCCCATTGTATATAAACCATTATCTTCTAACTTTTTTGCATAACCTTTTCCAACCCTCCAAAAATCGGTTAAAGGTTTATGGCTCCATAAAAGTTTTCTATATGAATCTTCATCAAGTTTTGCGATTCGTACACCATTAGAGTCTGGTGGAAGCTTTTTCGCAACTATATCCATTGCGATTTTTGCAAGGTATAAATTACTTCCTACTCCTGCTGTTGCAGTTATACCTGTTGTTTCTAATACATCTACCATTATTCTTCTTGCAAGCTTTACTGGTGTTGTTTTATATGTCTTTAAGTAATTACTTACATCTATAAAAACTTCATCAATTGAGTAAACATGTATATCTTCTGGTGCAAAATATTTTAAATATACATCATATATTCTTCTACTATATTCTATATAAAGAGCCATCCTTGGTTTTGCGATTATAAAGTCTACTTCTAATCTTGGATTAACTCTTAAATCTACATCATAAGAAGATTTTCCTATAAATTTTCTATTAGGTATTATTTGTCTTCTTTCTTTATTTACTTCTTTTATTCTTTGATTTACTTGAAACAATCTTGGTCTACTACTTATACCATATGTTTTTAAAGAAGGAGAAATCGCAAGACAAATTGTTTTACTTGTTCTACTGTTATCCGCTACTACTAAATTAGTAGTAAGTGGATCTAATTCTCTTTCAATACATTCTACAGATGCATAAAAAGATTTTAAATCTATCGCAATAAAATGACTCACTTTATTTCTCCTTTCTTATATAAATATTACCATTATTAAAATATAAAAAAATCTAGTTATATAACAACAAGATTTTTTCATATATTTAGTTTTATTATTTTTTAATAAAATGGGTGATTTTCTGTAAGTGAATATACTTCTTTTTTTACTTCTTCTTTTATTTCTTCATTATTAGGATTTTTTAATATTTTACTTATTAGTTTTCCAACTAATCTAAAATCTTCTTCATTAAAACCCTTAGTTGTCATTGCAGCACTACCTAATCTTATTCCACTTGTTACAAATGGTTTTTCAGTATCATAAGGAATGGTATTTTTATTACAAGTTATATTTACTTCATCCAATAATTTTTCTGCTTCTTTTCCTGTCATATTAATTGATAATTTTACATCAACACTTAATAAATGATTATCAGTTCCGCCAGTTACAATTCTAAAACCTTCTTCTTGAAGAGATTCACATAAAGCCTTAGCATTTTTTACTACATTATGTGCATACTCTTTAAATTCAGGTTGAAGTGCTTCATTAAAGCATGCTGCTTTTCCAGCTATGACATGCATTAATGGTCCTCCTTGAATTCCAGGGAATACTGTTTTATCTAATATCTTTGCAAATTTTTCTTTACAAAGAATAATTCCACCTCTAGGACCTCTTAGTGTTTTATGTGTTGTACTTGTTACAAAATCTGCATATGGTACTGGTGATTGATGATAACCTGCCGCAACAAGACCTGCAATATGAGCCATATCAACCATCATATATGCTCCAACTTCATCACAAATCTCTCTAAATCTCTTAAAATCTATTTCTCTAGAATAAGCACTTGCTCCTATTACAATCATTTTTGGTTGTAACTCTTTTGCTTGTTCTAATACTTTATCATAATCAATCATTTCTGTTTCTTTATCTACTCCATATGAATAAAAGTCATATAGAATACCACTAAAGCTAAAAGGAGAGCCATGAGTTAAATGTCCACCAGAGCTTAAGTCCATGCCTAATACTTTATCATTTGGCTTTAATACAGACATATATACAGCCATATTAGCTTGAGAACCTGAATGTGCTTGAACATTAGCGTGTTCAGCATTAAAAATCTTCTTTAATCTATCAATCGCAAGGTTTTCTACAATATCTACATATTGACATCCCCCATAATATCTTCTTGATGGGTATCCTTCTGCATATTTATTTGTAAGTACACTTCCCACAGCATCTAAAACATCTTGTGATACAAAGTTTTCTGAAGCAATAAGTTCAATATTATGTCTTTGTCTATTCTTTTCTAAATTTATTGCATCAAATAATTCTTTATCCATTACTAGTTACCCCCATTTACATTATTAATACAATACACCAATTTTATCTTTTTAAAAAGGCTTTTTTAATTTTAATATCTATTATTTAATTAAAACTTTATTAATATCTTCTAATGATATTGGCCCTTCTCTTAAAACTTTAATATTATTATCACTTAAATCTACAATAGTACTAGCAATATTGTTTAAAGGTTTTCCTTTTACAATTAAGTCTGCTAAATCATACTCTTCAATTTCTTTTTCATTAGTACAAACTGGTAAATTAGACTTATTTGCGCTTGTTAAAAATATTGGTGATCCTAATTCTTCAATTATTTTTTTAATATAATTATCACTAGCTAATCTAATTGCTAAAGTTTCTTTTCCATCATTTACATAATCATCAATATGACTTTGTTTTTTTAATATAACAGTTAAAGGTCCAGGCATAAATTCTTTAATAATTATTTCAGCTTCTTTTGTAACAATTGCTATTGTTTTCATCATTTCTATATCACTTACCATTATTGGAAATGATTTTTCATGTGGCCTATTTTTTTTATTTATTAAATTTTGTTTAGCTTGTATAGAATCAAAACGACTTGCTAGTCCATATACAGTATCAGTAGGATAAGCAATAACCTTATCTTTTATCAAAGCTTTTACAATTAAATCTGTATTTTCTTTATTTAAAATCAACATATAATCATCCTCTTTACTTATTATAGTCAAGATATGATAAAATGCTATAAAGGAGTTTTAAATATGAGTCAACAAAATGTTAACAATAGTGAGCAAAAAATAGATGCTAGTGAATTAATAAAGGCACTTGATGAAATCGCAACTGGAAGTTCTAATTTAAATGAACACGCTGTATCTAAAATCAAGGAAGCTTTTAACAAATCCTATGATCCATATACACCTTTAGAAAATATTGCTCCAATTATAGATGAAGCTGATAAACAATCTGATTTATCTTCTCTTGGTATTGCTGGAATTTTTGCAAGTTTTACAATAATGTTTTTATTATTACCTTTTACTTACTATAGTTATATAATATCTGTAATATCTAATTTTCTTTTTTTAGGAATATTTATAAGCTCTATTATAGTAGCTGTTTCTAGTTCTAATAAATTAAAAAAAGCTCAAAATGAACTAAGAAATTTACGTATAACATATTTTGATAAAGAATTACTTACGGAATTACTTAATGATAGAAAGAAAAAGAGTAGTGTTGGTAAAAAGATATTTGCTGTTTTATCATTCTTCGCAATATTTTTGTTGGTTATTTTAGACTTAGCTTATCTTGAAGATTTTGGGGTTTTTTCTTTCTTTTTATTTATAACTATTGGAAGCTTTATTATGAGTAGAACCTCACAAAGATTTAAAACAATACAAAAAGTTTTATCTACAACTCAACAATAAAAAACCATGTTGAGTAATATTCAACATGATTATTCTTTATAAAAATACAAATAACATTCTATCTTTACCATTAATATCTTTAATTATTTCAAAAGATGCTTCTGGTAAAGATTTTTTTATTTCCTTGCTTAATGCTTCTTTTTGATTATAGCCAATTTCAAATGCCATAAAGCTATTTTCGTTTAAATAGTCTTTACAATTATTAAATATATGTTTGTAATACTTTAATCCATCTTCACCACCAAATAATGCAATATGAGGCTCAAATTCACTTACAGAGTCTTCTAATACTTCATCACTTGGAATATATGGAGGATTACAAATTAAGACATCTAATTTTATATCTTTAAATGGTTCTAACATATCTCCTACTAGAAAATTAATTTGTGCACCATTTTCTTTAGCATTTATTTTTGCAGTTTCAATTGCTTCTTTACTGATATCACTTGCATAAACAGTAAGATCATTTTCTTCTTTTTTTAGACTAATAGATATTGCTCCAGAGCCTGTACCAATATCTGCTACAACAATGTTTTTATCTTTGAATCTATTATCAATAAAGTTCAGTATATATGATACTAATTCTTCTGTTTCAGGTCTAGGAATTAATACATCTTTATTAACTATAAACTTATATCCATAAAACCAAGAATAACCTAATACATGTTGCATTGGTTCATGGTTTAATATTCTTTCCATTCCTTCTTCAAATTTTTTTAAAAGTTCATTACTTACTTCATTTTCATAATTCATATATAAATCATAAGATTCACTTTGAGTTAACTCTAAAAGATAAAGCATTGTTGTTTCTTGTGGAACATCATTTATTCTACAAAGTTCTTTATATTTTTTTACAAGCTCTCTAAAAGTCATCTTAGTTTTTAGCTAGTATTTGTTTTTGTTCTTCTTTTAAAAGTCCATCAATAATATCTTCTAGCTTTCCTTCCATGATTCTATCTAATTGAGTGATAGTTAAGCCTATTCTATGATCTGTCACTCTATTTTGAGGATAGTTATAAGTTCTTATCTTTTCAGATCTATCTCCAGTTCCTATTTTTGCTCTTCTTTCAATACCAGCTTCTTCATCTTTGATTCTTTGGTATTCTTCCATTACCCTTGTTTTAATAATTCTTAATGCAGTTTCTCTATTTTCAATTTGACTTCTTCCTTCTTGACAGTTTACTGAAATCCCTGTAGGAGTGTGTACTATTCTTACTGCACTATCTGTTTTATTTACGTGTTGTCCACCAGCTCCTGAAGCCCTATGTGTTTCAAATGTTAAATCTGACATTGGAATTTCTACATCTTCATCTTCCGCTTCTGCTTGACATAGTACTGTTGCTGTTGAAGTATGAATTCTTCCTTGAGTTTCTGTTTTAGGTACTCTTTGTACTCTATGTGCACCTGATTCAAACTTTAATTCTCTATATACATTTGAACCTTTTATAGCAAAAATAATTTGAGTAAAGCCTCCAGCTTCAGACTCACTTGCTTCTAAAACTTGTACTTTCCAGCCTTTATTTTCTGCATAACGTGAATACATCCTAAATAAATCACCAGCAAATATGTTACCTTCATCTCCTCCAGCACCACCTCTAATTTCCATAATTACATTATGGTCATCATTTGGGTCTTTAGGTATTAGTATTATTTCTATATCTTCTAAAAGTTTATCTAAAACAGGTGTAAGTTCTTCTAGTTCCATTTTAGCCATTTCTTTTAATTCAGGATCATCTTCATTTAGCATTATCTTTGCTTGTTCTATACCATTTGATAAATTCAAGTATTTATTATATGCATCTACTGCTTGAGAAAGTGATGCTTGCTCTTTTGCAAGTTTTGCAATTTCTTTTGGATTACTTATTACTGCTTCACTCACTAAAAGATCATTTAATTCTAAATATCTTTTATTAATTACCTTTAGCTTTTCTATCATTGAATTCATATATTCACCTCCTGTTTAATATCGATTTTTTATCTTTTACTTGATGACAATGTCTACATCTTGCTTCATAAGATTCACTTGCTCCCACTAATATAAGAGGGTCATTATAACTTGCAGGCTCTCCATCAACAAGTCTTTGTGTTCTTGTTGCAGGAGAACCACAAATAGAACATACAGCAGTTAGTTTTGTAACAAATTCTGCTTCTGTAATTAGATTTGCCATCATACCAAATGGTTCACCCTTAAAATTTGTATCTAAACCAGCAACCATTACTCTTTTTCCTTGTTTTGCTAAAACATCACAAACTTCACTAATAGCTTCATCAAAGAATTGTACTTCATCAATCGCAACAACATCAGTATCTTCATCAATATAATCAAATATTTCTTCTGCTTTTGATAGTATTATTGATTCTACACTACTTCCTGCATGTGAAACTATTTTTGTATCACTATATCTATTATCAATTGAAGGTTTAAATACTTTAATCTTCTTTTTTGCAAATTCTAATACTTTAATTCTTCTAATTAATTCTTCTGTTTTTCCTGCAAACATACAGCCTGCAATAACTTCAACCCATCCAGGCCTATATTGATTATACATCATGCTCATATTACTATCCTCTTTTATTAATTATAAGACAAAAAAATAAGGACTTATGCCCTTATTCTTCTACTTCGTCTTTAAGACCAAACTTTTTATTAAACTTCTCAATACGACCTTGAGCAGCTGCGAAACGTTGTCTACCTGTATAGAACGGATGACAATTAGAGCAAGTGTCTACCTTAATATCTTTTTTAGTTGATCCAGTTTCAAACACAGTACCACAACTTGTACAAGTTACAGTAGTCTTTTCGTATTTTGGATGAATTCCAGGTTTCATTATTTTCTCTCCCTTCCGCCTTAAATCTCTTGTGGATTTAAAGTAAGTGCTTGCATATATTAACACAAGATTATCTACAAATCAAGTAGATACAATCAAATATTTATCTCAAGTTGATTTTTCATTACTGTGAAGAATCTTTGAAACATTTCCTATCACTGTTTTTATATCAGATATTGTATTATCAAATATACCTGATTTTATAATACTAGTAAATAACATCAAAATCATTGGTCCCATAATAGCACCCAAAACCCCTGAAATTTTTAAACCAATATAAGTACTAATTAGTGCTGCTAGTGGATGCAATCCTGTTTGACTTCCAACAACTTTAGGTTCAATAATCTTTCTAACAATGAAAAATACTACCCCTAAAACAATAATAAATACACCTTTACTTATATTTCCACTAATCAATAAAACAACTCCCCATGGCACTAGCACAGAAATTGTTCCCACAATTGGTAATAGATCAATAAAACCAAGAAATAAAGAAATTAGTAGTGCGTAGGGTTGTCTATAAATTGCTAGAGGAATAAGCATAAATATAAATGCAAAAAAAGCAAGAATAAGTTGTGATTTTATATAGCCACCCAAAGCTGATAGAATAGATTGTTTTATTAACACTATAAATTCACTAATGCGATTACCAACATGTTTTTTCATAAAATTGATAATAGCATCATATTCTACAATGATAAAATAAGACCCTAGAACCGTTATGATAAAGTTAACAAGAAAAGTTCCTGTTTTTCCTGTAACTGTTGTAGTCACAGTAATTACAATGTTCAAAATATTTTTGCTCACATTTTGAACAAATTTAAGAATGCTTTCTTCTAAATTTGTTAATGCCTCAATAACCTGAACTGGAAGAAAACCAAACTGTTCCCTAAGGTTACCTTCTATATTGCCAAGGGTACCAATAATTTCATCCCAATTTTGCTGTATTGCAGTTGCCAAGGATATTGACTCTTTTCCAATACCATAAATAACAAGCCCTAATAGTAAAACTACAATCATAAAGACAGTCACACTTAAAAAAGCAGCAATTGCACGTCTTGAAATTTTACCTTTTTTTGTCATTTCATTTACAAAAGGATTAAGAATTGTAGCTACTACAAAGGCAACAACAAAAGGTAATAATATAGAAATAAGCTTTGGAAATACAAATATTAATAAAAGAAAGCTAATTATAGCCAAAACTACTCTTAAACCAACTCTTTTATATAGTGCACTATCATTTTTATAATTGGAGTTTTTCATAATTATTTCCCTCTTTACTTTAGTAACTTTATTATCTTATATGTATAAATCATATTTGTTTATCATACCATATAAATAGTAATTTTATTTATTGTATCATTTTTTTACACCATTAAATATAAAGAAGAATTTAACTCTTTAAAATTATTTAAAACTAATTATAACAAAATAAAAAGAACTTATTTATTTAATTACAATCCAATGTAATATAATAAAAAAGCTCTATTAAACAACTTTATTATTCTAAAATCTTATCTTTTTAAACAGTATAAATAAAAATATTTTTAATCTTCTATTTCTTCTCTCCAAATATTAGCTCCAAGATTTTTTAATTTTCCATCAATATCTTCATAGCCTCTATCTATATGTGAAATTTCATGTATTTCAGTAATTCCATCAGCAATTAAACCAGCTACTACTAAACTAGCTCCACATCTTAAATCTGTTGCTGTTACCTTATCTCCATATAATTTTGTTGGCCCTTTAATAAAAGATTTTCCTGGGCTTAACTCAATATCTGCACCCATTCTTTGAAGCTCAATACAATGTTTAAATCTTTCTGGATATATAGTATCTTTTACAGTACTTTCTCCTGAACACTGAGTTAATAATGTAGTTAATGGTTGTTGAAGATCTGTCGCAAATCCAGGATAAGGTAATGTTTTAATACTTACCGCGTTTAATTCATCACTTTTTTCTATTGTTACACTATCTATTTCAACCATCATCTTTACACCCATTTCTTCAAGTTTAGACAACAAAGAATCTAAGTGTTGAGGAATAATATTGTTGATTTTCATTTTTCTTGCTGCAGCTGCAGCTAATATTATAAAAGTTCCTGCTTCAATTCTATCTGGAATTATTTCATGGAAACATCCCATTAGTTTATCAACACCATCTATTGTAATTTCATTTGTTCCAGCACCTCTAACCTGTGCTCCCATTTTATTTAATAAGGTAGCAACATCAATTATTTCAGGTTCTTTTGCAGCATTTTCAATAGTAGTTCTACCTTGAGCATATACTGCAGCCATCATTATATTAATTGTTGCACCTACTGAAGAAATGTCTAAGAATATTTTAGTACCTACCAATTTTTCTGCTTTGATTGTATATGAACCTTGTTCATACTTAACACTTGCACCTAATGCTTCAAATCCTTTTAAATGTAAATCTATTGGTCTAGGACCCAGATAACATCCTCCAGGCATCTTCATCTTAACTTCGCCAAATCTACCTAGTAAAGCTCCCATAAAGTAATATGAAGCTCTTAGCTTTGTTACTGCAGAACTTTCTAATGGAATGTTTTTAATATCTGTAGGATCAATTATTATATGATCTTGTGCCAGTTTTGTTACTTTAACATTTAGGTCACCCAAAATTTCAGATAAAGAATCTACATCTGAAATAGTTGGTACACCAACTATGGTTATTGGACCCTGAGCTAAGATTGCAGAAGGAATTAATGCTACAGTAGCGTTTTTAGAACCACTTATTGTAACTTCCCCATTTAATTCATGTCCGCCTTCAATTTTTATTACTTTTTTCATATTGCCTTCTTTCATTAAAATCTACTATATTATAGCAAAACTTATTATATAGTAAATTATTTAGCAATCAATGTATCAATATAGTCTTGTATCTCTTTCATACTTGAAAAAACTTTATCAGCTTTAGATTGATCTTGATTAAATCTATAATCCTTATATGCAACTACATGCATATTTGCATTTTTCCCAGATTCAATACCTATACTTGAATCTTCAATTACAATACACTCTAAAGGATCTACATTCAATACCTCACTAGCTTTTAAATATATATCAGGTGCAGGTTTAGAATGTTTTAATTGTTCCCCACTTATATCAAAATCTAAATACTCTTTAAAACCACATACTTCCATCACATGGTCTATATTTTCTTTAGGACTAGAAGAGCATACAGCAAGTTTAATATCATTATTATGTAAATGTTTTATTAAATCTAATGTTCCTTTTATCATTATTTTTTTATAATCTATAGGATTTTCATTAAAATACTCTACATTTCTATTTTCAATTTCTTTTATGGAATATTTATTCTTTAACATCTTTTGAAGCATTTCGTAGGTTGTTTTCATTGAGGTTCCAATAACAGTGCAAATATCTTCATATGTTCCTGTAAACCCTAATTCTTTCATCCAAATATATGTACCTTCCATGTAAAACGTTTCTGAATCTATTAAAACCCCATCCATATCAAATAAAACAGCCTTCATCAATATCTATTCTCCTTATTAAAAAGCCTCCTTAGAGGCTTGTTGTGTTTTATGCTTTATCAGCTGAACCAAATTTTTTCATCATTTCGATTACTTGTTCTTCGATTGCTTTTGTTCCTGGCGCTAATAATTTTCTAGGATCATATCCCTTACCTACTAAGTCTTTACCATCTTCAATGTATTTACGAGTTGCTTTTTGGAAAACTAATTGAAGCTCAGTATTAACGTTAATCTTAGAAACACCTAATGTAATAGCCTTAGCAACTTGATCATCTGGTATACCAGAGCCACCATGTAATACTAGAGGTTTTCCCTTAGTAGCTTCTTGAATTTCTGCAAGTAAATCAAAGTTTAATCCTGCCCAATTATCTGGGTATTTTCCGTGAATATTTCCAATACCTGCCGCTAAAAAGTCAACACCTAAATCAGCAATTATTCCGCATTCTTCTGGAGAAGCTTGTTCACCCATTGATGCAACACCATCTTCTTCTCCACCGATGCCACCAACTTCACACTCAACAGAAATTCCTCTTTCATGAGCATAAGCAATTATCTCTTTTGATTTTTCTAAATTTTCTTCGAATGAGAAATGAGAACCATCAAACATTACTGATGTGAATCCTGCTTCAACTGCAGCTTTTGCCCCTTCAAATGAACCATGGTCTAAGTGAATTGCAACTGGAACTGTAACATTTAAAAAATCATGAATTTCTTTAACCATTCCAACAACATTCTTATAGCCTAACATATATTTTCCAGCACCTTCTGAAACACCTAGAATAACAGGTGATTTTGTTTCTTCAGCTGCTACTAATATAGACTTAATCCATTCCATGTTGTTAATGTTAAACTGACCTATCGCATAATGGCCAGCGTGCGCTTTTTCAAGCATTTCTTTTGCTGATACTAAAACCATTTAAATATCCTCCTATTTACAATTATAATTTTAGCTTATATTTGCTACATTTTAAAGAGATATTACCTAAATAAAATTAAAAACAATCTTTTTTTATAAAAACAATAATTTTAAACGTAAAATAAGATATTTATATAAAACATTTTTTAAAAT
>JAAZCQ010000021.1 GCA_012513225.1 Erysipelotrichaceae bacterium
CACTTATGTGAGGTGATATTTCTTAATGGATTTATTAAACTTATAAATTATCAACAAGATCAAATATTTTTTTTAAGGAATCTACATTTTCAATGAAATAATTATATATATTTAATTTTATTTCATCTTTATTACTTTCGATAAAAATTGTATGTTTATTAGACCACCTACTAAGCTGTGGTTTTAATTTATGAATAATTTTTTGACTTAAATTAGATGTTTCATCAAATAAAAGAAAAGTTGATTTACTATCTGTTTCAATAATTTTCGCACTTTCAGGATTAAGATTTTGACCAGTTTCATCTTTTATTTTTTTAATAGCTATATTTTTAAGTGACTCTGGTAAATTATTCCAATCACTATCAATAGGTATGCTTCCTATAACAAATACTGGCCTATCATCATCTGATTCATAAGATATCCAACGTGTAAACATTTCATAATCAGACTCTTCATCTAAATGTAAGCTCATAACACTTTCTAAGAAGATATTATCTTTACTTATAGTTATTACAGATTTAGATGAATCCTTTATCATATTAAAGGTATAACCGTTATCTAAACAAAATTTTTCTAATTCTTCTTTTTTTATCTTTCTGTTTTTAACATAGTTAAAAAGTATAAAAGTTACAACAATACCCGTTATTACAATTATAGTTAAGGTTATTATTAAATCATTCATTTTGATACCTTTGCTTATTTAAATACTATAGTGTCTAATATAGCCTTAAATTCTTCATTATTGTCATAATTTCCTTTAGCAGTTTGGATAGTTAATTTAACTCCATCTTCCATGCGTGCATACATGGTTTGATTTTCTCCATTGTATAAATAATCAGTTGTCCAAAAATCTTTACCTAACATTTGAATTTCTACTGGATCAGTTCCATCTTTACTTTCAGCAAAATATATTATTTCGTTTTTTGCTGCTTCATCATGTTGATTAATACCAGTATACTGAATTTGTATTACTTCTCCGCTTGATTTATATAATTGAAAACCTCCTGCAGCAGTAAGTTCTAAGATTTTCCATCCTTCTGGAGCAATTATTGTAAATCTCTCAGCTTCACAAAGCACACCTTGAATTGTTTCTGCACTTGAATCTTCACTAGATGTGCTCTCTTCTATAGCTTCTTCATCTATTGTTTCAAAAGATGAATCTGTATAAGCTTGATTATCTGATTTATTAGAACATCCTGTAGTTATAGATAGAATAAACAATGTGGATAAAATCAAAATTAGTATTTTTTTCATTAAAATCACTCCTTATATCAATAATTATTTACTAACCATAAAACTAAGCTGATAAACATTTATATTGTATTAAGAAAAAGAAGATTTTATTTGAAAACCACTGTATCAAGAATTTTTGTATATTCCTTGTTTGTTTCATAAGTTCCTTTCATAGTTTGAATTGTAAGCATAATACCGCCTTCTTCAATTCTAGCGTAATATCCTGCTTCAATATCTCCATTAAGATATGTTGTATGCCAAAAGATTTTATTAAGAATTTCAATTTCTTCTGGCCCTGTTCCTTCGCTATTTTTAGATAGCTGTTTAGCTTGAAGCATTGCATGGGTTTCCCCTTGATTAAAACCTACATATTGAATCTGAATTAATTCTAAATTTGATTTGTATATTCTAAAACCTCCATCAATTTCCATTACACTCCAATCACTAGGAACAATTATTAAAAATTTATCTGTTTCATATAAATCTTCAGTAATGTCTATTTCAATAGATAGTTCTTCTTGTAATATTTCAGTTGCTGTAAAATCATCAACTACTAAATTTTCATTCGACTTACTAGAACAAGCTGAAATATTTACCAATACAAATAGTAGGATTAAAAACAAAATAATAAATCTATTCATTATAATATTCCCCTTTGTTTTTGAAATTGCATTATGTAAAACTAAATTGTAATTTCATAACACAGCATCAGCTTAGTTTTTTTTATTATACATATACGATATTATTATAGTCTATGGCCATATGTCCAAAAAATCATTAAAATATAAAAAATATTTAAATAAAATAAGAATATTTAAATATTAATTTACTATTATATAAAAGATAAGAAATATTCTATCCAATATTAGAGAGTTCAATACTAATAATATTATCTATCTTAGAAATTGTTTCAACAATAATACCAAAAGAAACACTCGTACTTAAATTGACTTTAAAAACATGAGTAGTTATTAAATCATGTCCAAATGGACTTGTCGACCATCTTACAGTTTCATAAGATAAATCTAATTTTTCTAAACTTTTATTTATTTCGTTGATTGTTTTATCATTTGTAATATATTTTATTATTATATATTCTGCACTTTGAACGATCCATATTTTTTTAAAAAATAGTAAAGAAAGTAATATTAATGCAGTTCCAATTATAGCAATATTAAAATATCCCATACCTAAAGCTGTTCCAACACTAGCAATACCCCAAATAGAAGCTGCAGTAGTTAAACCAATAATATTTCTTTTTGTAACAATTATTGTTCCAGCACCCAAGAATCCAACACCACTAATTACTTGTGCTATAAGCCTAACTGCATCTACACCAACCTTACTTTCAGGGCCAAATCCTTTAACAATTAAATTTGTTTCTACTTGTATAAGAGCGACAATTGTTGCCCCCATTCCAACTAGTATATGAGTTTTCATTCCTGCATTACTATTACTTTTTTCACGTTCAAATCCTATCAAACCTGAAAAAATCATACTTAATAAAAGTCTACTAAATATTTCAAATGTTGATAAACCCATGCTAATCACCCCTCTTTATAAAAATATTTTTTTGATTTTTTCAATTATATAATTAGTATAACATTTTTAATTATTTTAATTTTATTACACTAATATAACCATTATAAAAATTAATTGATTTTATGTTATTGCATTGTTATTATCTAATATATATACTATGGTTAATGTTAATCAGAGAGGAATTTCAGTAAATGAGTAAACCTAAAATTTCAATGAAAGAAATAGCAAAAATTGCTGGTGTCAGTACAGCAACTGTTTCTAATGTAATAAATAAAACAGGAAGATATTCAGAAGAAACAAGCATTCTTGTTAACTCTGTAATAAAAGAATATAACTATGTAGCAAATAGTGCTGCAAAAAGTTTACGTATATCATCTTCCCATACAATTGGAGTAATTCTTCCAAATATTATTAACTATTATTTTGCTCATATTACTACTATGATAGAATCTTATTTTTATGAAAAAGGTTATCCAGTTTTTATTTGTAATACCGCTAATGATCCAGAACAAGAAAAAGAATATTTTAAACTTCTTGACCAACAACTTGTTGACGGAATTATTTGCATATCTTGCCAAAAAATGTTTGATAGTAATCTTATTTCTAGAAAAATACCTATCGTATTAATAGATAGAAATCCTGTAAATACAATGAATTTACCTATTATCCGTTCGGATGAATGGACCGCTACATATCAAGCTACACAATTACTTATAAAAAAAGGTTGTAAAGATATCATTTATCTTAATAGTAGAGGATTAAAAGATATTGTATCAGATAGAGAACAAGGTTATCTTGATGCACTTAGTGATAATAATATTGTTTACAATCGTAATAAAGTTATTAAAATGCAGAAAACAACTTCTTCTGTTGGACAAGCCTCTGATTTAATTTTAGAATATCTAGATAAAGGACAAAATGTTGATGGAGTCATTTGTGCTAGTGATAATGCAGCAATTGGTACAATCGCAGGTTTAAGAAAAAGAGGATTTCGTGTTCCCGAAGATGTTAAAGTTACAGGATTTGATAATACTTTTCAATCTGAAATTACATCTCCAACTCT
This sequence comes from Erysipelotrichaceae bacterium, assembly GCA_012513225.1. Taxonomy (GTDB): domain Bacteria; phylum Bacillota_I; class Bacilli_A; order Erysipelotrichales; family Erysipelotrichaceae; genus UBA9076. The sequence goes on from JAAZCQ010000021.1 coordinate 3,839, forward strand.
TACGACAATTGAACGTTATCCTGAACTTATGGCTAAAATTGCATCTCAAAAATTATATGATTTAATAAAAGGTGTTGACAATGATATTAAGGATGATGTTGTTTGCTCAATTAAACTTATTGAACGTGAATCTACTAAAGATTAATCTCTTATACACTCTTTTTTACATAATATTAAAAAAAACATTCTTAGACAAATAATTACTTATATCACGAATGTTTTTTTAAATTAATAATATCATTATTATAATTTAGTTAAATATTATTATTCTGAAAGATTTTGTGTTTCTTCAATTTCTTTTAACATGTCAATACGGTTTTGATGGCGACCGCCTTCAAACTTTGCATTTAACCATTCATCTACAATCATCTTTGCAGTTTCAATACCAATAACTCTAGCACCAAAAGAAAGAATGTTTGTATTATTATGTTCTTTGCTTAGTTTTGCAGTATATGGATCGGAACAAGTTACACAGCGAATACCATGAACTTTATTAGCTGCTAAACCTATCCCAACACCAGTCCCACAAATTAAAATTCCTAAATCAGCTTTATTTTCAGCTACCATTTTTCCAACTTTAAAACCACTTACTGGATAATTAAATCGTTCTGTTGAATCAGTTCCAACATTGATAACTTCATATCCTTTATTTTCTAAATATAATTTTATTTCATTTTTCATGTCAATTGCCACATGATCATTTCCTATTGCAATTTTCATTTATCTACCTTTTAACCTGCATAATTTTATCAGTTAATTCTAATTCTCCAAAATATTTTGATACATCAGTAAAATCTTTTAAGTTTGTCAAAACCACCATAATTGTTGGATCATATCCTTTATCTTTAATTAATTTAAAATCAACTTCACAAAGTTTATCACCTTTTTTAATTTTTGATCCTTGCTTAAGAGTACAAGTAAAACCTTCACCATTTAATTCTACTGTATTAATACCTATATGAATTAATAATTCAACTCCATTATCTGTTTTTATACCATAAGCATGCTTTGTAGGAAATACAACAATTAATTCTCCAGTTACAGGAGAATATATGTCTTTATCATCTGTTATAATACAAACTCCTTTTCCCATCATTTCTTCACTAAAAGCAGGATCTGATGATTCTTTAACGTCTTTTACCACTCCATTACAAATATTATATATATATTCATTATCATTTCTTTTCTTAGTTAATTTATTAAATATTTTCATTATTATATCTATTTTAAGTCCTCTCCATTGCTTTTTATTACTTTTTTATACCAATAGAAGGAATCTTTTTTACTTCTGTGAAAATCTCCATTACCTTCATCATTCATATCAATATAAACAAGCCCATATCTTTTAGCCATTTGTCCTGTTGAAGCACTGACTAAATCAAAGCCTCCCCAAGTTGTATATCCCATAACATCAACGCCTTCTTCTACTGCTTTTTTCATTTCACTTATATGACTACGTAAATAATCAATTCTATAAGGATCATGTATTTTTCCATCTTCTTCTTTATCATACGCACCTAAACCATTTTCTATAACAAAAAGTGGTTTTTGGTAACGATCATAAAGAAAATTAAGAAAATATCTAAAGCCAATAGAATCAATTGACCAACCCCAAGACGGAAATTCTAAATAAGGATTTTTAACTCCTTGAAATATATTTCCTTGACTACTTTCAGCATCTTCATGTGTAGTTACGCAAAATGACATGTAATAAGAAAATGCTAAAAAATCAGCTATTCCTTCTTTTAAAATAACTTTCTCTTCTTCTGTAATTTTTAAGTCAACATTATTTTCTTTCCAGATTCTTTTTACAAATCCTGGATACGAGCCCCTCATCATTGTGTCTGCACAATAACAAAATTCATCTTGGAACCTTTTGTATGTTTCCATAACATCATATGGATCACTAGTTAAAGGATAATTACAAAGTCCACAAATCATACAACCAACTAGATTGTTTCCATCAATTTCGTGTCCAAGCTTCACAACTTTTGCGGCTGCTATCATTTGATTGTGTACTTCTATATATTTTTGATTAGGCTCTTCTTCAGTTTCTAAATGACCAGTAATAGTATTAGCCAAAAGCATATTAATTTCATTAAAGGTAACCCACTTAGTAACCAATCCTTTATACTCTGTAAAACAAACTCGAGCAAATTCTACAAATTGGTTAATCATTTCTTTATTAGTCCAACCACCATATTTTTCCATAAAATAAACTGGTTCATCATATTTATATAAAGTAATAATTGGATTTATATTGTGTTTTTTACACTCTGTAAATACATTTCTATAAAATTCTACACCTTCTTGATTTATACCACCTTCAATTCCGTACGGAAATATTCTAGCCCAAGAAATTGATGTATTAAAAGTGCTAAAACCCATTTCAGACATAAGTGTAATATCTTCCTTATAATGATGATAAAAATCACTTGCATTATGATTTGCATAATATAAATCATTAAATATTTCTAGTTTTGCCCCTTTTGGAATTTTAGTAGAAACCATCATAGGCATTTGTGATCTGTTTCCATTTTCATCTATAAAATGGATAGTACGAGAATTTGTAGTTGGATTTCCACTAGTTGCATAATCAAGTAAAATCGGACTCTTTCCACCTATATTCCATGCACCCTCAGATTGAGCTGCACTTATGGATGTTCCCCATAAAAAATTCTGTTTAAAACTCATTTTCGCCTCCTACATATTTCTAAGATTATCTATTAAAACTGCATAGCTTTCTTTTTTTCCAAACAAAGCACTAGTTCCTAATATAAATCCATCTGCCCCAATTAAAGAAAGTTCTTTTATAATTTCTGGACTACAAGAGCCATCAATCATTATTTTAAAACCATATTTTTCTTTTAACTTTACAAGCTTTTTTATTTTTTCTTTTGTAAATTCAATAAACTTTTGTCCAGCAAATCCAGGATTTACAGTCATTACTTTAACATAATCACATAAGTTTAATACTTCATAAATAGTTTCAATACTTGTATCAGGATTAATGGCTATGCCTGCTTTACATCCCCTTTCTTTTATATGTGCTAAAGTTTTAATTACATATCTTTCACTTTCTGGATGAATATATATAATGTTTGCACCAGCATCAATAAACCAATCAACTTTATTTTCAGGATTTTCCATCATTAAATGACAATCGATAGGTTTTTTTGTATATTTGCGAATTGCCATAACATCCATTATCCCCATAGTCATATTTGGAACAAAACTTCCATCCATAATATCACAATGAAAAATATCAGCACCTGCTTCATCTAACTCAATAACTTCTTTTTTTAATTGCCCATAATCTGCCAACATCATAGATGGGCATAATAATATTTCTTTTTTCATATTTTTTTAAGAGGAAAGAAACAGTAATTTTTCTTTCCTTTATTCCTCCATATTTCTAAAAATTAAATGATATAACGATTAATCAAATTGTAATATTTTAATTATTGATTGCTTGTGTTTCTTCAGGTGTATAAAAGAACCATGTTAATAAGAATGCTATTACTGGAGCAACGATCATACCCCCAAGAATTGCAAAGAATACCCCTGATAAGTTTCCTGTAGTTGGATCTATATAACAAGTTAAACCTACAATACCTGAATAACCCAATACATATGCGACTACTTTACCAAATCCCATTACTGCACCTCCAATTGCAGATGCTACACATGCATAATAGAATGGTTTTTTGCGTGGAAGAGCTACACCATAAATAATTGGTTCACTTGTTCCAAAGAATGCTGTAATAATAGTTGGCAAAGCAACTTTACGAAATTTTTCATCTTTTACTTTAATATAGATTGCAAATACTGCACCCATTAAAGCCCAACTATGACAAAATGTTGCCGGTAAAATTGTATCAAATCCAATGGTTTGCATATTAAGAAGTCCAAGTGGTATTAATGCCCAGTGTAAGCCAAATGTTACAAGTATTGCCCAAATTCCACCTACGATTGTATAACCAATAATTCCTCCAATAACAGGAATATTTGCGATAGCACTAAATACGAATTGAATAGCTCCCATGAGTAATGATACTGTTGGACCAATAACAATATATTCTAATGCTACACCAAGTACCATTGAAAGTAGTGGTACCATAAAGAAATTAACTGTTACAGGCATTACCTTTTTTAAAGGTTTATAAATTAAAGATGTAATCCAAACAGATGCAATAATTGGAACAACAGATGAAGTATAACCTGATACAGGCATAATTACTGGTATCTTTAAAAATGTAAAATAGTAGTTCATTTCAAATGCAGTACCTGCAAAAAATGTTCCTAATGCTTCCATACTAGATGCTACAATTATTGTTGGATAAACTAAAGCACCACCAAGTGCCATACCTATAAATCTATCTATACCAAATTTTTGTGCTGCAGTCATTCCTAAAATAATCGGAAGGAAATAAAAGAAACCATTTGCAATTGCATAAATTAACATATAAGTTCCATCGGTAGAGCTCATCCACCCTAAAAAGACAAAGAGTCCTAATAAGCCTTGAAGAATACCAGAAGCAGCTAAAACACCTAAGGTTGGTTGAATAATTTCAGATATTAATGACATTAAAATACTAAGTAAAGATTTACTCTCATTAGATACTACTTCACCCTCAATCGCATTTCCTTCGTCATCTGTTACTCCTGAACCTCGCATATGAGATACATCTAAAAATGCTGAATAAACTTCTGGAACATGTAGTCCAATTACTAATTGATATTGTCCACCCGCATTTACACTAGAAATAATCCCATCAGTATTTTTTAATACATCCTCATTTACCTTTGTTACATCTTTTAGTTTAAAACGGAGACGTGTTGCACAGTGAGCAACAGATACAACATTATCTGTTCCACCAATATTTTGCTTTATTATACGAGCTAAACCCATATACTTATTCGCCATATTTTCCTCCCTTTATAAAATATAATTTTATTTTAAAAATGATTTATCGATTAATCATATTGCAATAATAACAACGTTATATTCTATTTTCAACACAATTAAATAGATTATATCAATTAGTTAATCGTATAATCATAAAAATGAATATTTTAAAAATAATAGATATTACTTAACAATATATTCCTAAATTAATAGATATTTTAAAGATATACTAGAATTTTTTATTATCTATATCAAAAATCCCAGAATCATTATGATCATCATTAACTTCAAATCCAAAAAAGCTGAATATTTCTGATAATCTTTGATTCCAATAGAACCAATCATGACCCCCATGACCTTCTTTATACTCAAAAAGAGATGTATCAATTGATTTTCTTAAAGCATCATAAAGTTTGACGTTTCCATCATAAACAAAATCTTCTTTTCCACAACATTGATAAACTTTTATCTTATTTCCAAATTCTTTTTCTTTTAAATGTTCAATCAAATAGAAAACATCATTTTCTGTGTTTAAGAATTTTTCAGATGATCCAAATATGTATTTTAAATTTATACTCATTTCATCATTATTATTTTGTGAAAGATTATCTATTATACTTACTGCACCTGACAAACTTGCAACCGCTCCATACTTTTCAGGATAATTAAAAGCACATTTTAATGCACCATAACCTCCCATTGAATTACCCATAATAAAATTTTCTTCACGCTTGTCACTAATTGGTAAATAATTTTTCATTACAATAGGCAATTCTTCAGTTATGTATGTAAAAAAGTTTAACCCTCGCTGACTATCTGTGTAAAACTCTCTATTACATGAAGGCATAATAATAATTACATCTAGTAGCTTGCTAAATAACTCGATATTACTTTTTCTAACCCATGAAGAACGACTATCACTGTTTCCATGTAAAAGCCAAATTACCGGAAATTTTCTATCTTTCCAATCAGTCCATTTTAAAGCTCTTCTTCTTGTGTCAGGCAAAAGAAAATCAACTTCCATATCTTGACCAAAAACATTTGAATAAAAATTTACTGTACCATATGCCATATATTCCCTCCATTTACAAGAACAAAATATATATTCTTGCCTTCTAATCTAAATCTTTATCATTAAATGTAATAAATATTTTATTATTTAAGAACAGCAAATCCACCTGTCCAATTAATTTGTTCTCTTACTGCTAGTGTTATTTGTAAAAATCCTAGTGCTTCTAGTTCTCTAGCACGTTTTAAAGTTCCAGCATCAATAACATCTAAGCCACTACCTTCAAGAGCCTCTGTCACTTCATTTTTTGCATCAATTGAATCAGATGCTAACATAACTACAGTTGTTTCTTTACTTGTAACAGTTTTATTTTCTAAAGTTGCTGCAAAGTTTGTATTAAATGCTTTTACAACTTTTGAATTAACTGCTATTTTTGCAATCTTCTCAGCTGCAGAACTATCTAAAGGAACTAATAGATTATCCATAGTATTAAAATCAACTGGATTTGTAATATCAATAATAATTATATTATTCAATTCATTTTTATAGGTTTCTAAAACACTTGTTACTGCATTATATGGAATAGCTAATACAACTATATCTCCTAAATTATCCGCAATAGTTTTTGAATCTATATAAGAAACAGTATTATTTGCATCTTCAAATCTTTTTCCAATTGCACTTCCCATGTTTCCTTTTCCAAATATAGTTATTTTTTTCATCATATTACCCCTCTTTGTTATATTTACTAAATAGATTATTTATTTATATACTTAAATTATGCCATTACACACCTTATTGACAAGTATGCACAAATAAGTGACTTAGTATCTTTTTAACACTATAAAGAAATGATTTTAAACTAAATAAAATAATTATGTATTTTATAAAAATGGATTATTATTACCACATCAGTTTATGTAAACCATTTATTTGATTAATAATATAAAAAAGAGGACTTGATATAAAGCTGTCCTCTTTCTTGTTTACTGGGATATTTATTATCACATATTATTTTATGGATATATTTGATAAAAGCCCCAATTTATTCTAAATTATATTTTAAATTATATAAAATTTTATTTATAAATCAATTTATTTTTTTTCTAAATATTATTAGAAGTACAAAACTCATAACTATTAAACCTGAATATAAAACTATATTTTCTGAAGTACTAGTATTTGGTACTTGATATACTTCTGTTGTACTAGGTGTTGCTGGTTTTTCAGGTTCTATCGGTTTATCTTTAATAATTACACCAGCATCCCATGTTGGATCAATTCCTTCTGTTGCACTAAATTCTTGATCTTCATAATCTGTTGTTAAATATGCATTATCATCATCTAACTTAATTACAGCAGTCCAACCTGTAACTGGATCAGCATCAGAATCTACTGTTGAGTCATCACCAGAGTTTTGTTTGGTAAATCTATACTTCTTAGCTTGCTCTTTAGTTAGAGTGAACTTAACTTTATATTCTCCAGCTTCTAATTCATCAAAGATATATTTACCGTTTTTATCTGTTGTTGTTTCTGCAATTTTTGTTGTTCCAGTTTTATCATAGAGTTCAACAATTACGCCTTCTAATACTGGTTCATTAGCATCTTGAATTCCATTTCTATTAGTATCTACCCAAGTATAGTCACCTATAGCATAAGTTTTTTGTGTGTTTGTTATTACAAAACCTTCAGTCGCATTACCTGTAACTATAGTATTATAGCCATCTACTGGAACTTCTTCTACAGTATAAACAATTGGCTTACCTTCTTTATTTACATCAAGTTCTGTAAAGCTTCCAGTCCAACTATTATCTGCATTTAGAGTCAGAGTCTTACCTGTATCTGATTTATCTGCAAATAACTTGATTGTTACTTCTGTCCCTACTTTTCCTACCCAAGCTTTTGTTACTTGAACACTTGTTTTACTTGGTGTATAAGAGTTAGTTACATTGTATCCATCTACAGTTGTTGAATAATCTTTTACTGCTTCTTCAGCGATTGTATAAACAATATCTGTAGTTGAGCCTGCATTTGATTTATATAAATTTTCAAATGACCATTTCCAACCTTCATTAGCACCAACTGTCACTGAGTTGATTTTAACACCATCTGCTAATAGATTAATTTTTATACTTTCTGGACGTTTTGCATCTTGGTTGTTACCATCATCCCAAATCTTTTTTCCAGATATTGACACTTTTGCTCTTAGAATTACTCCAGCATCCCATGTTGGATCAATTCCTTCAGTTGCATTGAAATCTTGATCTTTATAATCTTTATTTAAAGATGTATTACTATCATCTAATTTTATTTCTTTTGTCCAACCATATTGATCTCCTGCAATTGGATTCGCATCAGAGTCTACTGCTGAATTATCACCAGAGTTTTGTTTAGTGAATTCGTAAATCTTAGCTTGCTCTTTTGTTAGAGTGAACTTAACTTTATATTCTCCTGCTTCTAATTCATCAAATATATATTTACCATTTTTATCTGTTGTTGTTTCTGCAATTTTTGTTGTTCCTGTTTTATCATAGAGTTCAACAATTACACCTTCTAATGCTGGTTCATCAGCATCTTGAATTCCATCCTTATTAGTGTCTACCCAAGTGTAGTCACCAATTGCATAAGTTTTATCAGGAATTTTCTTATTCTCTACATTTAGAGAAATTACCTTTGTTGATGCATTAACAATGATTTCTTGTTCATCATCAAGTCCAGTATATCCTTCTGGTGCTGCTACTTCTTTTAGATAATAAGTTCTAAATGGAAGATTACCATATTGAACCTTACCATCTTTAGTTATCTGACTAGCCCCTGTAACGACTTGCTTTTGTCCATTAAGGTAATAATAAAGTTCAAATTCTGCTGGGATTGTAATTGTATTTCCTTCTTCATCAACTTTTACAATCTCAATTTGTCCCTTATCTTCTTTACCTCCACCAGTTCCCCATGAAGATTGCTTGGCATTAAATTCTTTTTTACCTGAACTATCAAGAATATCCCCAGAGCCTGATAAAGAGGCATTATTACTTACTTTGCCTTCTGTTTATACTACCACTGTAGCATAGGTCACAAAGAATTTTACTTCTTCTAAATCTCCTAAAGTAATGGTTAACTCAGTTTCTCCACTGGAATTAGTAGTAATTGATACCGCATCTGTTGCCAGTGTAACCAAATTACCATCATTGATTGAGCCTTTATATACTTTGATGCTATCATTTAGTAAAACTAATCCTTTACTAATATCATCTTTAAAAACTGCGTTTGGAATTTTTGATAAGCTATGGTTTAAGGTAACTTCCCATTTAAGCTCATCATCAGTATAGACATTACCTTTATCATCGTTTAAAGCTTTTTTATCAATAAACTTATTATAATCATCATATTTAACTTGAGCATCATAGGTTTTATTTTGCTCTGTCTTATCTGACACAACAGCTTGGTTTTTATACCATTCTTCGGATAATCCATTTATTTTAGAAGTAAATTCTACAAGTACAGGTACATTAACTCCATTTGAAAAAGTTACTGTGAATCCTTTGCCATCATCATCATAAACTAGTTCATATTCACTGACATTAATTAAGTTACCTTTTGTTTGATTGCCATCTTTTTCAAGGCTGTATTCATATACAACTACATCATTATTAACTGTTTGATTACCTGCAGTTAACTCATCTGTTATTATAAATTCTCCTCCGGTTAAATCATGACCTGAAGCATTTGTATAAATTTGCCAAGAAATAGTCCTATTATCCCTATCTAATGATCCTGACTTCTTACCATTATTTGCATATTCTGTCCCAGTCCAATAATTAGCTTCAGATGATTCTTCTAAGTCCCTAATTTTTCCTTCTAAATCCTCTACCTTACCTGTATAAGTTACATGGTTAGTATACTGACCGTTTTCTTTTGTATTTAAAACACCTCCTGCAGCTAAAACTTCATTTGGGTCAAAGGATGTCTTAAAGTAAACTTCATACTTAGCTCTCTTTAAAGGTTTATGGTCATTAATAAAAACTAATTCAAAACCATTTACACCCTTATCCACCAATGTATAGTCTGTATCTTTAACAAGTACAGTTTCTCCAACTACAACTTTTAAAGTATCTTCAATGAATTTCATTGTAGTTGCTGGTTCAAAATAATCGGTAATCTTAAGCTCTGTAATCTTTTCCTTAACAGCATCTACAGTTAATTTCCAGCTCATAGTTTTTGATGCATAATTTATGCCGTCGTAAGTTATTCCATCTACTACTTTATAATACTCATTGTCCTTACTATAAATATTTGACACACTTGGTTTTACAATTACCTCTTTAGATGTATCTTCAGGACCTACTCCATCCCCAGACAAACCGCTATCGCCAGATAATTCACCTTTGTTTGAATATCCAGTTTGTCCTTCACCTAGTGAAGCAATGATTTTAGTATCATATTTGATTGTAAATTCATCAGTAATATCTCCTAATTTTATAGTAAATGTGCCATCTGTATTTTTAGTAAAGGTATAATCAGATGCACTTAAGGTTGTTTTTGTAGTTTCATTATAAACACTTAGACTTCCTTCAATTAACTCTAAACCAGCGCCAATAGTATCTGTAATAGTTGCATTATTAATAGATTGTTTGGCTTTGTTAACATTAAGTGTCCAAGAAATAATTGAATCACCATAGCTTGTTGTTTCTTTACCAGATTTTTCTAAGAGAGATCCTCTATCAATAGTAACCTCATCCTTAGCGCTATCTTTAACAATTCCATCTACTTCTAACTCCGCTTTATTTTCAAAAGATAGTTGATTAGTATAGTTATCGAAATAGTTATAATCAATTTTTGAGATTACTTGGATTAAATAAGCTCCAGTTATATCTCCAAGGACAAGAGGAAACTCAGTTGCCTTTCCTACATATGCTCCATAATTTCCACTAGCATCTGATTTCCAGTAATGTATACTATCTAGTGTCAATCCAGCAGGTAAGGTATCTAATACTTTTACATTATTAAGAGCTTCTTCCGCTTTATTTACATAAATTCTCCAAATAATTTCGTCTTTGTTCTCACTATTTTGCCATCCCTCTTTTTCAATTTGTGACCCTTTAGAAAGGCCATCAACGGTAGCACTAGCAGTAGCTTTATCAGTTTCATTATCTTTTAAAGTAGCTGTATTAGTATAAGTTCCTTCTAATTCACCTTCAATAGTGGTCTTATATTTAATACGGTATGCTTTGTCAGTTTCACCAAAATCAACTTTCAACTTACCACCATCTGTTGATACAGTCTTAGTAACTGAACCTCCCTGTGTCAACTTACCCTCTGATCCAACTATCAGTTCATAAATTTCAACAGAAGATGGGTCTAAGATTAATCCATTTGGAATAACATCTTCGACACTTCCATTAGTTAGTGCTTCTAATTTAGTATTAACATCCACTGTCCAATCAATATATGTTGGATTTATTTTCGCATCAGCTTCACCTATTTTATCGATGTCAAAAACTTTTCCAGTAGGCTTAACTTTTATTCCAAATCCTTTATTAATAGGTTCACCAAACTCTAACTTTTGATAAACATCATCTTCAAACTCAGATACATCGAACTTCAAAAGTAAACCAACTTCTCCTTTACGATCTATTTTTCCTACAAGTTCATCATTAAAAACAACTTTTAGTTTACCTTCAGAGGTAATTTCATAGCTGCCTATTATATTACTATCATTGTCTAATAAGGAACCTGATGTAGAACTGGAAACACCAGATAGAGATCCTGGTAGTTGTAATTCAGCCCAATCACCTGAATTTAAATCTACATTGTCTTCTAGCTCCCAATTAAAGGTAATTTGTAACTGTAAACCATCAGTAATACTAACATCAGTCACTGAACCATCTACTAGTTCACTACCATTAACCTCTACTTTTACATCTTTAAAAATCCCGCTTCCTAGATCTGTTTCACTAGCTAACGGAATTGGTTCATCATTTATTTCGTAATTTGATTCCACTGTAGGTTTTAATACAAATGTGAAATTCTTATTGATACTATCTTTAAATTCAATGATTTGATTAGCATCATCTTCAAATTTAGTTAAATCAAAATAAAAGAGTTCTTCAATTTTTCCTGAACGCTCCACTTCATTTATTAGTTCATTGTTGAAAATAACTTTTAGTTTACCGCCAGAAGTAATTTCATAGGTCCCTACAGTTTTACCACCAACTAATAGTGGTCCTGATGTTGGACTAGCAACACTAGATAATAATGTTGGTAGCTGTAATTCAGCCCAGTCACCTGCTTTTAAATATATATCATCATCTAATCTCCATTTCAAAGTGACATCTAGTTTTAAGTCATCAGTAATGTCAACTTCAGTTACTGAGCCACTTTCTAGGGTAGAACCATTTGCTATGACTTCAACATCATAGAATATCTTACTTCCAAGATTAGTTTCCTCTTCGGCATATACTTTGTTACTGTTGCTTCCAATATTGGTTGCAATCAAAATAAAAGTTAATAATACTTGTAATACCTTTTTTAGTTTGTTTCCCTTCATTTACAGTTCCTTTCTTGCTGATTATTAAACATTAAATATAGTTTAAATTATGCTTTTTTAATAAATTAAAACTCAATTACAATAATATTTAATTTTAACTATACTATATTATTTTAATCCTTAATATATATTAATCAAGTGATTTAATTTATTATTTATATAAATAAACTATAAATTTATACTAAATAATGAAGTGATTGTATCCTATATTTAAATGAATAAAGATAGATAAAATAAATTATTTTATTAATATTTTACCCATATTTATTTTAAATTTTAATTTAAAGATATATGAAATGAAAGTTTTTATTATATATAAATCAATAAGTGAATTAATTAAAGATTTCTTATATAGACAAATATTATATATGCTTTATTTTATAAAAGTAATAAAAAAGCAATGCTTTACTATAAGAAAGCAATTGCTTTTTAATACAATATTACAAGATAAGTAATTTAGCTATTTTCTATTATAGATTCTACTGTCATTTTTATTAAGTAATCAATATGAACTTCCCTATATCTTCGCATAACAGTTTTAATAGTCCCATCAAAAGGTTCTAGCCATTTTTTATCAATTATATCCATTCCATATGCTACTGCAAGAGTACTTAACACTGGTGCAGCATTACAATCAGAATCAAGTCCAATTGTTGAAATAATACTTGCTGTTTTATTAAAATCATTATCTCCATACCATAAAGCTATTATTTCAGCAATAACATTAGGATATGAGTGCATCCAGCTATATTCTTCCATAATACTAGAATTTTTATCCCACGCTTCTTGCCAGCTATCAGAATTTAAAACTGAGTTGACTCCTTGCATAGCATATTTGTAATACTCTGATTTCTTTGGTAAAAGATCTACTACTTTTAAAACCAATTTTTTCATATCCTTTTCAACAAAAGCTAAACTTAATAAAATTGCATTAAACATACCACCAATCATCCCATTATTAAAATGTGATACTAAACTATCTATAACAGCAAGTCTTGCTGCTTCTTTTGGATTACCTGGAGAAAGCATTCCATGAATTGAAGTTCTCATTTGAGCTCCTATCCAGTCTGAAAAATAATTTTGATTAGTTCCAGAATATGGTGGATAAATACCTCTTCTTAAATTACTTAGTGCAACCTCTTCAGCAGAATAACCTTCCATTATTAATTCTAGCCATGAAAAAGCTACTTCATTAGAAGTTATATTTTTTCCATATTTATGATATGCATCTAAAAAAGCTATTTCATATGTTATATCATCGTTATAAGTTTCTGGTTCTCTTAAATAATAATCTACAATTCCAAATACTTCTTGAATATTTTCAGTTAAGTATCCTTCTAATTGTGTACCTATTGCACCACCAATCAATTTAGCATACCATGCTGCTTTAATTCTTTCTTCAAGTGATATTTCTTCAAAATTTACTTTTTCTTTATCAGGAAATTTTACACTTTTTTCAATATCTTCCCAACAGCTAAAAACTTCATAATTCCAATAATCAGATAAATTATCTTTTTTAGCATCATTTAAAGCTTTATATATTTTAGATGTAATTATTTGTAATTCACCAAAATTCTTAGATTCAATAGCTTTTAAACCATCATCAATTAATAACTCAGCTTCTTTAACATCATAACCTTTATTTCTCATTGCCTGAATTGTTGACACAATTAAATGAACAGGTGCTAATGATCCTGGAACTTTACTTACCCAGGCTTTTAATATTTTTTCATCTGAAGCTTTACCACTATCAACATAAGACATCCAGTTGTTTTCCATAATTTCATTATGCTTAATTGGATATGCCTTTTTTAACCATTGCATTTCTCTTTTTCCTGAATTCATATTAAATAACCTTCCTAACTTTTTTATGTCTATAAGAATATATTGAAATACCTAATATAGTAATTATATAAGGAATTGTCTGTATAAGCTGTGAAGGAAAATCTAACATTTGTAGTTGAGTCGCAAGTGAATCAGCAATTCCAAAAAGTGCAGATGAAAGAAAAATACCATAAGGATTTCCTCGCCCCATTGCCTCTGCAGCCATACCTATAAATCCTCTACCTGCAATCATTCCACGAGAGAAGAAACTGACATATCCCATAGACATATATGCACCACCTAAACCAGCAATAGTACCAGCCATTATTAAAGTAATATATTTATATTTCAATACATTTATTCCAACTGATTCAGCTGCCGCAGAGTTTTCTCCAACACTTCTAATTCTTAATCCAAGTGGAGTACGATATAAAATATAATATAATACAAAAACTAATATTATTCCTAAATAAGTTAAGATATTATGACCAGATAAGATTTTACCAATATAAGGTATATTTTTAATTATTTTTAATTCTATTATAGGTGCTACTTTACTAGTTAAGCTTTGTGTAGAACCTTTATTTCCAGCTACATAATAAATAATAAAAATAGTTAATCCTGATGCTAAAGTATTAAGTGCAATACCCGCAAGTATCTCAATACTTTTGAGTTTTAACGTTACATAACCAAATAATAATGAAGCTAATAGACTTATTAAAATCGCAGCTAAAATTCCTCCAATTACGCTATTAGTATAATAACCCCCTACAGGGCCGGCCATAGAAGCCAATAACATAATACCTTCAATACCAATAGGATCTATTCCACCTTTTATAAACACCATACATGCTAAAGCGGCAAATAAAATCGGTGTCATTACCCTTATTACTGAAAACAAAAATTCTGGGGTTAATATTATTTTAATAAATTCTAACATTATATCACCTCACCACTTAACGTTTTTTCAACAACTAGTTTTTGACGATATTTACTTAAAATAGCCTGTGCAGATATTAGTACAATTACTATAGCTTGTATAATACTTATCATTTCAGAAGGAATATCTGATGTTCTTGATAAAATATTTG
The DNA here is from genome assembly GCA_012513225.1 of Erysipelotrichaceae bacterium. Taxonomy (GTDB): domain Bacteria; phylum Bacillota_I; class Bacilli_A; order Erysipelotrichales; family Erysipelotrichaceae; genus UBA9076. The sequence continues at coordinate 19,216 of JAAZCQ010000021.1, forward strand.
CACCTGTTCTTAAGTAAGATAAAAATAATGCTGCAAATGGAACAAAATGTGGTTTATGTCTTGCTACTATAGCAATTAAAATACCATCCCATCCATAATTAGTTAACCCTGAATATTGAAATCTATTATACATTCCAAATAAATCAACTGCTCCACCTAAGCCCGCAATTGCTCCACCAATTAATGCTGATTCAATTATTAATCTATTAACATTAATTCCTGAATATTTTGCAAAATTTTGATTTTTACCAACAATTGTCAGTTTATATCCAAATGATGTTTTATTAAGTAAAAACCAAACTATAAATACTGTTATAAGTGCAATAATCATTCCATAATTAATTCTAGTAACACCAAAAATAGTAGGTATATTTACACCATCAGGAAACATATATGAGTAGTTTGAATTCATTTTAGGATCTTGAAAATAAGTAATTATTATAAACATTCCTACATATAAGCAAATATGATTTAACATTAATGATGTTACTAAAACATTAGCATCTGTTTTTACTTTTAAAACTGCTGGAATTCCAGTTATAATTGCTCCAATTAACATTGCACTTAACATTGATACTAATAAAATTATTAACGGTGGACCTTTAAATATTAATGCAGCTGCAGTTGCTACAACAGCACCAATAAAGAAAGCACCCTCCATAGCAAGATTATAATGACCAGTTCTTTGTAACAATATTACCGATAATCCAGTAAAAATCAAAGGTAGAGAACCCTCTATTACATTTCCAAATCTTCTTATAGAAGTAAATGGTCCAATAATGAAATCAAACAATGCTTTTGTAGGACTATCACTAATAATAATAATCAATATAAATACAATTAAGAATGAAACTGATAAAGCAACTAATGTTCTTAATGTCTCAATATCTTTAATAAAATCTTTAATTTTTTTCACAAGTTTCCTCCTTAATCTCTTTTTAAACCTAGCATATACATACCAAGTTCATTTTCATCTACTTTTTTACTATCTACAAAACTTCCAACTACTTCCCCATTATGCATAACTATAATACTGTCACTAAGTTCAAGTATTTCATTTAAGTCTGCTGAAACTAAAATAATTGCTTTATCTTGATCTCTAAGTTCTACTAGTTTTTTCCAAATAAACTCATTTGCTCCAACATCAATACCCCGTGTTGGTTGATTTGCTATAAGTAAATCTGGATTAGAAGAAAATTCTCTTGCAACAACTATTTTTTGCATATTACCACCAGATAACATATTTACTTCATGATCTATACTACTGCACAAAATATTAAAGTTTTCTATTAATGTTTCTGAATATTCTTTTATTTTATTATTATTTAATAACTTATTAGTTTTAATAATATCTGAATCAATTATATTAGAAACTAAATTTTCCCATACAGTAGCTTTAGTTGCTAAACCTGTAGCCATTCTATCTTCAGGTATAAAGGCTATTCCTTTTTCTCTTCTATCTTTTATTTTCTTGTCAGAAATATCTTTCATATTAAATTCTATAGTACCGCTACAATCTCTTAATCCAAAAATTGCTTCAACTAACTCATTTTGTCCATTTCCTTCAACACCAGCAATTCCTAATATCTGTCCCCTTTTAACATCAAAACTTACTTTATCAACTAATTTTATTCCACTTTTATTTGATACACTTAAATCTTTTACTGATAAAATTATTTCTTTAAAATTTTGTATAGATTTATCCACTTTTAAAATAACATCTCTACCAACCATAAAACGTGATATATCTTCTTCACTAGCTTTATCTATATCAATAGTACCAACTAATTTTCCTCTTCTTAAGACAGTAACTCTATCACATATTTGTTTCACTTCTTTTATTTTATGAGAAATAAATATAATAGTATGTCCATTTTCTTTCAATAATAAAAGCTGATCAAATAATTCTTGTGTTTCTTGTGGTGTTAAAACAGCTGTTGGTTCATCCAAAATTAATAATTTTACATCTCTAGCAAGAACTTTAATTAATTCTACTTTTTGTTTTAAACCAACTGATAGATTTTTAATCACTTCATCAGCATCTACATTTAGATTATATTTTTTGGATATTTCATTAACTAAATTTTTCGCTTTTTTTCTATCTGTAAAAATACCTTTTTTAGGTTCCATTCCTAAAACAACATTTTCATATACTTTTAAAGAATCAACCAACATGAAATGTTGATGAACCATACCAACTCCTATACCTATTGTTTCTTGTGGAGTATAGTTTGTGATATCTTTTCCATCAAATATGATTTTACCTTCATTCATGTCTTCAATTCCAAAAAGAATTTTCATTAGTGTGCTTTTCCCTGCACCATTTTCCCCCATTAAGGCATGAATTTCCCCTTTTTTAACAATGAAAGAAATATTATCATTTGCAAAAACTCCATTATCATAAATCTTAGAAATATTCTTCATTTCTAATAATGTATCATCCATCAATATATAATGACTCCTCTCTTACAAAATAATCTTATTTTCAAAATTAAATAGTAAATTATACAATCTTTATAAATATCAATGTCACAGTTATAGTAAAAACAAGTAGTTCTTACATTAATTAAACTGTGACATTTTTCTTAGTATTTATTAAATACTACTATTTATTATGGAGCAACTGATCTAATTATTTCTTCTACAATTTTAGAATCATCCGTCAATGCAGAAGTAACTTTAACTTCTCCATTTGCAACTTGTTCATAAGCATTTATAACTTCTTCTTTAATTTCAGCAGGAACATTTTTATCAAAATATTCATTTCGAGCAATTCCCACACCATCTTCTTTAATACCTAATGTTTCAAAGGTTCCCCAAGGAAGATTTCCTTTTTGTTCTAAATCAACTGCTCTAACTAATGAATTCCCCACTTCTTTTAATACTGAAGTTAATATAACATTTGCTGAGTCTTCATTAACACCTTTAAATAGCATCGCTTGATCTGAATCAACACCAATAATATATTTCTTCATTTCTACTGCTGCTTCAACACAGCCTAATCCTGCTTGTTCTGCAGCTGGGAAGATAATATCTACACCTTGATTATATTGCGCCATAGCTGTTTCTTTCCCTTTAGCAGTATCATCCCATGAACCAATATATGATACATAAACTGTTATATTAGGATCTACTGATTTAGCTCCCTCAACATAACCTACTAAAAAGTCAGTAATAATAGGATGTTCTGATCCACCTACAAATCCTATTTTATTATCCTCATTTGCATATTCCATATCAGACTTTGTTACTAATGCTGCTAAAACTCCTGCAATATATGAAGCTTCATTTTGTAAATAGCTTATTGCATATAGATTTACAATTTCACTTTCCATTTCTGTATCAAATAAAATAAATTTTTGTTCTGGATATTCCAAAGCAATCTCTTCTATTAATTCTCCAGCATTAGATCCATTAGTAATGATAATATCATATTCTCCTTCTTCCGCTAGATCTTCAAAGGTTGGACGCCATACCGTTTGATCTCTACCAATTTCTATAACTTTTGTTTCAACCCCTAATTTCTCTGCCATTGCTTTGATTCCTTCATGTGCTGAATCATTAAATGATCTATCACCAAGCTGACCAGTTACTACAAAAACTACACTTAACTTAGAACCATCATTGGAATTATTATTTCCATTTTCCTTTCCACATCCTGTTAGTAAAACAAGTAAAACTAATACTACAACTAAATATTTTCTTATCTTATTCATGATTTTCCATATATGGCTAATCCATATACCCCTTTCTTTTAATATAGATTTTAATACTTTTTTTTTTAAATCCTTTAAATTTTATTTATCCTCCTTTGTTTAATTTTAATAAAAAATAATAATATATTCTTTTTACTTTTTTATATTAATAAGTAGTATAGATAATCATACATATAATATGTGTTTTATTCTTACTATTAATATAACATAAGTTAAATACTTATATAAAAAACATAAGTTTTATTTTGTCACAAATAAAACAATACAAGTGCTTATTTTTCAATAATATTATTTAAAAAAGTTATTATGATTTTTTTAATCTTTTATATATACTTACCCATATAGCATTAATGTAATAATATTAAACTTATAGATAAGGATAATTATCTAATGGTTTTGATCTTCTTTAGATGCTTTATACAATATATTTATCATTAACAATTATGAAAAACACTAATTTAATTTAAAAGTATAAAATGATACAATTAATTAAAAGGATGCATATACAGAAAGAGAACCTATAGTTAATTAATAATTTCCCATAACATACTTTAATGTACTTAAAATTATAAGGTAATAAGAAAAGGAGTAAAATATGAAAAAAGTCATAATAATTTTATTGATTTTTGTTCTTTTGTCACTTACAACTGCATGTAAAACAAATAATCCAAGTTCTTCAACCAGTACCCCGTTACATACCAAACAACATAATGTAATATTTCCCCATTCACAGATGGTAGTATATGAAGGAAAAGCTAATGTGCCAGAGTATACAGTACTTCCTGGATTAGAAAATGTTACAAATAAAAATCAGTTTCAATACGGTACCGACTGGGCTGGTAATTATTATTTTTCTCTAGAATTATCACAAAATGCAATAAACAAGATTGAACAAAATGGATTTGTTGTGATTGATTCTTTAAGTTATGAAGAATACTATAGTCGATACGAAAGCAATCGTTATAACTATGTCCCTAGTTTTATCACTACCGACTCTACACTTCATACATTTCATTTAATGTATGATTATGTTTTAAAAGATGTTGAGCGTAGTAAGCTAGCAGATTATTTAAAAAATTTATCCTTAAACATGGTAGAGGCTTCTTATCAACAATATTTAGAAGTAAAAGGTACAGAATTTGAAAATGCAGCACTAAGAAATGTCGCTTATTTTACTATAGGTGGAAAATTACTAGATGATAGCTTTCCTATTAAAAATGAAGTAGCTACTCTTGTTGAAAAAGAGCTTTCATTAATAAATGAACATTCTGGAATTGCTTTTTGTCCACTAGTTAATTACCCTAAGACCGATTTTGAGTCAGTTGAAGATTATATGGTAGATTACTCACAATTTATTCCACGGGGTCACTATACTCAATCTAGTGAGCTTGAGGCTTATTTTAAAGCTTCAATGTGGTATGGACAAATTACATTTCGATCAGCTTATCCTGATGAAGTACGATCAGCTTTACTTATGACTTCTGCATTAAAATCTTCAGAAACTTTTAAAGATTGGTACAATATCTTTGAAATCATTAATTTTTTCGTAGGAGAATGTGATGATATTACTCCTATAGATTATATAGATACTCTTACTAACCTTTATGATGATCAAATTGATTCACTTGAAAAAATAACAGACAATTCTAAATTTGATCAAGCTATAGAAATCATAAAACAAATGCCACCACCTGCAATAAATTCTATTCCAATATTTGAAGAAGAAATTCAACCAGACAAAGATAAAGCCATTACAGGATTCAGATTTTTAGGCCAAAGATTCACAATAGATGCTAGTATATTTCAAAAATTAATAGCTAGGGAAACTAAAGATAGAATGCTTCCTAACGCTTTAGATATTCCAGCAGCATTTGGCTCAGATGAAGCATATACAATTCTACAACAAAATTATAATGTCAATACTTATCCAGACTATGATGGTAATTTAAAAAAAGCTAGAGAATACATCAATGATGTAAAGGATTATACCTGGACATCAAATCTTTATTGGTCATGGATAAATACGTTACGTCCTCTTGCAGGTAATATTGATAGAACTGGTTATCCTTTCTTCATGCAAAACTCTGCATGGACACGCAAAGAACTAAATACATTTTTAGGTAGTTGGACCGAATTAAAACATGATACTTTACTTTATGCAAAACAACCTATGTCAGAGATGGGCGCTGAAGGTGGTGAAACACCACCTCCACCAGATGATAGAGGCTATGTTGAACCAAATCCTGAACTATTTGGTAGACTCTCTTTACTAGTAAAACAAACTAAAGATGGACTTTTAGCTGCAGATGCTATTACAACTGAAGCTAGTGATGCTTTAGAAAACTTATATAATATATCAAGTACACTTGAAACAATATCCTTAAAAGAGCTTGAAAATACCGAGTTAACTGAAGAAGAATATGATTTTATTAGAAACTATGGCGGTGCTTTAGAACATATTTGGGATGCTGCAAAAAAAGATGAGCTTGATGCTTTAAAGGCACAATATGGATACGCTAACAAAGAACAATATCTATACCAACATCCTGATGCTATTATTGCTGATGTTGCTACTGACCCTAATGGATATGTACTAGAAGAAGCAACTGGATATGCTAAACCAATTGTTGTTGCCTTTCCAAGAGATGGTGAGGTTGTTCTAGGTGTTGGTACAGTCTTTTCACAATATGAATTTACTGTTTTTATAGATGAGCGTATGACTGATGGTGAATGGCATGAAAGATTAAGAAATAATGATATTCCAGAAATCGCTGAATGGAAAAAAGATTTTATCGTAAATGAATAGTACAAGATACTATAAGCTAGCAATCATTATTATGATTGCTATGCTAATATTTTCCTGTTCCTCTTCTAAAGAATACGGTGATACTAAGCAATTTGGAAATTTTTTAAAAATTAAAAAATCAACAGAATCAATATACAAAAAAGAAGTTTATGAAGATTATACATACATTTTAGAAAATGGAATACTATCCTTTTTGGATTTAGATGGAAAAGAAATATGGCGCTCAGACCCCTATTGGTTTATTGATGATTTTCAACTTTTTGATATTAATGGGGATGGAAGAATTGATTGTCTATTCTCGCTTTGGAAATCCTATAGTTTTTATAAGGGAGTTGATAAAAATGATGACCCTAGTGTGAAAAACCATTTATTTTTATACACAATTATTGAAGGACACGCTAAATCACTTTGGGGATCATCTAATCTTCCACGACCAATTTACAGCTTTCAAATTATAGAGGGTACTCCTAATCCTGTTTCCACTGGTGCAATTTTAAAAACAATTGAAGGAGAGTACACAAAGGATTATTCAAAAACTGAAGAAATTGCATTAACCTATACTTGGCAAGGTTGGGGATTTGTACCAGAAAATTAAAGATCTATTTATATTAAATAAATATGTTAATAATTATAAAGAATTTTAAAAATTACTATAAGAAACAAAAGGATTGATTCAAGTACAATACAAGAATCAATCCTTTTCTAATTTCAGTGTAAATATTATCCAATTTTATGATTTTTTAAAATATAGAGATTTTTATTATAACTCTCTTCCTTCTGTTTTTATTACTTGTTTATACCAATTAAATGATTCTTTCTTTGATCTATTAAGTGTACCTTTTCCATCATTATTTTTATCAACATAAATCATTCCATAACGCTTATCCATCTCTCCAGTACTAAAGCTTACTACATCAATGCATCCCCAAACTAAATACCCCATTAAATCAACACCATCATCATTTTTTGCCAATAGCGCTTGTTTTATGTGTTGTTTTAAGTAGTCAATGCGATAGTCATCTTGAATACTTCCATCTTCTTTTACTATATCTATTGCTCCAAAACCATTTTCTACAATGAATATAGGTTTTTTATAACGAGAATTAATCTCATTTAATATAAACCTTAGACCTACAGGATCAATTGTCCATCCCCAGTCTGATTGTTTTAAATAAGGGTTTGCTAGAATATATACATTTGGTAGCATTTCAATACTATTTTCAGCCTTTGTTGCACTAACAGTAAATGACATATAGTAACTAATACTAATATAATCAACAACACCACTTTTTAGCTCTTGTTTTTCTTCATCTGAAATATCAATTTTAATATTTTGTTGATCCCATAGTTTTAACATATAATTTGGTATTTCACCAAAAACATGTACATCATTATAAAAATAATTACGAATTTCATTAGCTTTTTGACTAATTAATATATCTTCAGAACTACAAGTATGAGGATATAATGGCACATAAGCAATCATACAGCCAACTTTCATTTCCTTATTAATTTTTTTCGCAATATTTACTGCTTTAGCACTTGCGATTAGTTCATTTATTACTGCCTGATAGACAAGTTGCAAACGATTATCACCTTCTTTAAATACAATTCCTGAATTAGTAAAAACAGCTAAATCATCCATTGAAGATTGATTATTTATTTCATTAAAAGTTATCCAATATTTAACCTTATCTTTATAACGTGTCATAACAGTTTCAGCATAATTCACAAAAAAACCAATACATTTCTTATTAGAAAAACCACCATATTTTTTCACTAAATTATATGGTTATAAATGTTTAAATAAGAATACCCAATAGGAGGTGCGGACATAATCCTGGACTTAAACTTAAAAACCCAAACTTTTACGATAATTAATTGGGCTCATCCCTTTAAGTGAACTTTTAATTCTTTCATTTGAATACCAAATA
>JAAZCQ010000059.1 GCA_012513225.1 Erysipelotrichaceae bacterium
CTTTAAAACATTTGGATGAACCATACCAGCACCAAGAATTTCAATATATCCAGTACCTTTACATACAGAACAGCCTACTCCATTACACATATGACAAGAAACATCCACTTCTATACTAGGCTCAGTGAATTGAAAATATGAAGGTCTAATTCTTATATTTCTACCTTTTCCAAACATAGCTTCAGCCATTATCTGTAAGGTTCCTTTTAGATCTGCAAGAGTTATATTCTCACCAACTAATAATCCTTCTGCCTGCATAAATTGATGTGAATGAGTAGCATCATCATCATCTCTTCTATAAACCTTACCAGGACAAATTACTTTAATAGGTAGATTATTATTCTCTTTTTCTAAGACTCTCATTTGTATGGCTGTAGTATGCGTTCTAAGGAGTGTTTCTACATCTATATAGAAAGTATCTTGCATATCTCTTGCAGGATGCCCTGCAGGAATATTAGCTCTTTCAAAATTATATAAATCAAGTTCAACTTCAGGACCCTCTACAACTTTATATCCTAAGCCAATAAATAAATCTTCAATTTCTTGTTTAATCATCATTAAAGGATGACTATTACCTATTATTGGTGTGTAACCAGGTAAAGTAATATCAATTTTTTCTTTTTCTAATCTAAGCTTTAAAGTCTCTTCTTCCAAGATTAAAGCTTTTTCTTCTAATAGTGAACTAATATTTTGCTTTAATTCATTTACTTTTTGACCAAATACCGGTTTTTCTTCTTTACTTAAGTCTTTCATAAGACTCATTAAACCTTGAATAGAACCTTTTTTCCCTAATAAACTTACTTTTAACTGTTGTAAGTCATTAGAGCTTTTACACTCATTAATAGCATTTTCTGCATCTTTTTTAATTAATTCTATTTTTTCCATAAATCCTCCAATTAAAAAAAGTCATCCCAAACAGGAACGACTAGCGCGATACCATCCTGATTTATCTTATAAAAAGATACATCTTAATTTGATAACGGGTATTCCCCGGAGAGTATTAATCCCACTGTAAAGGTGAATTCAATAGACTTTATTGTAGGATGATTACACCAACAACATCCTTCTCTTAACAATAGTTTCTACTTACTATGTCTTTATTAACGCTTTTACAAGTATTATTATACCTATTTTAAATTAATTTACAATAAAAAAGAAAAGGTCATAATGACCTAATCTAAATCTTCTCCATTACTTTCAATTACCTTTTTATACCAGTTGAATGATTTCTTTTTACTTCTTTTCAAGCTTCCATTACCCTGATCATCCATATCTACATATATAAATCCATAGCGCTTTTTCATTTCACCAGTACCAGCACTAACAATATCAATACATCCCCAAGGAGTATAACCTATTAAATCAACTCCATCAATTTCAACAGCATCTTTCATAGCTTGAATATGTTTTCTAAAATAATCAATTCTATAATCATCATTAATACTTCCATCTTCTTCTACTTTATCTACTGCCCCAAATCCATTTTCAACAATAAATACAGGTAAGCCATATCTATCATATATCTCATTTAATGAATATCTTAAGCCTAATGCATCAATTCCCCATCCCCAATCAGAAACTTCTAAATATGGGTTTTTATATGTGTTAACTTGATTTCCTCCAGTTACTTCTACATCTTTATCTGTAGTCCAAACACTAGACATATAGTAACTATAACCAATATAATCTACAGTTCCCTTTGCGATTTCCTCTAAATCATTTTCACAAATATCAAGTTTAATTCCTTTTCTTTCATATTCCTTAAGTTTATAATTTGGATATTTTCCTTTACATTGTACATCCATAAAGAAATAAGTATCATGCATATGAAGTACATTATCTAAATTATCTTGCGGCTTACAAGTAAGTGCATAAGTAGGAATATATGCGATCATCATACCTATTTTAAAGTTTTCATTTATTTTATGTCCAAGTTGTACTACTTTAGCACTAGCAACAAACATATGTAACCATGACTGTGCTTTTACTGATTCATCATTACTATGTATTCCTATTTGAGTCCAGCTTCTTAAAAAGTTTATTTCATTAAAGGTCATCCAATATTTAACTTTATCTTTATATCTATTAAAAATAGTTTCACAGAAAAAAACAAAAAAATCTATTACTTCTCTATTAGCCCAACCATCATAATGATCAGCAAGATACATTGGAATATCAAAATGATTAATAGTTACAATAGGTTCAATACCATATTTCAAACACTCATCAAAAACATTATCATAAAATTCTAAACCTTTTTCATTTACATCATACATGCCATTAGGAACTATTCTACTCCATGAAGTAGAAAGTCTAAAACACTTAAATCCCATTTGTGCAAATAAAGCAATATCTTCCTTATAGTGGTTATAAAAATCTGTAGCAACATGACTAGGATAATAAATATTTGGATCTATATAACCAACTGCACCTTCTGGTAATGGACTTTCACGAGTTATACTTTTAATTTCGCCTTCTTTTGTTTTAAATGTAATCATCCTTGGTTTTGTATGACTTCCCCCAGTAATAGCATCAAGTGTGCTTAATCCTTTTCCATCAGATAAGTATCCACCTTCATACTGATTAGCTGCAGTAGCACCTCCCCACAAAAAATCTTTTCTAAATCCCATATAAAAACCTCCTTGTTAAATAAATTATAACTAATTTATTTAATATTAGGTTGAAATAAATATTCTAAATGCATAAAAAATATAATTATAGATATTTCAATCTTTTTTAATCCAAAATAAGTTATAATTTTGATAAAGGATGATAATATGGATAAATTAATTAGATATTTTATGATAGTAGAAGGAAGAGTTCAAAGAGTAGGATTTAGAAGCTTTTGTCAATTAAAAGCATATAAAACAAATATTACTGGCCATGCGAAAAATTTAGACAATGGAATGGTAGAAATTGAAGCTCAAGCAAATAAAGAAACTCTACTTGATTTTATTGATTATATAAAAAAAGGAAACCTGTTTATTAAAGTAGATAATATATCAATAAAAGAGATTCCTATAAAGGAAAACGAAAAAAAATTTATCAGTATTTAAAATGAAAACGCTTAACAAAAAAGATTTTTTCAATGTAACCGTTTACTTGTGAAATTTTTAATTATTACTATTGCGTCTTCATTTTTTTAATGGTATATTCTTTTTGTAAGTGAAATAATTCACAGGAGGAGAATATGACAAACGTTAAAGACACAGGCCCTACATCAGTAGCTGAAGTAAATGAAAAAGTTGCAAAAGCTTTAGTAGCTCTAGATGATTATGCAAATTTTGATCAAGAAAAAATCGACTATATTGTAGCTAAATGCTCTGTTGCCGCTCTAGATAAACATGGAGAATTAGCAAAACTAGCTATTGAAGAAACAAAACGTGGTGTATTTGAAGACAAGGCAACTAAAAACTTATTTGCATGTGAGTATGTCGTTAACGATATGAGACATCTAAAATCAGTAGGAATTATTGATGAAGATGAAGTTAAAGGACTAACATATGTTGCAGAACCTGTTGGAGTTATTGCAGGAATAACACCGGTAACTAACCCTACTTCAACAGCAATATTTAAATCATTAATCTGTCTTAAAACAAGAAACCCTATTATATTTGCATTCCACCCAAAAGCTCAAAAATGTTCCTTAGAAGCTGCAAAAATTGTGTATGAAGCTGCATTAAAAGCAGGAGCTCCTAAAAACTGTATACAATGGATTGATGTTCCAAGCATGGATGCAACAACTGCTCTAATGAACCACCCAGGAGTTGCAACAATTTTGGCTACTGGTGGTAATGCAATGGTTAAAGCCGCATATTCATGTGGAAAACCAGCATTAGGAGTTGGAGCTGGAAATGTACCTGCTTATATTGAAACAACAGCAGATATTAAACAAGCAGTAAACGATATTGTATTATCAAAAGCATTTGATAACGGTATGGTTTGTGCTAGTGAACAAGGCGTTATAATTGATAAAGAAATCTATAACGATGTAAAAGAACGTTTTAAAGACTATAACGTACATTATGCAAATGCAAAAGAAAAGAAACTTTTAGAAACATATATGTTTAAAGCAACAGCATATTCAAAAGATGTAGACAATGCTTCATTAAATCCTGATGTTGTTGGTAAATCTGCATATTGGATTGCTCAACAAGCTGGATTTGAAGTACATCCTAACACAAGTATAATAATTGTTGAATGTAAAGAAGTAGGACCAAAAGAGCCATTAACTAGAGAAAAATTATCTCCTGTTCTTGCAATGCTTAAGGCTGATTCAGTTGAAGATGGACTTGATAAATCAGAAGCAATGGTAATGTTTAATGGTGTTGGTCACTCTGCTACAATTCATACAAGTAATGAAAAACTTTCTAAAGAATTTGGAAAAAGAATTAAAGCATGTAGAATTATCTGGAACTCTCCAAGTACATTTGGTGGAATTGGTAACGTATATAACTCATTTATACCTTCTTTAACCCTAGGTTGTGGATCATATGGACATAACTCCGTATCAGACAACGTAAGTGCTATTAACTTACTAAACATTAAAAAGATTGGTAAAAGGAGAAATAATATGCAATGGTATAAAATCCCATCTAAAATATACTTTGAAAGAAACTCTATTGAATACCTACATGATATGAGAGACGTAGAAAGAGTATTTATTGTTACAGATAGATCCATGGTAGATTTAGGTTATGTTACAAAAGTAACTGATCAACTACAACGTAGAAGAAATAAAGTTCAAGTACAACTATTCTGTGATGTTGAACCAGACCCTTCAATTCAAACAGTAAAAAGTGGTCTTGGATTAATGGATGCATTTAAACCAGATACAATTATAGCTATTGGTGGTGGTTCTAGTATGGACGCTGCAAAAGGTATGTGGCTATTCTATGAACAACCAGATGTAAATTTTGATGATTTAAAACAAAAATTTATGGATATTAGAAAACGTGCATTTAGATATCCTGAACTTGGCAAAAAATCAAAATTAGTATGTATTCCAACAACATCAGGAACAGGTTCAGAAGTTACACCATTTGCTGTTATTACAGATAAAGAAACAAATAAAAAATATCCTTTAACTGACTATAGCTTAACTCCTACAGTAGCAATAGTTGACCCTACTCTAACAATGACATTACCAAAATCAATTACTGCAGATACTGGATTAGATGTGTTAACTCACGCAACAGAGGCTTTAGTATCAACTCTTGCAAGTGACTTTACAGATGGTATAGCTTCTCAAGCAATTAAAATGGTATTTGAATATCTACCAAGAGCAGTACACTATGGAGCAAATGATCCAGAAGCAAGAGAAAAAATGCATAATGCAAGTACACTTGCAGGTATGGCATTCGCTAATGCATTCTTAGGTATGAATCACTCTATGGCACATAAGGTAGGTGCAGAATTCCACGTTCCTCATGGAAGATCAAATGCAATATTATTGCCTTATACAATAAGATATAATGGCACTAAACCTGAAAAACCTGGAATTTGGCCAAAATACAACTATTATAAAGCTGACTTAAAATATGCTCAAATAGCTAGAGAATTAGGAATACAATTTAATAGCACTGCTGAAGGTGTTGAAAAATATGCACAAGCTTGCTATGATTTAGCTGTTGAATGCGGAATTGAAATGAGCTTCAAAGCACAAGGAATTGATGAAAAAGCTTGGATGGATAATACTGAAAAACTAGCATATCTTGCATATGAAGATCAATGTTCACCAGCAAACCCTAGAATTCCAATGGTTAATGACATAAAAGAAATTCTAACAAAAGCATATAAAGGAACAAAATAACACTTAGCGGTATATAAATACCGCTTTTGTTTGACTATAATATTAATAAACTTTATACTTATAACGTTATTCAAAAGTTTTATCAAGGGAGATATTTATGTACACACAAATTTTAACTCAAAAAGAAATTCAAAAAGCAATAAAACAAATTAAGGTATTTTATGAAACAGAACTCACAAAAAGACTTAATTTAACAAGGGTATCTGCACCTTTATTTGTAACCAAAGATTCTGGTATGAATGATAATTTAAATGATGTAGAAAGACCTGTAGGATTTGATGCACTTGACATGCCTGAAAAAGGAACTATAGAAATTGTTCAATCTCTTGCTAAATGGAAAAGATACGCTTTAAAGAAATATGATTTTAAGCCAGAAGAAGGATTATACACTAACATGAATGCAATAAGAAGAGATGAAATACTTGATGAAGTTCATTCAATGTATGTTGATCAATGGGACTTTGAAAAAGTAATCACTGAAGATCAAAGAAATATTGAATATTTAAAAAGACAAGTAGAAATAATATACACAATATTTAAAGACTGTGAACAAGTTCTTGCAAGAACTTACCCTCACCTTCATGTAACTCTTCCTAAAAATATAACCTTTATAACAAGCGAAGAATTGTTACAAAAATATCCTGATAAAACACCTAAAGAAAGAGAAAGACTAATTACTAAAGAGAAAATCGCTGTATTTCTTATGAATATCGGAAATAAATTATCAGACAATACAATTCATGATGGAAGAGCTGCAGACTATGATGATTGGTTATTAAATGGAGATTTATTATTCTATAATTCTGTATTAGATGATTCAATTGAATTATCATCTATGGGTATAAGAGTCAATAAAGAAAGATTATTAGCACAATTAAAAGAAAAGGATCAAATGTATAAAACAAAATTCCCTTTTCATCAAATGCTGCTAAATGATGAATTACCATTAACTTTTGGTGGAGGTCTGGGTCAAAGCAGAATGTGTCAATTTCTATTAAGAACTTACCATATTGGAGAAGTTCAATGCTCATTATGGCCTGATAGAATTTTAAAAGAAATGGATGAAAAACATATTAAACTATTATAAGGGGCTGTGACAGATAAATAAGCATTCCCAAATAAAAAACACGCAAACTTCAAGAAGAAATAGCGTGTTTTTTGGTATAATTTAAGCATGACAAATACATTAAATTACCAAGAAAATAATAGCATATATCAGCCATA
>JAAZCQ010000028.1 GCA_012513225.1 Erysipelotrichaceae bacterium
TGATATTACAACTGCACTCTGAATGCCTGTCCCTTTATCCTCTAATAAACCTTCAACGCCATCATTAACAAATATATTTATTCCTTTATAAATATCATCTTTAGTATTTTGGAGAAGTTGGAAGGATATACTGTTATGATAAATAGCCTTTTTGATTTTTTCTTCTATATCTGATGCAGCATTAGTAAAGATATCGTCAGTAATTTCTTTAATTTCACTGAGTTTCTTATCTATTTCTCTTTTTTGACTAGGATTACAGTTTTCCCAAATATCTCTTATTAATCTTCCATACCAACTCCACGTGTTAATCCTAAGTTCTTTATTTATATCTCTAACCGCAGATAAAATTGCACTTGTAATCAGTGAATTCTTCAAATCATTAGAAAACTTTGAGCATCTATAATATTGGTTACCATGCTTTAAAAAAATTGAATATGTTTTTGAATAATTACCTTGCTGATTATCCATATCATAATCAATGTTTTCAATTTCAGCATTTTTCATAACTGAGAAATAAATATATAACTCTTGAGCATTTCTAAATATATCAAACAACTCTTCTGTGTCCTTACAGTATTTTCTGTTACTTAGAGTATCAAAATTTTTTATGAGTAATTCAGGATTTTTGCTTGTATTAAAAAAATCCTCTATCAAATTTTTATCTCCTACAGTCGCTAACCATGCTCCACTAATACTTTTAAACAATTCTTCATTAATGTCATTTCCCTCTAATTTTACTGCTATAAAAAACGCTTTTTTAACCTTTTCATTTCCATCTTCATAATATGTAAAAAAATCTTTCTCATTTATATCTAAATATACTGGATTCTTCTCTCCTAAAACTAAATCTAATGCTTTAACAATATTACTCTTGCCAGAATTATTTTTACCTACCAATACATTCTTCCCAGGTCTAAAATCAATACTTTCTTTCTCTATACTTCTAAAATTTCTTATCAAAAGTTTTGATACAAACATATCCTTCCTCCTGTATCGATAATGCAAAAGCATAACCAATTTCATATTCATTATATATCTTATAAGAAGAATTTTCCACAAAACTTTTCAACAAAACTACGTTTTAGTAGCCAATATTAATAAATCCAATCTCTCAAGACACCATTATAGGTTTTTAAAAATCCAATTATCGCTAAAAAAATTGGCTACAAAAAAATATATCCTATTTTTCAACCTTAACTTGAACCCATAGACCTGATTTTTCTATAATTTTTTGTAAATCACAGAAAGGAGTTTAATGAACATATGAAGGATAATTTTGATGTGACCAATATAAAAGAGTTGCTTCAATTATTTAGAATACACCTATTAGAAAATGACAAAAGTGCAGGAACCTGCGAAACTTACTGCATTAATGTTCGCCTTTTTGTAGAATATATTACGGAAACTTTTGCTGAAAACTTTGACCCACGGAAAATTAGCCCTTTGGATATAAGAGAATATCGAAACTACCTGTTAAATGTTAAAAACCTGTCTGTTAATACAGTTAATAACCGTATCGCTACACTGAATGAATTCTATAAGTATCTCATCAATGAAAACATTGTATCTGCAAATCCTGTAGAAAAAATAAGAAAGATTAAAATGCAGTCACCTCCTAAACGAGTTACAATTGATGACTTGATGTTTAAGCGGCTACGCAGGCAATTTGAGCACTATGGCAGAGAGGTAGAAAAAGTCATTTTCTTTTTGTTATTTTTAACAGGAGTCCGTGTATCAGAATTAATAAACATTAAGGTTGATGACATTGTAATTAATCCCCGCAGTGGTATATTAAAAGTCCAGTCTGGTAAAGGTATGAAATATAGAGAAATACCACTTAATGCTACATGCAGGCAGGTAATTAATAATTACCTTGAGTACCGGAAATCTAAAGGCATTAAATCTCCATATTTAATTACCACAGAACGTTCTGCAAAGGCCTGTCGCAGCAGTATTAATAAAATCCTTAAAAAACATGGTAACAAAATAGGCTTTCCTGAAATAAGCCCCCATGTAGCAAGAAGGTATTTCTTAACAAAAGTTCTAGAAGTCTCTGATATCAGTACTGCTATGGAACTGGCAGGGCATAATTCCGTACAAACTACCATCAAGTACGTACCAAGTACTGAAAAACGCAAGCAGGATGCTGTAACTAAAATAACTAATGATATTGATTAATCTCTTAGTGATACCTTGTTTCACAAACTTTTATAAAAGAGTGGTTATATTTAATCCGCCACTCTTTTTAATATTTTTGTATTTATATACTTGGGAAACAGCAATCTTATATATATTATAATTATACACAATTCAATCATATCTATTAGTACTAAACGGTGTAACCTATTAATATTTATCATGTAACCAAAACTTTAATACCTTATAACTATACCAAACCTAGTGATACCAAGGATGTAACCAATGTAACTATAATTTATGCACTAACACATAAGAAATATTTATTATTTATGTTTTACTGAATATCCAGACAAACTTTTATATTTATTACATATATATAAATAATAGTTACAATAGTTACATTGCTAATATTACTAGGTTTAAGATAGTTACTTTTAAGTTACTTAATAGTTACATTCCCAGTAAAATGGTTACATCAGTATGTGTGAGTCACGTTTTTTATTGGTTTCGGGGTACTAAGTTTGGAATATAATAAATATGTAAAAGAGCCTCCACTTTTTAAAGGAGGCTCTTACACTTATTCTACCAGTGCAGAAATATCAAGAATCTCTCTTAACTTAGCAATATCAAGTGTATATGCTTTTACAGGCTTATCAGCAGAGTTGGCTGTATTGAACCTTACTGTTTTGTAGTCAGAGAAATACTCTTTTGTTCTTAATTGCTTTCTGAATTGAGGAAGGGATAAAACTTCCACATCTAATATGTTATGTTCTCTTACA
>JAAZCQ010000024.1 GCA_012513225.1 Erysipelotrichaceae bacterium
ACCCTTATTTAATCCAGATGGAGATATTGATGTAATCTCTAGAAGAATTGTAAATGGTAACACTACTAACTTAAACGATTTCAACAACGTAAAATATACTTGGATATCTGATTGGTATAGACAAGCAATGAATAACTTTTGGGTTCCAGAAGAAATAAATATGTCTACTGATGTAAAAGACTATCCTAATTTGCCTCATGCAGAAAGAAGAGCTTATGATAAAATATTATCTTTCTTAATATTCTTAGATAGTATTCAAACTGCAAATCTTCCAAATGTTTCTAGTTATATAACAGCTAACGAAATTAATCTTTGTCTAGCAATTCAAACATTCCAAGAAGCTCTTCATTCACAAGCATATAGCTATATGCTTGATACAATTTGTGAACCACAAGAAAGAATTGATGTTTTATATCAATGGAAAAATGATGAACATCTACTAAAAAGAAATACTTTTATTGGAGAGCTTTATAATGACTTACAAAAAAGTCAAGATTCATTTACTTTTGCTAAAACATTAATTGCTAATTATATTTTAGAAGGAATTTATTTCTATTCTGGTTTTATGTTCTTCTATAATTTAGGAAGAAACGGTTTAATGCCTGGTTCAGTACAAGAAATTAGATATATTAATAGAGATGAAAATACTCATCTTTGGTTATTTAAAAATATATTATTAGAACTTAAAAAAGAAGAACCTGAATTATTTACACCAGAAAGAATTGAAGTTTATAGAGCTATGATTAAAGAAGGCAGTGATCAAGAAATAGCTTGGGGTCATTATGTAATAGGTGATGATATTCAAGGTTTAAATAAGCAAATGATAACAGACTATATTGAATATTTAGGAAATCTAAGATGTACAAGTCTTGGATTTGAAAAGATATATGAAGGAAATGATGAAGAACCTGATAATATGAGTTGGGTTTCTCAATATTCAAATGCTAACCTTATAAAAACTGATTTCTTTGAAGCAAGATCTACTGCATATGCAAAAAGTAGTGCAATTGTTGATGATCTATAGGAATAACTAATATATTGTTAGCGAAAAATATATTATAAAAATATAATACCAACATTCCATAATAAAGAATGTTGGTATTTTTATCTATTTAGTCATTTTCAATCAATCCAGTATAAAGCTTATAGTAAGTTCCTTTCTTTTCAAGAAGAGATTTATGATTTCCTCTTTCTATAATTTCACCATTATCAAGAACCATAATTACATTTGAATTTTTAATTGTACTTAGTCTGTGTGCTATTACAAAAGTAGTTCTACCAGACATAAGTTTATCCATACCTTCTTGAACCAAACGTTCTGTTTGTGAGTCAATAGATGATGTTGCTTCATCAAGAATTAATACAGGAGAATTAGCAAGAGCTGCTCTTGCAATAGAAAGAAGTTGTCTTTGACCCTGTGATAAAGAAGCCCCACTACGAGTAAGAACAGTATCATAACCATGTTCTAAGTGTTTTATAAAGTAATGAGCATTGGCAAGTTTTGCTGCTTCAATGACTTCTTCAAACGTAGCATTAGGACGAGCATATTTAATGTTTTCTTCAATAGTTCCAGTAAAAAGATTAGTATCCTGAAGAACAATTCCTAGAGATCTTCTTAAATCATCTTTTTTAATAAGTTTTATATCAATACCATCGTAAGTAATACTTCCATGATTAATATCATAAAAACGATTTATTAAATTAGTAATAGTTGTTTTACCAGCACCAGTTGCACCAACAAAAGCAATTTTCTCACCTGGCTCTGCATATAGATTAATTCCTTTTAATACGGGCTTATTTTCTATATATGAGAAATTAACATCATAAAATCTAACATCACCTCTTAAGCGAACATATTCTGTTTGACCTTTTTCTCTTTTATGTTTCCATGCCCAAATATTAGTTACTTTTTCCACTTCACTTAATGAACCATCTTCATTTTCTTTCGCATTCACTAAAGTTACAAAACCATTATCAACTTCAACTTCTTCATCCAATAATTTAAATATACGTTCAGCTCCAGCCATCGCCATAATAACTGAGTTCAATTGTTGTGAAATTTGATTTAATGGCCCGTTAAAAGAACGATTAAGTGTTAAAAATGAAGCTAATCCACCAATAGTTAAATTTCCCCATCCATTAACCGCCATAGCTCCACCTATAAGTGCTACCAAAACATAGGAAATATGTCCCAGGTTTCCTACCACTGGCATTAAAATATTCGCATATTTATTTGCTTGAAATGAAGCATCAAAAAGATCTTTATTAATTTTATTAAAGTTGTTAATAGCTTTATTTTCATAATTAAAAACTTTAACAACACGTGCTCCTTCCATCATTTCTTCAATATAACCATTTTCCAATCCTAACATTTTTTGTTGCTTGCTAAAGTATCTTCCAGATTTGCTCATTATTTTTTTAAGTACAAATTGCATAACAACAACCATTGATAAAGTTATCAATGTTAATGGAACACTTAAAATAATCATAGAAATAAAGACAGATATAATTGTAAAAAACGAAACTAAAAATTGTGGAATACTTTGAGAAATTACTTGTCTTAGTGTATCAGTATCATTTGTATAAATACTCATTATATCTCCATGAGAATGAGTATCAAAGTAAGAAATCGGCAGTTTTTGCATGTGAGAAAATAAATCCCTACGTATATTTTCCAATGTTCCTTGAGAAATTATTACAAGAAGCTTTTGATAAATAAAATTAGTAATAACTCCAATTAAGTAAATAGAAGCCATAACCATTAACGCAGTTATTAAAGGTGTAAAATCCTTTTCTACAGTAAATATTAAAGGAGTAATATAATCATCTATAAGTATCTTCATAAATAAAGAAGCAGAAACTTGTGCAAGCGATGAAATAACAATACAAATAAAAACAAATATATAATGAATTTTATATCTAGACAATATGTAGATTAAAAGACGCTTTAAAACATTAATGTCTAGTTTTTTTCCATCAGTTCCAACATTTTTTGGTCTACTCATTCTTCATCACCCCTTTTCTGTGTTTCATATACTTCTTGATACAGCTTATTAAAGGCTAGTAATTCTTCATGTGTTCCTATTCCTGTTATATGACTTTCATCCATAACTATGATACGATCAGCATCTTGAATGGAAGAAATTCGTTGTGAAATTATTAATTTTGTAGTTTCTGGCCTTGTTGTTTTTAAAGCTTCTCTAATTTTTTGATCAGTTGCAGTATCAACAGCACTAGTACTATCATCAAGAATTAAGATCTTCGGATTTTTAAGCAAAGCCCTAGCAATTGTTAATCTTTGTTTTTGTCCACCTGAAAAATTAGTGCCTCCTTGTTCAACAATGCTATCATATCCTTTTGGCATTTCCTCTATAAAGTCATGTGCAGATGCTAAACGTGCGGCATTTTGTACTTCTTCTAAGCTAGCAAACTCATTGCCCCATCGTAAATTTTCAATAACAGTTCCAGAAAAAAGTACATTCTTTTGAAGCACCATTGAAACTGCATCTCTTAAAGTAACTAGATCATAATCTCTAACATCAATACCTCCAACCTTAACAGAGCCTTCATTGACATCATACAGTCTTGGAATAAGACTAGTTAAAGTGGTTTTAGATGCACCGGTTGAACCTATAATACCAATAGTTTCTCCTGATTCTATCTTTAAATTAATGTTTTGCAAAACATACTTTTCTTCACCTTCATAGTATCCAAAAGAAACATTTTCAAATTCAATCGTTCCATTTTTTATTTCTGTAATTGGATTTTCAGGATTAGTAATAGATGGTTTTTCATCTAAAACTTCAACAATACGTTTTGCAGAAGCAACTGACATACTTAACATTACAAATATCATTGATAACATCATTAAACTCATTAAAATATTTATTGTATATGTAAACATACTCATCAGTTCACCAGTAGTCATATTTCCATATGCGATATACTTTGCACCAAACCAGCTTAAAGCTAACATTGATGAGTACATAGTTAATTGCATTATTGGTGAATTAAATACAAGATAATTTTCCGCACGTCTAAATGTTTTTCTTAAAGCACTTGCAGCATTAAAGAATTTTTCTTTTTCATCTTCCTCTTTAACATAAGCTTTAACAACACGAATATTAGAAATATTTTCTTGAACACTAGCATTCATATCGTCATACTTTTTAAATCCTTCTGTAAAAATTGGATTTACTTTTAATATTAAAAACCCTAGAAGAAATGCAAGAAAAATTGCTGCCACCAGAAAAATAACTGCTAATTCACTATTTATATAAAAGGTCATAAACATTGCTACAATAAGCATCAATGGCGCTCTAACCATCATTCTTAGTGACATTTGATAAGCATTTTGTACATTGGTCGCATCTGTCATCATTCTTGTTACAAGACCTGATGTTGAATATTTATCAATATTCGCAAATGAAAATGTTTGAATATTTTCAAACATTGAACGACGTAAATTCATAACAAAACCTGAAGAAGCATAAGCAGCAAAATGCCCACTTAAAAAACCACAAATTAAAGATATAAAAGCAACTAAAAGCATTAAACTTCCATATGTAATAACAGCTTTTAAATCTCCTTTATTTACTCCTTGATCAATAATAAAACTCATTAAAAAAGGAAGCATTAATTCCATTATAACCTCCCCAACCATAAATAAAGGAGCAAGTATAGAAGCTTTTTTATATTCTTTAACTTCTTGTAGCAATCGTTTTATCATAATATCATCCTCTTCTAACACTTTTTATTTCACTTTTATTATCTTAAATAAAAGCGTTAAATCTTGCTATATTTTAATATTTATTTAACGCTTTTTATTATAAATAATCACTCTTTAAAAACCAATTATTAGTTTCAATATGTTTTTTGTACAGGTAACCAAAATGAATTGTTATATATATCAGTTAATCTATAACTATATACTATTTTAGTATTTGTTAAAGTAATGTTAGAAAGATTTAAGTCACCACTTACTATATAAGGATCAGATATAAAGTATCTATCTGTTATACTTCCATCATAGCTATGATATTCTGCAGTAAATTCTAATTTATCACCATCTTGAATTTCTATCATTCCTTTAGCTTCTAAATCAACATCATCATAAACTTTTTTAGCCTTTAAAACTTCTCCACTTGGATTGATATCACTAAATTCTACCATGATATGTACAAATTCATCATTTAAATATGCAGGTATATAACCGCTTATTTTATAAGTATCACCACTTACTTCATCACTTAAAAACTTATATGATACTACATTATCATTTAAAGCTAGCCAAGTATTATCATAGTCTACTATTAAATCATTATCTTCATTAAATTCAAATACATTATCTAAACCTAAATCAATATATCCTTCTCCATCATCAACAAATACATTAAATTCAATTGTTGATATTAATTCCCATTGTTCTTCACTTAATATTAATACTTGTTGATCATTTACATTTGTTAATTCTAATTGAGTTGTATCAACTTGATTTCTTCCAATAAATTGAGAAATTGTATTTAAGTCTATTCCACTATTCCAATCTCCTCCACCTAATAAAGACATGATGGTATTCATACCTACACCTGAATTTTGATTACTCATAGAATTAGTTAATAAACTTAAAATATCATTACTGCTACTTGTACTACCAGAAGAATAGTTACCCAAAAGAGTGTCGATTAAGGATGTTGAACTAGAGCCATTATTTTGTGCAACTATTTGACCAGAAGAAGATAAGGTCGCATAAGATTTTACAGCATCACTAAAATCAGTATTCATATCAATATTATCATATATTTTTACCATACTATTCATCTTACTTAAACTAGAGTATGGAAAATATATACTTAAACCATAAGCATTTGTAACATTATTTGTTCTATTATATTTAACCGCTTCACTAATAGCACTTGCCAATTCTTTAGATTCTGTAGTTCCAATTTTATTTGCAAAGTCAACTAGATCTACTTGATCTAGTTTTTGTGATTGTGCAAACTCTCTAGATGTACTTCGTGCATTAGATACAACTTTATAATCGTCTCCTTTAACAAGCTCTGATAAATTCACAGAGAAAGAAGGAAGATGTTTTTTCATTACTCCATTTAATTCAGCTAAGTCAACTATAGATAAAGTAAGCTTATCTCTTCTAGATGCTTTACTTGATTCACTTATAAAATCGTCAATTATAATTTTACCCAAATCTACACTATGAATTGAAGTGTTTTCAGATAGTTTTGTAATCCAATTTGTATAATACCAACCATTTCCAGGCTCTAATTCTTCTGATGCTAGTAAATAATCACTATAGGGCTCTAATGCAACTGCAGTCTCTAGTGTAGCCATTAAACAAGCATCAAAGCCTATTATGTCAAATTTGACATTAGCATCTTTTAAACTTTGAGAAATTTGATCTATAGTCATAGTATTTTTCGGGAAATATTGATCATATCCAAATCCACTTACTGAACCACCACCATGGTCCCACATTATCAACATATATCTATTTGCAGGATAATTACTCACAGAATATTTTACAAAATCTGTTAAAGTCTTTGGATCTGTCATACTTTTTAAACCAACATTTTTATCTAAAGTCATCATACCTTGATTACTTATCAAATATCTTTGATTACTTTTTGCACTTATAACATTATTATTCCACTTTTTAGCTCCACCTGTTTCTAAAATAATATTTACATTTTCTCCTATGGTAGCATATAACATTTCATTTATATCTTTTGTGGCCATACCATAATTAGATTCTAAATCTGAACCAATCATATAAACCATTATAGTTACTTCATCATCACTACCTAATATATTAGTATATTTTTTCCTTGCATCAGAACTAACATTCTTATTTGCAGTTAAACTATTAACATTTTCATAACTTGTTGATGTTTGTTGAGAAGGGTTTATAGTTTGCGTTGTTTGATTTCCACTATTGCCTATACCAAAAAATATCATTAACAAAAAAATGATTATACTACCAATTCCTCCTGTATTTCGCATAGTTCTTGATACATTTGATGAACTACCTACTCTTTGATTAAAACCACCTGCTTTTTCTCTTTTATATACAGTAGTTTGTTTTCCAGACTTTTGTTTTTCTCTTGAATGTGGTCTGTTGCTCATATATAAATCCCCCTTTATTTTTCTTCTATGTTTATAAATTATATTTTCGCATAAATTTTAAATTAATAATAATATCCCCCTGAAAAAAATGCAGTTGGAATCATAAATAAGATTGGAGCAGTAAATATTGCTAGTGATAAAGATAATTTATGTTTAATACCATCTTCTAAATCTAATTTTTTAAATACATATTTAATATTAAAAACATATATTAAATAAGAGCTAAGCACTAAACAAGCTAAAGCATATATAAAAGAATATGGATTTAAAAATGGATTCATACTTAAACCAGCAACAACATTATCATGCCAAAAGTTATATAAATTTGAATTATAATTAAATTCAACAAATATCGGTAAAAGCATTACTATAACACCAATAATATCTGCAACAAATCCAAAAATCCAAGTTTTTAAAATAGCTTTTTTTAATATATTTATTTTTTCTTCTACTTTTAAATATTTAAGTGTAAAGTATATAACTAAAGAATCTATAAGTAAATTAATCGGTAAAACAATTAACCATGCTGGTGGAAATAGTAATAAAAGCCATATAGGAAAGAATACATTATGCAATTTATAATTATTATTTTTCATATTATTCTCCAATTTATAATAAAATTATATATCTTTAGACATAAATGTTTCAATTGAATTGATATGTCCATACGTAAGTAATATCTAAAAATCAATACTAATTATTAAATATAAATTTTTCTATTACTTCTGATACAGCACTTTCATTATGTGTTGCTTCAGTAATAAAGTCACAATATTCAATCATATCAGGCACAGTATTTTTTACACCAATTCCTAAACCTGCTTCTTTAATCATAGATAAATCATTTAAATTATCTCCAATTGCTATTATTTCTTTAACATCTACTTTTAATATTTCAGCTAATTTATGTAATCCTTCTCCTTTATTAACGCCTTTGTGATTAAACTCTATATATCTATTACTTGAATAACTTACATCCATATCAAATAATACATCTGATAAATCTTTTTCAATTCTTTGAAGATAATTTCTATCTTGATTCATATATAATGCCTTAACAAATTCTTTTCCTTTTAGAAAATCTATAGTATTATCACTCATCACTATTTTATTATCCATATTTGTTAAAAAGCCTCTTTCAATATCATTAAACCTAAAAAGATAGACATTTTCCATAGTATAAACATGGATGCAAACATCATAGTCTAGTCCTCTACTTAATAATTCTCTAGCTTTTTCAAATGGTATTCCTTCAAAATGAATAATCCTATTATTTTTATTTTCGCTTATAACACCACCATTAAAGGAAATTACATATTCATTAGGTTCATCATAAAGATTTAATGATTTTAAAATATCATTTATTTGAAAAAAACCTCTACCTGTAGCTGGTACAAACTTTATTCCCTTATTTTTTGCTTTTGTAATAGTTTCTATATCTTTTGTTGATATAGTTTTATCACTTCTAATTAATGTATCATCTAAATCACAAACTATAACTTTATACATAATACCCTCCCTTATCAAAATATATCTATCTAAAACTAATTGGTAATTAACATTTTAACTGGTATGCTCGACAGGATTTGAACCTGTAACCTTCTGAATCGGAATCAGATGCGCTATCCAATTGCGCCACGAGCACATTTTCATATGTATTCTATCATATAATGATATAATACTTATATGATGAAAAATATTAAAGATATTAAATTACTTGTTTTTGATATAGATGGTACTATATTAATTGCTGGTAATGATACCGTAACTCCTGCTTTGAAAAAAGCCTTAAAAAAAGCAAAAGAAAATGGCTTTGATGTAATGATTGCAACTGGAAGACACTATAAGTTTATTCCAAAGCTTTTATTAGAAGACGTTGATCCAAACTACTTAGTTACTATAAATGGAGGTTGTTTAGTAGATAGGAATGGTTTAGTAATTGAGCAACATGAAATGGATCAAACAGAAATAGATAGATTAACAACGGTTTGTGATGAAAATGGAGTTTCAATTGCGTTAAAATGTAAAGATGATATTGTTGTTTATACATATTTTGATCAATATGCTGAGGGTTATTTAGGTTTAGATTCACCTTTATCTAAACTTTTAGTAGATGATACTATAAATAGAGATTATCATCTTAGAGTGGGTCCTCCTTTAGGTGGATTCTTAATTGGAGATCACCCTACAATATTTAAAATAAAAGAAGATTTTCCTAAGTTAGAATTTGCAAGATCACATTCAGTTGGTTTTGATATTTATATGTCTGAAACAACAAAAGCAACTACTATTGAATCATTTTTAAATCACAGAGGATTAAATTGGAATAATGTAATTGCATTTGGAGATGCTGGTAATGATACAGAAATGATTAAAAGAGCAACAATTGGAGTTGCGCTAGGAAATGCTCCTGATTATGTAAAAAAACATGCTGATTATGTTAGTGATACCGTTGAAAATGATGGTGCACTAAAAGCCTTAGAGTATTTCAAAATAATTTAAATCATTATTAGGTGGTAAAACAACCACCTTTTTTTTATTAGTTATAATGTCATTCCATTCTAACTTATATGCATATAGACCCATGCTTTTAAAATCTTTGGACTTTTTCCCATATAATTCATCATTTACAATAAAAAGATTTTTATATTGTAAATGTACTCTAATCTGGTGTGTTCTACCTGTTTCTAAAACACAATTTAATAAAGTATAGTTATTCTTTTTTTTAAGTATACTCACTTTTGTTACAGCACTTTTTCCTGTTTTAGAAACTCTATATTTTTTTGAATTATGTCTATCTCTTCCAATAGGCTCATTTATAATTATATTTTCATTAATATTGCCCATTACAATTGCTTTATAATATCTTTTTATCATTTTATTTGAAAGTAAAAAATCTAAATATGGTTGAAAAAAAGTACTTTTGCTATACATTACTAATCCTTGAGTTTGATTATCTAATCTATGTAAATGTCTTATAGGAATATTTAAATTATTATTAAAATAATATCTTGCAACTCTATTACCTAAACTATTAGTTTCATTATGTACAATTATTCCTTCAGGCTTATTTACAACTAATATATATTCATCTTCATATATTACATCACATTCTAAATCATCTAATTCATAATCTATTCCAGCTTTTTCTTCAATTATTAACTCATCATTTAATTGCATGACTGTATTTAGATTAACTTTATTATTATTTAAAGTTATATTATTACTAGATAAAAGTAAGTATTTATTTTTCTTAGATTGTTTATAGTAATCTAAAAAATACTCTATTGTTTTATTTTCAAATTGTTTGCTTATAATCAATTTCATTATTCAAAATCAAATTTATAATCTAGATTTAATTCATTTCTAATTAAAATTATTTCTTTTTGTACCTCTAAAGATATAGGCACTCCTTTATCTTTTCTTTCTAACCATGTTAGATATTCTTTTTCTCCTGCTGTATATATTCTTTCACACCCTGGCGCTTTTTTTGCATTCCTTAATTCTCTAAGTATATCACCAGTAGTTTTCTTAAACTCTTTTAGTCCTATAAAATTTTCTGGGTTTATAACTATGAAAAAATGTCCAAGTGGAATTCTTATATTTTTACCATCTTTATCAACATCTACTACACCACTTAAAAAAGCTGCAGATGATAATGCGGTGGATAATATTTCTACAACACTCGCAAATCCATAACCCTTATAGCCACCTAATTCTTCACCTATACCTCCTAAAGGAGCTAAAGCTGCTTTTCCTAAAGTTAAATCTTTAAGAATTTGATTGCTATCAGTTAATGGTTCTCCATTTTCTGATATAACAGTTCCTTTTGGTGTAGGTATATTATTTCTTGCATAAAATTCTATCTTTCCTCTTTGTGTTATTGATGTTGCAGCATCAAAACAAAAATCAAACTCTTCATCAGTAGGCATACTAAATGTTAATGGATTAGTACCAAGTTTATTTTCTACACTGAATGTTGGTGCAATAGAAGGTCTTGCATTTGTTCCAGTAATACCAATTAACCCTTCTTTACTAGCCATACTACTCCAATATCCAGCTATACCATAATGCGTAGAATTTCTAACTGTAATCATTGCAAGTCCATATTTTTTTGCCTTTTCTATAGCCATCTGCATGGCTTTATAGCTTGCTACCATTCCCATTCCATCATGTGCATCTAGTACTGCAGTAGTCATAGTTTCCTTTATTACTTCTATGTTTGTTATTGGATTTTGTATTTTATTTTTTATTCTATCTAAATAAATAGGTTTGAATCTATTACAGCCATGTGATTCAATTCCCCTTCTATCACTTTCTAATAGTACATCTGCAATTATAACTGCATCTTCTTTTGGTACTCCATACCCTTTAAATGCATCAATTAAAAAATTATTCATTACTTCCCATTTTATAAACGGTCTATCATCTATCATTTTAAGCCTCCACAGTTTTTTATTGTTATATCTAAAATATTATGATGATCTATTATTTATTTACTTTATTTCCCAAATAAAGGTTACTGTATCACTTACATTTATATCTTCCGGTTCAATAGTTGGTGAAAAAGACATCTCTTTAACCATAGCTCTATTTTCCACATCATACATTGTAGGTGAATAAAGATTTAATTGATCTAAGTTATAATCTATTTTGACTAATTTTCCCAAATCTACATTTGAGCTTTCAGCAAGTATTTTTGCAGTACTTTTTGCATTTTTAGTTGCTTGGATTAGTAATTCTTCATTAACTCCTACTTTATCTTTAATTGAAAATTGTATATTTAATTTAGGATTTGCATTAGTATTAGTAATTGCCGTTAAAACTTTTGACATTAAATTTGAATCAAAGTCAAACTCTAAATTTAATCCTTGTTCACATACATATCCATCAAATTTACTTTTATAATTATTTTCTTCATCTCTATAATTTTCATAATGTGTTCTAACATTAAAACTTGTTGTTTTTAAATCTTTCTTATCAAAACCTACTGATTCAATTGCAGATGTTATTTTATCCACTGAATTAGTTGCTAATTCCATCATTTCATCGTAATCTAACTTATGGCTTTCTAAAATCATATTTATAATAACTAAATCAACTTTAACACTTACTTTTGCTTTTGCTTTTACTGTAATTAAACGATCCATTTTTTCTCCTTACTTTTTACTTATAAAATTATTCTAGCATACTATGATACTTATTAATTGGATTTAGATTCTTTCTTTTTCTTTTAACCAAGTGATAGTATCAGTTATCGTATCTTTCATATCTCTAGTTTTATATCCTAATTCTTTTGTTGCCTTTTTATGAGAAAAATTAGCATTTGAACTTAAAGTATATATTGAATATGGAGTAAATAAAGGTGTTTGATTTAGCATTTTATAATAAAATTCAGTTAAAGGAGCAATTATTTTAATAAACCATATTGGTAAGTAAATACTTACTTTCTTTTTACCCGATATATCATGTAATAAAGTTAAAATTTCTTCTACTTTAAAATATTTGTTTGAAAGAATATAACATTCTCCACATATTCCTTTATCACAAATTAATATTATTCCATTAGCTACATCTCTAACATCAACAAAATCATATCCTCCATTTACTCCAGCTGGAAGTCTTCCTTTATAATAATCAATTATTAAAGTTGTTAGATGCCCATTTCCATAATCATATGGTCCAATTATTCCTGATGGATGTACAATACAAGCGTTTAAACCTTGTTTAACTGCTTCCATAACATAAGCACTTGCCTCTGACTTAGTCTTAGCATAAAGACCTATTACTTCTTCAGCATTAAATTTTGTTATTTCAGTTATTACTTTATTATTTTTTAATTCAGGAAGCGCATGAACTGAGCTAACATAAATTAGTTTTAATACATTATATTCTTTACATAAATCAACAATATTCTTTGTTCCATTTACATTTACATCATAAACTTTTTGATTAAATTTTGATGTTATTGACACAATACCTGCACAGTGAATAACAATCATTTTTTTACCATTTAAATTTTCAAAGCATTCTCTAATACTTTCTTTATCACATATATCTCCATAGTATAATTCCACATCCTTTGGAGCATGTTTTTCATTTGGTAAAACAAGAGCACGAACCTGCTTTTTTTTCTTAATTAAGTCCTTAACAATAACACTTCCCAAATGACCTGCAGCTCCAGTTATTAAATAAATCATTTTAATATCCTCCATTAGATCAATCTCTATAATCTTTTTTAAAATATTAGTATTATTTATAAAAATTTTAATCTTTTCTACTATCTTTAGTATACTAAAATGTACAACGTTATAGTTTATAAAATGGTAATTTCAAATTTAATTTAATAATAAAAAATGTTTGAACTATAAATTTAGTACAAACATTTTTTATTAATTTATATTTTATTTATTCACCACACTCATCATGGTGTTTATGTTCATGACAAACAGAGCCTGTAGATTTTAATAAACCTTTTAGATAAGCATCTACTGCTATTTTAACATCACCAGTTGCACCAACAATCACTTCAATATTTTTTTCATTAAAAATATCAATAGCTCCACTTCCCATACCTCCAGAAATGATAACATTTACACCCAAATCATTTAAGAAATTTGGTAAAAAACCAGGTTTATGTCCAGGGTTTGGTATGGCTTCACTTTTATTAACTTGTCCATTTTCTGTATCAAAAATTACAAAATCTTTACAATGTCCAAAATGCTCACTTACTTTACCATTTTCACTTGCTACAGCTATTCTCATTATTATATCCTCCATTTTTATAATTTATTAGCTTATTAATAATTCTTTCAATCAAATAGTATATCTAATACTTCCTTATAAATTACCTCAACTGCTTTTTTAGAAATACAATCTACATCAACTATACTCATTCCACTATTTATTGCCTTTATTGCAGCAGTATCAAATGGAATTTTACCAGCAAAATTTATTTTGTTTTTTTCACAAAACTCTTCAATTTTTTCTGTTTTCTCAATATTAGTATCATACTTATTTACACATACTGCAATCTTAACTTGAAATTTTTGTGCAGTCTTTATAATTCTATCCATATCACTTATTCCCGATAGAGAAGGTTCAGTAACTATTAAAACCATATCAACACCGCTCAAAGATGCAATTACAGGACAGCCTATTCCTGGTGAACCATCAATTATTGCCAGTTTTGTTTCAATCGCTTCATTCTTCATTTGTTTTTTCACTTCACTAACTAACATTCCAGAAGTTCCACTTCCCATTTTTAATTGTGCTGTTGAAAATACTTTTTCATTATCTGAATAAAGCATTAATTCACCATCTACCGATTGAACTAAAGATATAGCTTTTACAGGACAAACAAATTCGCAAACTCCACACCCTTCACAAGCATATTGATCAACTTTATAATATGGACTAGATGTTATTGCATCAAACCTACAATTTTCTATACATTTATTGCAACTAATACAAATATTCGTATCAATACTAGCTTTTGGTAATCCATAATAATCACTAATTATAGGCCTGTTTTCATGTTTTGTTACAAGATGCAAATTAGGAGCATCAATATCACAATCTGCGTAAACTTTAGCATTAAAAAGTTTTATAAAAGCACTTGCAACAGTTGTTTTTCCAGTGCCTCCCTTTCCACTAAGGATTAACAGTTGTTTCATTTCCTGCCTCCTTTATAACTTTATCTAGTAAATTAGAAAATAATTGATTATATTTTCCACTTTTTTCAACAGCTATTTCCCCATTTGAGTTAATTTTTCCTAATTCTGTATCAAACGGTATTTTTTCAATTATTTTTATATTATTTTTTACACAAAATTTTTTTACTGGATTTTCTTCTTCTAAATACTTATTTATTATTACTCCAAAAGGTTTATTAAACAATCTTACCAGTTCATATACCATATTAAGATTATGTACTCCAAATATAGTTGGTTCTGCTACTAATATACAGTAATCAACATCTCTAATTGTCTCCATTACTATACAAGCACTGCCTGGAGGACAATCTATAATTGTCAATTTATCCTTATTTTTATTTTCATCAATCAACTTTTTTACTATTGGTATACCTGAAGCTTCTCCGATATTTAAGATTCCAGTATATATAGATATATTATTGTAATATCCTTTTTCAACTTTTCCAATTACTTTTTCAGTTTCAAAAAGGGCATCTTCAGGGCAAACTAGCATGCATCCTCCACAGGAATGACAAATTTCATCAAATATAAATAATTTATTTTTTATATAAGCTAGTGCATTAAACTTACAAAATTCAACACATTTCCTGCATCCATTACATTTTTCATTATCTACTTTAGGAATTTTAACTGTCACATCTTCTTTTTGAATATTTTTTGGTTTGAAATATAAGTGCCCATTAGGCTCTTCAACATCACAATCAATATATATTGATTCTTTTGCTACAGTAGACAAATTCACTGAAACAAGAGTTTTCCCTGTGCCTCCTTTTCCACTTAGTACAGCAATTTTCATATTAGTTTTCGTTGTGTCCATGAAATCCTGCATGTATTTCATCTAACAAATTTAGTTTTTTATCAATAAATCCTTGAATATTCTCTTTTGCAGATGGATAAACTGTTTTAAATATTTTTATATCTGCAGAATTTAAAACTTCAGCTGCTTTCTCTCCACAACGAGGTGTTAATAAAGCTTCTACTTCATTATCTACAATTATCTGAGCTGCTTTAATACCTGCACCACCAACATCAGATGCAGCAAAATTATCTATAAAGTTACTTTCTTGTGTTTCAATATCATAAATAAGAAAATATGGTGATCTTCCAAATGAAGCACATACATTTGTTTCAATATTTTTCTCATTTACAGGAATTGCGATTTTCATTATTATACTCCATTCTATTACTGTTATTTTATATTTAAATTTTCAAAATGCTTTCTTCTATGTTTATGACATCCTCTACCACAACTTTCTTCATCATTATCACAAAGTTTATAATCCCCACCCTTTATGATTAGTATTTTTCCATTAACTAATGAATCAGCTATCTTTTTTCTTGCCATTACATAAATTCCTTGAACAGTACTACGTGCAATATTCATTTGAGTTGCACACTCTTCTTGTGTAAAACCATTCAAGTCAATTAATCTAATTGTTTCATATTCATCTACACTCATAATAATATGATTATCAATATTTTCTGATGCATCAAGAGGACCAAATCTATTACTTATAGGTAAACAACAAACCTTTCTCCATTTTCTAGGTCTTGCCATATTTTATACCTCCATTTTAACCATAAATAGCCAGAGCGTCCTCTGGCTTAAATTAATGAAAAATTATAAATTATTTAATTGATTGTCAATAAAATCTAGTTTATTTTGAAGTTCGATTTTTTTATTTTTAAGTAATTCTCTATCATTTAGAGTAATATCTTGTTCAAAGCCATTACCTCTATTAAATCTACATCCTACTTCATTTCTACAATTTAATCTACGGCCTGGTCTTCTTCCTTGTCCAAACATATTCATTTCTTCATTAAAGCGTCCTAGTCCTCTTCTAGATTCTACTTTATTATTGCCCATACCTCTTCCTCTTTTCACTAATTTCACCTCCTAACGTTAATGACATATGCCATCTATCTATATTATACACTATTTGTGGCATATGTCATTAACTATTTTCTTAAAAGTATAATTAATTAAACAATGATATAATAAAATTAAGAATAGATAGTTTATTATATAAATAATAATATTTCATTATAAAAGGAGATAATTACATGAAAATTAAAAAACTATTTTTTATTACCCTACTCATCTTTATATCTCTTACTTGTTTATTTGCATGTACAAAAAAAGATGAAAGGGAGTTAGATGAAAAACCTGTAATATATTTATATCCTCAAGAAAAAACAAATGTTTCAATAAAAATAAAATATGAAGGAGAAATTTTTGTTAGTTATCCAAAGTATAATGATGGATGGGAAGTAACAGCATATCCAGATGGTACAATTATTAATAGTACTGATAACGAAGAATATTCATATTTATTTTGGGAAGGAAAATCAAATACAAATTATGATACATCTTTTGGATTTGTTATAAAGGGAGAAGATACTGAACAATTTTTAAAAGAAAAGTTAAAATTTATCGGTCTAAACTCTAAAGAATATAATGAGTTCATAGTATATTGGTTACCAAAAATGATTAATAATCCTTATAATTTGATAACATTCCAGCAAGATGCTTACACTGATTCAACAATTTTACATATTAACCCTAAACCTGATAGTATTTTAAGAGTTTTTATGACTTTTAAACCATTAACTCACAAAATTGAAATTATTCCTCAAAATCTAGAACCCTTTACAAGAGAAGGATTTACTGTGGTTGAATGGGGAGGCAGTGAAATATTGAAATAATATTCACAAATTTTGAAATCTAAATATATAAAAAAAGCTTTTGATAAACAATAGCTTTTTTTACTCCCATAGATATGAAGTCATTGATAAAGAACCTAATTCACATGACTTATTATAAACACTTACTTTATCATCGTCATCTACTGCACCAAGTGAATATAAAAGTGGATAAAAATGATCTGGAGTAGGTATTGCTAATCTAGCAATATCTTTTTGATTCTTATAGTTAACTATATCTTCATAATTTTTATTCATTATATTATCAAAAACAAAATCATCAAATTTATAAGCCCAATCATAACCTTTGTCTGACATATTCCAATCCACAAGTCTTAAATTATGTACAATATTTCCAGTAGAAAATAAAAGCACTCCTTGATTTCTTAAACTTTTTAATTGCTTGCCAATTTTATAATGCTCTATAGCAGGTGCATCAGCATCAATACTTATTTGAAATACTGGAATATCCACATTTGGATACATATGAATTAGTACAGACCATGTTCCATGATCTATTCCCCAACTGTTATCAAATTTTGATTTTTTTAAAATAAGTTCTTTTGATAATTCTGCTATTTTAGGTGATCCAATTGTATCATATTTTACTTCGTATAATTCTTGTGGAAATCCATACATATCATATATTGTCTTTAATTTTTCATCATTATTTATTCTTGTATTATGAGTATACCAGTGTGCTGAAATAGATAATATTACTTTTGGTTTTAAAATTTTATTAGCAATATTCTTCCATTGTTTTGTATATTTATTATCTTCAATTGCATTCATTGGTGAGCCATGTCCAATAAATAAAACAGGCATTTTTTCCATATAATTTAATTTACTCCTTTATATTTTTTCTAAATTATAAATTTTATTTAAACTTACTATATTATAAATTAAATATTTATTTATGTGTCATTATATACTTTAATAAAATAACTAAAAAAAGATGAAATATTTCATCTTTTAAATTATAAAGTTTTTTAATCAAGTTAAAATTATTGTGAATTTACTTCTGATTGTTTATCTAAAGTTAAACTAAATGATGCATTGAAAGAGTCATTAAATCCTCCTACATTACTTAAAGGAATATCTATATTTGTCCTTCCAACAATTGTTAAAGATTCTCCGCTAACTTTTACAATGACGCTTTCTAATCTACTATTTAAATATGTTGGAGAAATATCCCAACTACGATTTTTTGACATATCCTCATGCCCATAATATGTATAATCTCCAAGTACGCTCTTAAACTCACTAACAGCACCTGGATTCATATTTATTTGCATTCCAGAATAACTTTCAGTTATCGTGTATGTTCCATAATCATACTCCACTATCGGTACCTCATAAGCAACTGTATTCATTTGAGATGAATTTACATTCACTGAATAATAGATAGACATTATTCCACTTGGTGTTATAGATATTGTAGCTTCTGATTCACCTATTGTTGCATTTCCTACAACTGTAACCATACCTCCTCCTGCAATCCATGAATTACTTAGGGCTGTATTATCAAAATATAACGGAGTTGTATATGTCCCTGATATAGAATTCATATCTAATTCTTTTACTAGCTTTAATTCAACTAACATTTCATTGTATTTCTCTTCACCTTGTCCAAGATATTCAGATAATAGTTTCCAAACAGTATATACATTTATTTCTGTTTCAGTATCATCTCCATTAATATTCATTTTTCTATTAGTATCTTTAAGGACCTTTTCTTGTAAATTAAGTATCATTTTTACACGATCTTTATAACTCATTAAATCTGTATCATAACCATACCTGTGTGCTGTTAAAAGATTTCCTTCTTCCATATATTTTAAAAACTCAAGAGTTTTCTTTTCTGCATCTGCAATTGCAGCTTCTTTTTCTTTTCTATTTTTAAACTCATTTTCTAATGTTTCCTTAGCATCTAATTCAATCTGAGCTCTTTCTTCATCAGTAGGATTTCTTTTTTCTACTTTTTTAAAATCAGCTACGGCGTCAATTATTATTTGTCTACCTACACCTCGCATTTGATTCCATATTTCATCAAAGTCTCCAGGTTCTATGCTTCCATATCCCCAAAAAGGTATTTTTGGTTCTTTTCCATTAATATATATCTTATATGCAGCTTCTATCTCTTCATTTTTCCATCTTGAGATTTGTCTTTCAGTAACTTTAACTGCAGAAGTTAATAGCTTTCCAACAGGATGAGTTGATATCACACCTCTAGCAAGTTCTTTTGCAACCTCGTCATAATTACTATTCAAAAAATGAGAAGAACTTTTACCAAAGGATCCTACTAACCCAAGATTTGCTCCTAAATCTCCTAAATTATTTGCGTTTTTTGCATAGGCAGATAAATTACTTGCAACTACCTGTGTATAACTCGCTATAAATTTTTCTTCAATTTCTTCAGAATCATAATTTACCGCTGCTTTAGCAAGTTGAGTGAAATCATTTTGATCCATTATCCCTTCAACAATATCTTGTAATAATGATTTATCTATTTCAGGGCCCATTACACTTTTAACAAGAGATTCTGTAGTTTTTTTAAGCTCTGCATCTTTATCAATAGTGACACTTTCAATTGCTAGACTTTTTGCAACAGCCCTTTTCATTTCTTCCTTTTCTACACTTGAAGGAAAAAATTCACTACAATGGTATGTTAGAAACATAACTGTTTTTGCTTGTTCATCTATTGAGGTTGGCGAAAGATATACCCAATTATACCCATCAAAATATCCTATGTGTATATCATTAGGATTCTCAAATAAATTCCATTGTTTTTCAGTGAGCTTAAAACTAATTGTAATTGGCTCATCAAATCTTTTGATATCTCCTTCTATGTCTATTTCTATTGGAGCCCCAATTGGATTTCCTACAGTTTTATCAATTGTAGGACTATTTTCCGCTAATTTTAGTGTGAATATACTGTCTGTTTCTAAAGCATTTGCAGGGATTATAATTTCAACCCCGTTTTTTTCAATGTCACCTAGCTTTACCTCTTCACCCTTAACAGTAGCTGTTATAGGCTCATCAAGTGTTATTCCTGATATATCTTTTGTTTTATTACAGGAAGATAAGAAAATGAAAATAACTAGTAGAAAGATAATTGTAATATTCTTTATTACCGTATTCATATAGATTCCTCCTAGAAAAATTATGTATTTATAAACCCTTCTTCAATTAAATTGTATATGCTATATTACAACCTAACAAGCTATTATTATAATTTTAACTTTAAATAGGAAATTTCAATCTATTTTAACTTATATAAGCTAGTATCATTCACAAAACCTTCTAAACTATAAACAAATAAAATATCAGTATTTTTATTTTTTAATTCATGTATATTTTGATTATAATACCTTAAATCAACCATAGTAATTGTTTCATAATTAGACATTAAATAAGGCATGAGAATATGTGCATATGAATCCTTTATCAATAATAAATGCTTACCATTATTAATATCACTCTCTATTTGCACCAAAGCATGATTTCCATCTAAATAATATGAGTATTTATCTTTAGTATCTAATCTTTCATCAAAATATATAGAGTTACTTTCTTTATCATCTATTAAAAGGCTTCTTAATCCATTATTTAATTTAATTTTGTATAAATCTTCTCCTTGTAACCAAAATGCACCTGATTTAGAATATGTTGTTCCCTTAAAGTCATTTGAAACTAGTTCATATTGAAAATTGTCTACCTCTTCATTTAACATTTCTTTAATAATTGTTTTATATCCAATATATGATCCTAAATGATTCCAGTGATGATCTAATTTATAATATATATTTTCTTGATTTTCCAATTTATTATATAAATTAACATTATTTGTATTAAGTTTAGAATAAATATAATCTATAATTATTTCTTCATCAAAACTATATGCATACTTTGGCAATTTATCAACAATACCACCTGATGAAGGCACTAGTGTAAAATATACATTCTTATCTTTTACAAAATCATTAACATATTCTATGTTCTTATTTAAATATTTATTATAAGAATAATCATATTTGTTAAACAAATATCCATCTTCTCCAAAATACACATCATTTATTTCAAAATATCCAATTCTTAGTTTAGTCCATGTATTTAAAGATACAAAACTATCCCTAAAGATAAATTGATCACTCAAGTATTTTTCAACTTTTTCATCTATTTCACCATCAAATATATCATTTATTTTTATGTCACCAAATTTTGTAAGAACTCTATTTTCATTATCTGAAAAGCTCACTTCACTTTTTAATAAATTTAAAACACTAAGTAAAGTAAGTATTGTATAGAATATAATAACTGTTATTTTTTCTATATTTTTATTCATATTAAAACCTAAAATATAAGAATGGATTATAACTAGAACTAATTATATTTGCAATACATAAAATTAAACTACCTGCAACTAAAAAAGGATAAATCCATTCATATTTTTCTAATATTTTTGTTGTTTTTTCTTTTATAAAAGGAAAACTTCCAATTATTCCAATTAATATAATAAACCAGTAATTCATAATATTTGAAATTGCTCTTTTATCTATTACATTATTAAAATTAAACATAGCTCTTAAATATTTAAACATCAAATCAAAATCTGTAATCGCAAATAATACCCATCCAATTAAAACAATAAATAATGTATATATATGAGAAATAATATTTTCTTTTAAATATTTTCTTAAAAAAACTTTTTCAATTATTAAAACTATTCCATAATATAGTCCCCATAATACAAAATTAAAACTAGCACCATGCCATAGTCCTGTAAGAGTCCATACTATTAATAAATTTCTAATAGTAACAAATTGTGAAATCCTACTTCCTCCTAGTGGAATGTATAAATAATCTTTAAACCAAGAACTTAGTGATATATGCCATCTTCTCCAAAACTCTGTAACAGAACTACTAATATATGGATAATTAAAATTTTCTAAAAACTCAAAACCAAACATTTTTCCTAAACCTATTGCCATATCACTATAGCCACTAAAATCAAAATATATTTGTAATGAAAAAGCGATAATTCCTAACCATGCATTAAGCATACTAATTTCACCAATTGGAGTAACAATTATAGAATCCCAAATATATCCAATATTATTTGCTAATAAAACTTTTTTTGATAGTCCAACCATAAATCTTTTAATTCCATCATACATTTTAGTTAAGGATTCTTCTCTATTTTCAAGTTGTAATGCTATATCTTTATATCTTACTATTGGTCCAGCAATAAGCTGAGGAAACATAGTAACATAAGCTCCAAAATTAACAATGCTCCTTTGAGTATCTGCTTCATTTCTATATACATCTATTGGATAAGACATCATTTGAAAAGTATAAAAAGAAATACCAATAGGTAGCTGAATAGTTGATACATTTATATTAAAACCAATACTATTAATTATAGAAACAATAAAATTTGTGTACTTAAAAAAACCTAATAAACTTAAATTAAAAATAATAGAAAGTATTAAATATTTTTTTCCTTTTTCATCCTTTACTTTATACCCAAAAAAATAATTGCAAATAATGCTAAAAACCATTATTAATATATATTTTGGTTCACCCCAACCATAAAAAAATAAACTAACTATAAAAAGCCACAAATTTCTAAATTTAAAAGGTAGAATTTTGTATATTAGCATCACTATAAGAAAATATAAAAATAGAAATGTAAGACTACTAAAAACCATAATATAAAGTATACATTACAATTCATAAAAAAACAGCCACTAATATGACTGTTATTCTGTAAAGGCCCAACTAGGAAGTTCTACTCCCCTTCTTACAATAATTGTTTTTTGAAAATCGGTTTGATTTAAAAATCTAAGAACTGCTGCTTCTTCTATTTCACTACAACCAGAAATTAATTTAGTATCCATGTCTTTCTTTAGAATATCAACTGAAACTACTACTGCATCAATTCTATTAGTATCTATAGACCCTTTATATACACATATTAAACCTGATTCAGAATTACCACTAGTGCCCTCTAAATGACAATAATCAACAGGATATATTAAGTTATTATAAATAGGATGTCTTTCTCCCTTTTGTCTTGTTACTTTTAATTCAGTAGATAAAAATAAAGTATCCATTTTCTGCCAAAAAAATGCATTATTTTCAAATGATTTCATGTATTCACCTCATGCTATTAAATTATATCAAAGTTTACTTAAATGTAAACATTTCACTAATTATGAAATATTTTTCATTTTGTTATAGTTATACAACTTCTACTTATATCTGTTATCTTATGACAACCTGTCATTTTCATAGCTTGAATTAACTCTTTTTTATACTCACTAAGTAAATCATATAAGCCCTGTTTTCCATCACCAATAGTTGCTAAAGCACATGGTCTTCCAATTAAAACTCCATCTGCACCTAAAGCTAAACATTTAAATATATCATTACCATTTCTAATTCCACCATCAACTAGTATTGTCATCTTGCCTTTAACCACACTTGAAATATTAGATAAAACCTCAATAGGAGCAAGTGTATCATCTAGAACTCGACCTCCATGATTACTAACTACAATTGCATCAGCCTTTGCCTCAAGTGCATCTAACGCAGCAGGAACACTCATTACTCCTTTAATTATAAGTTTTTGATTAGTTTTATTTTTAACATATCTTAGACCAGCTAGATCTTTGGTTTCAACTAAAATATCATTACCAGATAATAGTGGTAAACCTGCACTATCAACATCCATTGCGAGCATTTTAAATTTTTTATCTTTTAAAAGTTTAGCCCTGGCATCTATACCTTCATTAACCCAAGGTTTCATTGTCACAATTCCATGTCCATCATTTTCATCTATTGCTTTTAATGGACCATTAAAATGTTTCTCTATATCTATACCGTCTCCAGTAAAAGACATTACACCAAATTCTTTACAAGCTTCTATTACCATCTTATTGTACTCATAGTCACTTAACTCACATCCGTAGTTTTGAGCTACACTTGCAATAGGAGCCACAAAAACAGGAATACTAAATTTTTCATTAAAAATATGACACTCTGTTGAAATAGGACTACTCATTGTTAAAACATCCATGTTTAACTTAATTTTTTTAATCATAGTTCTATTTCTAATAAAACTATCTCCGCTATCTTTACCACCTAAACCTGGAATCTCTCCACGACAAGCTACTCCATTACAATCGTTACAAATCCTACAGTTTTTGACTTTTCCTTTTGCTTTAAGAAATATTGATTGTTTATCCATTTTTTATACCCCCAAGTATTTATACTGAATATTATAACCTTTAAGTAATTCGTTTATATTGTATTCATTATTTATATTCATAATATTTATTACTGCATATAAGCAGGCACGAGCATCACTTAAAGCTTCATGATGATTAAGTTCTATATCAAATAAATCGCTAACACTAGAAAGATTAAATTTGTTAACACCATTAACACTTCTTCTCAATAATAATATTGAATCAAAATAAGGATTATTAAATATAGGTAAATCATAAAATTCACACAGACTTTTAAGAACTTTCATATCAAAGCTAGCATTATGTGCAACTAAAACTCCATCTTTAATTAAATCATATATTTCTTTGTACAACATCTCAAATGTTTTACTATAAATTACATCTTCATAAGTAATTCCATGTATTTTAACATTATAATAATTAAAATAATCATAGCCTTTACAAGGTTTAATCAAACTACTATACTCTTCTACTATTTCTCCATCTTGATAAACACTTATTCCAATACTACAAGCACTATAATAGCTTTCATTTGCAGTTTCAAAATCAATTGAAACAAGTTTATTCCCTGATATGCTCATAAGCCATTTGAAAGATGCTTTTCACATGATCATCAGCTAAAGAATAGTAAACCATCTTACCCTTTTTCCTAGACCTCACAAGTTTAGTTTTTTTAAGTGAAGATAATTGATGAGAAATTGCAGAATGAGACATTTGAAGTATTTCTGCAATCTCACTCACATTTAATTCACTAGTAGTAAATAAAGCATTCATTATTTTTAACCTAGTACTATCAGAAAACATAGTAAATATCATGCTCATATCGTCAAATTGCTCTTCAGTAGCCATACTATT
This sequence comes from Erysipelotrichaceae bacterium, assembly GCA_012513225.1. Classification (GTDB taxonomy): domain Bacteria; phylum Bacillota_I; class Bacilli_A; order Erysipelotrichales; family Erysipelotrichaceae; genus UBA9076. The sequence continues at coordinate 25,667 of JAAZCQ010000024.1, forward strand.
AATTATTTTTTGATATAATTTATCTTTTTCCATTATTTAATCCTTCTATTAGCTTTCTCTTTACCTGCTGCATATTTTTTAAAATAAGGAATCATAGTTGATCTTTTATAAGTTTCAATTACTTCTAAACTTAAATCAACCATTTCAATAATCATTTCATCTTTATCTGTATGCCATTTATATTGCCAACTTAATATTTCATCCCAATAGATGAGTTTACACTCATCCCTGTCAATACAATTATAAATGATTGCATACTCATTTGTATAATCAATTATTTTAGAATCAGGTAAAACTAACAAACTAAATGAACTAATTGAAATAATTAAGACACCAATCATCGCAAAATCTCTATTTGAAAATAATAAAATAAAACCTATAATAATCATTAACATTAATATTCCAGTTGGTTTAACTCTAATTGATTTTATTATATAAGGATATGGTGGTATATTTCTTTGTTTAATTGTTTTACTTTTCATAGAATAATTATAACATTAAAGCTTCTATATTAAATAATATAAAAAGTAGTGTATACTTTAATACGGTGATAATTATGAAAAATATTAAATTTGAAATAACACATGAAAGTACAGATACAAACGCTAGATGCGGAATTTTAAAAACTTTACATGGAGATGTTGAAACTCCTATTTTTATGCCTGTAGGTACACTTGCTACAGTAAAATTTTTATCTGTTGAAGAAATCAAAGCAATTGGCTCCGGTATTATTCTTTCAAATACATATCATTTATGGTTAAGGCCAGGCAGTGATATTATAGAAAAAGCAGGCGGAGTACATAAATTTATGAATTATGATGGACCAATGCTTACAGATAGTGGAGGCTTTCAAGTTTTCTCACTTGCAGATAATAGAGAAATAAAAGAAGAAGGAGTAACATTTAGATCTCATTTAAATGGAGATAAATTATTCTTATCTCCAGAAAAAGCAATCCAAATTCAAAATCAAATTGGAGCTGATATTATAATGTCTTTAGATGAATGTATACATTATCCTGCCAAACATGATTATGTTAAAGAAAGCGTTGATAGGACTTTAAGATGGGCAAAAAGAGGAAAAGAAACTCATTCAAGAAGCGATCAAGCATTATTTGGAATTGTACAGGGTGGTGAGTATGAAGACCTAAGAGAGTATTGTGCAAAAGAATTAGTAAAAATGGACTTTGATGGATATTCTATAGGAGGTACATCTGTTGGGGAAGATAAAGAAACAATGTACAAAATGGTAGATTATTCTATCAAACATTTACCACATGATAAGCCAAGATATTTAATGGGTGTTGGAGCAGTAAATGATATTTTAGAAGGAATTGAAAGAGGCGTTGATATGTTTGACTGTGTCTTACCAACAAGAATCGCAAGACATGGTACACTTATAACAAGTCAAGGAAGAATCAACATTAAAAGAAATATATATAAAGATGATTTTACTAGTCTTGATCCAAACTGTGATTGTTATACATGTCAAAATTATACAAAAGCTTATTTAAATCATCTATATAGAAGTAAAGAAGGTTTAGGAGATAGATTGTGCTCTATACATAATCTAAGATTTTTAATAAAATTAGTTGAAAATGCAAGAATTGCGATTAAAGAAAATAAATTTAAAGAATATAAAGAAAAAATATATAGTGAATATAAATTTGATGAAAGAGGATTTTAATGAAAACAAGTGAATTTGATTTTTCTCTTCCAGAGAATTTAATTGCACAACATCCAGTTGAAGATAGAAAATCAAGTAGAATGTTAGTAGTACATAAAAATACTAACGTTTTAGAGCACAAACATTTTTACGATATAATTGACTATTTAAAACCTGGAGATGTACTAGTAAGAAATAATACTAGGGTAATTCCTGCTAGATTATTTGGAATAAAAGAAATTACAAATGCTCATGTAGAATTACTATTATTAAAAAATGAAGGTGATATTTGGGAATGCCTTGTAGGAAATGCAAAAGTTGTAAAACTTGGAACTATAATAAATTTCAATAATGGAGAACTCAAAGCAAAATGTATAAAAGTAAAAGATCAAGGTATTAGAATTATGGAAATGATATATGAAGGGGTCTTTCTAGAAGTTTTAGAAAAACTAGGAAATGTTCCATTACCTCCATATATAAAAGAAAAATTAGAAGACCCTGAAAAATATCAAACTGTTTATGCAAAAATAAATGGAAGTGCGGCTGCACCTACTGCAGGATTACATTTTACAGAAGAAATTTTTAATAAGTTAGAAAAAAAAGATGTAATTATTGTTGATGTTACATTACATGTAGGACTTGGTACATTTAAACCAATGGATACAGAATATGTTGAAGAACATATAATGCACTCAGAATATTATCAAATGTCTAAAGAAACTGCGGATATATTAAATTGTGCAGTTAATGAAAAAAGAAGAATAATAACAGTAGGTACTACTTCAACAAGAACAATTGAATCTATTTATACAAAATATAATACCTTCAAAGAGTGTAGTGGTAATACAAATATTTTTATATATCCAGGATATAAATGGAAGGTTACTAATTGTATTATTACAAACTTCCATCTACCTAAATCAACATTAATTATGATGATATCCTCATTTGCTTCAAAACAATTAATATTTAAAGCATATGAAGAAGCAATAAAAGAAAGGTATAGATTTTTCTCTTTTGGAGATTCTATGTTTATTACAAATGAATAAAATTAATTATTATAAAAAAAGTTTAGAAGAAATAGAAATAATAAAAAAATTAGATTATAAACCTAGTATTTTATTACATTCATGTTGTGGTCCCTGTTCAACATTTCCACTAACTTTTTTAAATGAATACTTTAATATTACTATTTATTATAATAATTCTAATATTTATCCTGAATCTGAATTTAATAGACGTTTAAATGAGCTTAAAGAATATATAAATAAAGAATTTAAAGACATTAAATTAATTGTTCCAAAATATGATAATGAAAGCTATAACAAGTTTTTAGGTGTATTTAAAGAAATGCCCGAAGGAAAAGAAAGATGCTTTGCTTGTTATGCAAAAAGAATGGATGAAGGCTTTAAATACGCAGCTGAAAATAATTTTGATTACTATACAACTGTTATGAGTATATCTAGACAAAAAAACAGCCAAAAATTAAATGTAATAGGATCAACTTTAGAAAAAAAATATAATAAAGTTAAATATTTTTATAGTGATTTCAAGAAAAAAGATGGAAACTTAAAATCAAATCAAATTGCTAAAGAAAATGATATGTATAGACAAGATTACTGTGGTTGCATTTACTCTTATAATAGTAGAAATAAAAAACATAAAGGAGATTTATATGAATGAGATTGTATACTTAATAGATCAAGCAGAAAGATATTTTGAAAAAAAACAATATGAAATAGGATCTGGTTATTACTTAGATGCTTGGATTACTCTAAAAGAACATATGCTAGAAAATGATATAACTAAAAGTGAAGATATTTTCTTTGCAAGTATAAAAGATACTGATTTTGTTAAAAAATGGGTTAATGATTTTTATATATATGCTAATGAAGAAAACCAATTTAAAACAAATATAGAAATACTAGAATCAATGTTAAATTTTCTAGAATTAAGTAATGAAGAATTTATAATTAAAAATAGAGCACTTTGTGATTCATATTACCATCTAAAAGAATACGATATTAGTGATAAATTATACAAAAGATTAATAGAAAAATATCCAAATGTAATGGAGTATTACTATGGATATGGATTAACTCTATATGATAGAGAACAATTTATGAATGCTATAACTATTTTAGAAGAAGGAATTAATAAAAGTAAAGATTTACACGATATGTATATTCAATCTGCATTTGAAGTAATATTACAAATATATGAAAACTTAAATGATATTGAAAACATTGAAATTATAAAAGAAAAAATAAATAAACTTAGAAATTTATCCTAACTTATACTATAAAAAAAGAGATTATCACCAATTAATCTCTTTTTTCTTAATCTATTGTGCTATTGATTCAGCTGCTAACTTACCAGATGTTAGTGCCCAACCATTATTTGCCCCAGATGGTGAATCATCACCCATAACACCACCAACAACTTCTCCAGCAGCAAATAAACCTTGAATTACATCTCCATTTTTATTAATGACTTCTAAAGATTCATTCACTACCAAACCACCCATGGTTGTAGCAAAGCGAGGTTTTTGTTCAATTAAATAATATGGTCCTTCACCAATGGTTTCATTCATGAAATCTTTAGGTCTATCAAAATCTAAATCTTTTCCATTGGTTACATAACTATTATACTTTTCTACAGTTGCAATTAATGTTGTTGGATCCATATCTACAACTTTAGCAACTTCCTCTAAAGTATTTCCATTAGCAAAAACCGGTGTAGTTTTTCCATTTTCGCTAACATATCTTTCTATATCTTCCTCAGTAATTCCTGCCTCTTTTAATTTTGTTTTCCAAATATCAAATGTTTTTGAATCAAGTAGAAGATATAACATACCATTTGTTTGCTCAATTTCCGTTTCAAGAATTGTCCTGTTACTAGCTTTCTCATTTACAACTCTTTCACCCTCAGCATTAACAAGTATAGCACTCATAGTCCATCCAACAATATTTCCAGCAATTGTTGATTTTGCCTTTCCTTCTGAAACTTCAATTCCATTAGGATATCTCTTTCCATATTCCATTAATCTTGTATCTGCATCAATACCCTCAACAGTTGCCATAATTACCCCATCACCTGTACTAGTTTCTGGGCCATAATATAAAGCACTTTGTAATTCTGGTGTTAATAGTTCATCACTAAACCCATATCCACCTGTTGCAAGTATTACATTTGAAGAAGTGATTATATATTCATTTCCATCAATATCTTTTGCCTTTACACCCACCACTATTCCATTTTCTTCAATCAATTCATAAGCACGTGTATTTAGATAAACTTCAGCTCCACTTTCTTCAACTGCTAATTTAATTGTTTTTGTAAAACCAGGTCCTCCATCAACATAAGCTAATTCTCTATCATAAGAGTATTCACCTAATTTATGTAGTCCACCTTCCATATCGTACTCTACTTTACAATATTCATTTAACCAATCTGTTGTTTCACCAATATTTTCTGCATATAAAGTAATTAATTCTGGTACATTTAAATTTGCACCATTTTTATAAAAATCATCTACCATTGATTCAACTGAATCATCAGTAACTCCCGCTTCTTTTTGAAGCTTGCTTCCCATAACAACTTGATTACCTCCAGAAACGGAAATTGCACCACCTAAATAAGACGCTTTTTCAAGTAATATTACTTTTTTGCCTAATTCCCCTAAACGTATAGTTGCAGCCATTCCAGCACCGCCACCTCCAACTACAACAACATCAGTATCTAATTCAATTGTTTTAGTTGGCTCTTTGTTTACAACAACATTTTTAAGTGCTTCAGGATCTCCTCCAGCTTGTTTCACTGCATCTGCAACAGCTTCAATAATTGCTTCACTAGTTATAGTAGCTCCAGAGACACTATCTATTCCTAATGACTGATTGTTAACTATCATCTCAGGTATTGTTTCAATAGCTAAATCAGCAATGTTCTCTGTTTCACTTTGACTAACTATTACTATTTCAGTTATTTTTTCAGTATCAAATGTAACATCTACTTTAATTTCACCATTTCTTCCATTACCGACTCCAGTATATGTTCCTGCAGTATAGGTAGTTTCAGTAGTTGGCTGTTTATTAGTTGTAGAACATGCAAATAAAGTTAAACTTAACAACACAATTAAAATTCCCCTTATTTTTTTAACCATAACAATTCCTCCTTAAATTCATTTTACTATAAAATAATATTCATGTTAATATTTGAACAATTGTTTTTTATTTTAGAAAAAAATACCAATAATAAATTTTAATATGCATCACAATAAATATTCTAAAAACTTAATTACAATTATCATATATAATATAAGTGAGTAATAAAGGAGATAATAATATGAAAAATAATGCTAGCAAAATGTCAATAAAAGAATTAGCAAAATATATTGACTACTCTGTTTTAAAACCTGAATTCACTGAAGAAGAAATTATAGATCTTACTAAAGATGGTGTTAGTTTAGGATGTGCAACAATCTGTATCAACCCTGGTTATATAAGTCTTTGTGAACCATATGTAAAAGATAGTGAAACTACACTATGTCCAGTTGTAGATTTTCCTTTTGGAACAAGTTCAACTAATTCTAGACTTAAGCAAATAGAAGATGTTGCAAAATACAATAGTGTAAAAGAAATCGATATTGTAGCAAACTATGGCTTAATAAGGTCAAACAACTATGAAGCAGTAGAAAAAGACTTAAAAGCCTGTGTAGATAAAGTACATGAATATGGTAAAGAAATAAAAATTATATTTGAAACAGACGCTTTAAATGAAAAACAAATTAGAGATATTTGTAAAATATGTGTAAATATTAATGCTGACTTTGTAAAAACAAGCACTGGTTTTCTAACTGGTTTTGAATTAAAGGGAGCTTCTATAGAAACTATCAAAATTTTAATGGAAGAAGTAAGTGGTAAATGCAAAATAAAAGGAAGTGGTTCAATTAGAACTAGAGAACACTTCCTACAACTTATAGATATGGGCATAGACAGAATGGGAATAGGATACAAATCAGTTCCTGTTGTTTTAGATATCAAATAAATCTAATTATTCAAGATTAGCATGTCTTTTAAACATTTCATCTGAAGTTTGATTCATTTTTTTCATTAACTCAATTATTATAGAATCATAAGCAATTAAACACATTTGTTCAAATGCAGATCCCATTGGTTGAATTGAGGTAATTTCAAATGTTTCAGTATTTAATTTTGGAGAAACCCCAGGTAATACAATAACTACATCAGAAAGTTTAGCAATACTTGAATCTTTATCCATTGTTATTAAAGCAATTTTAAGATTCAATTTTTTTGCTTTTTTAGCAAGAATCACTAAACTATCTGTTTCTCCAGAACCAGAACCAATTATTAAAAGATTATTATCACTTGTTGCTGGGTTACTTACATCACCTATAATACTTACACTTTTACCTAAGTGCATTAATCTATTCGCAAAAGCTTTAATCATTAATCCTGATCTTCCAGCTCCTGAAATATAAATATGTTTAGCATTTATTATTTCTGTTAATAATTCTTCAAAACTTGTATCAATCATTTCACTATTATTAAGTAATTCATTTAAAACTGATTTAATTGTTTCTTTGACCATACTATTCTCCCTTCAAAATCTTATTAATTGTTTTTGCTGCCAGTACTGGGTTTTCACTACCTAGTATCCCACCTCCAACAATAACGATATCAGGATTATATTCTAAGTAATCTTTAATATTATTTTGATTTAATCCTCCTGCTACAGCAACTTGTGATTTTTTTGCATATTTTTTCATTTCTTTCAAATCATCTAATGGAGTTCTACCTGATGCTTGTTGATCAACTCCAGTGTGCACCGCAATTATATCAACACCTAATTCTTCAATGGTTTCAATTCTTTCTTTTAAATTTTCTACACAAATCATATCAACCATTACTTGTTTATTATTAGCATGTGCTTCTTTAACAACATCTATAATAGTTAAATCATCAGTTACACCTAAAACAGTAACTATATCTGCTCCATAATCAAATGTTAATTTAGATTCTAATTTTCCAGCATCCATAATTTTAGCATCACAAAGAACTAATTTTTGAGGAAAATTTGTTTTAAATGTTTCAACTGCTTTCATTCCATAAAGCATCATAAAAGGAGTTCCAATTTCAATAATATCTACAACATCTTCAATTTGTTTTACTACTTCTAAAGCACTTTCTAAATCAATATCATCTAATGCAATTTGTAATTTTATATCCATAAATACTCTCCTATTAATATCATTGATATTAATATTTTACTTTCTAGGCTATTAATTAAAGAAATATCATATAGCCATTTGATATTTCTCTTATATATATAATATCAGTAATTCTATCTGTTGATAACAAGAATACAAAAACATTCTTTTTTATAAATTTAATGTATAATTATAACGAGGTAATTAATATGAAATTTGCTTATTTAATGTATACTGATAGAGATTTTTTTGAAATATCAGAAACTATTAGTCAATTAACAAAACAAGATGATCATGTATTTATTATGATTAATGATAATTCTTTAAGAGATAAAATTACAATCGCCTTTTCAAGAAATAAAAATGTACATGTTTCTACTTCTCAAGATTATGCAAGTGTTGGAGATTTATCTATGTCTAGAGGAACTATTTTACAACTTAAAGAATCTTATGAAAGAAATGATGTTTTCTTTGATTACTATATTAATCTTTCAGATGCAATGATACCAATTAAAACTAGAGAAGAAATTGTAGAATATTTAAGTAATAATCCAAAAGACCATTATTACATTGATTCTAGTGAAACTGAAAATCCTCATTTAAGAGAAGTTTTTGAAGGATATTATACATTAACAAATATCGCAAACTTTCCTACTAGTAAACTTACACGTAATTTAACAAAAGGAATTTCAAAACTCTTGAAAACTTTTAATATACAAAGAAAAATAAAAGATAAAGTTTTTATTGGTAGTCCCTTCTTTATCTTAAAAGATGATACTGTAGAAAAGTTAGCTAAGCATTATGATTATGTATCATCCACTTTTTCAATGTCTTGGTATTCAGAAGAAATGTACTTATTTATGATGATAAATAAATTTATATCTGAAGATTTTGACCATATTAATGATGATATGCGTTTGTTAGGACCAAATGGTAAGTGGGAAACTTCAGTAAATATACAAAATGTAACTAGAGAACAAATTTTAAGTACTGAAGCTTTATTTGCCGCAAAAATTATTGCTGAAGATAATCCAAGTCTTTACCAAGATTACTATGATATATACAATAAAAATTATGTTGAAGAAGAAGAAAAAGAAAAAGAATTTGATTTTAAACCAATAATTACTTGATTATGAATCTAATTCTTTTATAAGCTCTAAAAGTTGTTTTTTGCTATTTCTATGACTTATGAAAGAAAGTACTGAAATAACTAATGTTACCAAAAAAATAACAAGAAATATCCATTTTAGTACCCCTCTTACATTATTAGAAACTTTTAGAAACGGATCATTCATATTTGAAAATCCCCAAAAAGTTAATAACGCAAATACAACTGAGATAAATGAGTAGGTTTTCAATAGTTTACCTACTTTTTTTGTCATTAAATTATTATAATGAATCTCTTTTTTTAGTTCTTCTTTTTCTCTTCTACTTTTTTTCATAATACCTCTAAGAAAAATAATCCTCACTTGGGAGATGAGGATTATTTATATTGTTTTTAGTAACTTAATCCTGGATCGAAGAATCCTATTAGAACACCAACAAATGCTAATATAACCATAAGTAACATAACCTTAACTGGACTAACTTTCTTCTTAGACATTAGCCACCAGCAAAGTAATACAAATACCATAGTTAATACACCTGGGAATGCTCCATCAAGTTTTTCTTGTAAGAAAACTGGAATCTTATCACCTGTCTCTGGATCTAGTCCATAAGTTAAAATAACTGATGTATTAATACTAACCCAAGAACCTGCCATAGCACCAACTATAATTCTTCCTAGAACAATAATTGATTCTCTAAATGCCATTGCTTGTTCTCCAACAATCATTTCAACAGCGTTACCACCAAGTTCATATCCCTTATCGTAAATGAACTTTTGGAACCAAATACTAGTAATATTCCATACAATTATATAGAAGATAGGACCTAATACACTTCCACCTTCTGATAATCCTAAAGCAATACCTAGTAATACTGGAATATAAGTTCCAACAATTAATGAGTCACCAATACCTGCTAAAGGTCCCATAAGACCAGCACGAATACCGTTGATCATTTCATCATCTATTCCTTCAGCACCATTTGCACGAGCTTCTTCAAGACCTGCAGTGATACCAACAACTATACAACCAATTTGTGGTTCTGTATTAAAGAACGGATAATATGTTCTAAGTTTTTCAGCTTGTTCTTCCTTTGTAGGATATAACTCTTGGATAATTGGAAGCATACTCCACATATACCCAAATGTTTGCATGTGCTCATGAGTAAAGCAAGTTAAGTTTCCATACCACCAACGCCAAAATGATTTACTTAGAGAAGCTTTTGAAATTTTCTTCATAATTAAATATCCTCCTCATCATCGGCACCAGAAGATGCACCCTTATAGCTTGCCATAGCAATTTGGAAATTAACAAATGCGAACATTCCACCAATTGCAGTTGCAGCTAATAATGAAAGTCCAAGTGATTTAGCTAAAGCAAATCCACCAACAAAATAAATTAAATCTGTTGTTTTATTAATAACTGATTTTAATAATATTGCAATTCCAACTGCTGGCAATAATGAACCTAATGTAAATAATGCCTTCATATACCAAGCTTCCATTGGCAATGCAGATTTAAAGTTTTCTACAGCTCCTGCACCATAATAAACAAGAATAGTTACAGGAATAAATGAAATAACGATATGTGTAACGATTGGTAGGAAAACTTCAACTTTTGTTAAAACATTAAAATCTCCCTTATCTAATCTTGCCCAACCATAATGTTGCCAAAATAAGTTCATCATAGCTGTACCATAAAACATAACTGTTCCAACGGTTCCTACTAAAGCCCCTAATGCTCCAGCAATACCTTGAGCCTCAGCACCTGCTAGGTCCAATCCTTGAGATACACATGTTACATAAGCTAATGGAATACCTATATAAGAAACAGCACGTAAGTCTGCTGCTACTGTTCCACCAGGGGTAACTAGTGCAATGTAGATTATTTGCATGGGTATAGCTATTGTAATAGCACCTGGAACATCTCCAAGTATTAGCCCAACAAATAATGATGCAACAAGAGGTCTATTTAAAGTGTAGTTTCCTACAGTTGTTCCTAGTGCAGCTGGTGTAGATGCAGCTAGAACAGACATAAATCCTAAAAGTCCTGCTTGTAACCATGAAATACTCATAAAAATCTATCTCCTTTCGGGTTTCTATTTATCAAATTTAGCTACTAGCTTCCCAAAAACTAATATCCAAATTTAGATCTAAATTTAGGCCATGAACCAATTGCTGTTTCTTCAAGCAATGCGAAGTAAACGTCATAGCCAGCGTTTGTCATTTTTTCACATGCTTCTGCTTCTTCAGGAGTTATTGATTGGTTTTGTCCAAGTTTAATTGCTCCAGGTCTATCATTTGCTGGTCCAATTACTACTCTTTTTACATTTCCTGGAACAAATCCATCATCTACAAGAATTTTTGCCATATCTACTGGATTCTTTGTAATCAAGAAATAATTCTTGTCGCTTTCAAGAACTTTTTGTTTTTTTGCATCCCATTCAGCATTAGTCCAAATAAATACTTTTTTATCTGTACTAGCAACAAAAGATTGTTTAAGAACAGGTGTTGTTGCTGCCTTATCATTAATTGCTACAATACCATCACAAGGGAATTCTTTAGCCCAACGTGTAACAATTTGACCGTGTATAATACGATCATCTACTCTAACAAAAGTGATCATAATTTCTCCTCCTATATGTCATCTTCATTATCATCTGTTTCAATAACTGGTTCATAAACTAGCAGTCCTTCTTTACCTTCAGAAACTAATGTAGTTTTTAAGCTCTCAAGGTCCATATTATCTTTCATTAAGACTGCAGTAATTGCTAAAGGCATATTCATCCCTGCAAATACAACTGTTTTATCCATAAAGCCTGCTTCATCTAAAACTTGTAATGAAGTAGTGAAAGGTGAACCACTCAAAATATCCGCAAGAAGAACAATCTCATCTTCAACTTCAAGTGTTGAAACAATTGCTTTTAATTTTTCAGCAAATTCCGGAGTCCCCATTCCATCTTTAAGACCAATACTTAAGACATCATCACGTTCTCCAGTCATCATCTTAACTGCAGAGTGTAAACCTTCCGCAAAGTCACCATGACTTACCATTAATACATATCTCATATCTATCCTCCAATTGTGTTAGCGTTTACATATATAATTCTATTATTTATGAAACTTTTTTTCAAGTTAAAACAGCCCAAAACACTACTACAAGAATAATAATTTCTAAAGTTAAGTAAATTTATATATTTATAGGCTAAAATAACTTATTAAAAAATCTCATTACCTTATCATAATTCAATATAAACCAAAAAATTAACATAACAACTATAGGAATAATTAACAATATTGAGTAACCAGCTCCAACTTTTTTCTTTAATTTTTCATAATTCTCATTAGAAAAATAAAACTTATTATCTTCAGTTTGAATTACAATATTTTCTTTCATAAAATTCCCAATAGTATATCCTATTATTTCACTGCTTAATTTAATATTTTTAAAAGAATCAACTGGAATAGCAGTTGCTTCTGTATATGCATTTGATTTTCTAAATACATCAACAATCATTTTAGATGCAGTTTCTTGTGTATTTTGATTTTTCATCATTATTTCACCTATATTATCTTATATTTTTCTAAACATTTGTAAACACCATCATTATCATTACTATCTGTTATATAGTCCGCTATATTTTTAACCTTGTCAACAGCATTTGACATCGCAATTCCAATTCCAGAATCTCTTATCATTTCATAATCATTATAATGATCTCCAAACGACATAACATTATCCATTTTAATTCCTATAATATCACAAATTATTTTTATACCACTTGCTTTACTATACCCTGTATGAAACACATCATACTCATTATCTCTAAAAGGAATAAAATCAATTTCTTTATATTTACTTTTATATTTTGTTGCACTATTATTTTTATCAATTAGTATTGCAGCCCATGAAGAATCTATTAAATGCCTTTTTCTATTTTTTGTATCATCTATTAAAACTCTTTCTTTTCCAACAGTATTTAATAGCATCCTATCCATAATATCATAGTTTACATAACTATAATTTCCATCTATAAAACTAAATAAAAGAGAGTTTTGATCTTTTTCACAATCATTAGTAAACTCTTCTATAAAATCATTATCAAAAACACTTTTGAAAATAACTTTATCATTGTTATCTACCACTATAGTTCCATTACTACAAATATAGTAATCAAACTCAATGTCATTTAATTGTTTTATTTTTGTTGCAATTGGTGGTCTACCACTAGCTATCGCAATTTTATATCCTTTATCTTTTAAACTTTGAAAAGCTTTTCTAGTATTTTCTAAAACTTGTTTCTTACTATTTAAAATAGTTCCATCTATATCAAACACAATTAATTTAATCATTTTTTCTTTCCTTTAATTTTTCTTCGAGATATTAATTCTAATCCCAATTTATGAGGAATATTTAATGTTATATTAGAGTATGTTTTTAACTCATAATTTTTAATAAATTTTCCTTTTAAATATATATCTTTTATATCTTTATATCTAATAACTTTATTATCAAACAAAAAGTTTTCATTTCCAAAAACAATTGTTCTACGAATAAATACTTCTATCATAAGTGAACAAGTAAATAATATAATAAAAATGTAAGTTGCTATTATATAATAATCATCACCTTTTAAACTTTTCACAAACATAACTATTAATAATACTAATAAAGCACTATAAATGATTAACCAATCTTTTATATCTTTATAATGGTATGCATTAGAATAATTAAATTTCTCGCTTTTTATTTTTTTAAATTCCAATAATCTTTTTATATTTAAATAAATTAAATAAAATCCATATGCAACAAAAGCAATGATAATCACAAAAGTTAAAACATTAGAATAATTATTTGTATTTCCCATATTTACCTCTTTTTATATTTTACTACTAATAGTATACACATATCTTGAAGCAGGATAGTACCCAATTGTATATTCTAGCACATTTCCATCTTCTAAAAAACTCGTCTTATATCTCACTAAAATAGGATCTTTTATATCCACTTCTAGTAAGCTAGCCAATTTTTTATCTGCACATATAGCACTTATTTTTTCTTTATATGAATATGGGTATATATTTCTTGAGTTAAAAAATTCATAAAGACTGTTTTTATAGTATTCACCTTCCATCGGCAAATTTAAATCCTTCAATAAAAATGTCTCAAGATAAACAATAACTTTATCATTACTAGTTCTTAATCTATTTATATTTATTAGTTCTTCGTTAAACTTTATACCAAATATTTTAGCTATCGACTCTGTTGCTTTTACTGTTTTAACTTCAACAAATTTAGTTCCCGGCTTATTACCCTGTTCAATCATTTCCGATGTGAAACTTACACTATTAATTAAGTTCTCCTCTATTTTCTTTTGGTATATTACTATAGTTCCTTTGCCTCTTTTTCTTAAAACATATCCTTCATTTTCCAGCTCAAGGATTGCTTGTCTAGCAGTAATTCTACTTATTTCATATTCTTTTTGAATTTGAAGCTCTGTAGGTATTAAATCACCATAATTATATTTACCTTCAATTATATCTGCTTTAATAATATGTTTAATTTGAATATATAAAGGCAATGATCCTTTTGAAAACTCTAAGTTACTCATTAACTTTTATCTTTATCAAAGCTATTCTTTACAAAAGCTTTAATAACTCCATATTTACTTCTATTTCCATATGGTTTTATTGTATATTTTCCAACATTTGCTGGAACTACAAAAGTTTCCCCATAATTAACAACATAAGGCTCAAACTCATTATTTATTGCTTCAACTAAAATACTATCTCCTTCTACAAGATTTAATACATTTAGTGTCCCTCTTGTATCATGATTTATTTTTTTATCAAACCAATATCTTCTTGTCTCAATAAACTCTAAGTCATGAAGACCTGTAATTTCTTCTTCACACTCATCATTTTCTACTTTAACAATATTATTTATAAGGTTTTCTTTAACCCACTTTGTATCTCTATTCCATTGAATCACCTTTTCACCATGTTCTATATGAACTGGCCTTGGTTTTCCATCCAAACCTAATCTTCCCCAATCCCAAAGTTTAAATGTAAAAATATATGGTGTTGCACTGATTTCTAAAACAACACTATTTTTTCCAGAACAATGTATTGTTCCAGGAGGAATTAAAAAATGATCATGTTTTTTTGCAGGAAATTTATTCACATATTTTTCTGCATCAAATTGTTTTTTACCTTTATTTGCTTCTTTTAATTCTTTAAGCATTTCATTAGAATCAATATTTTCTTTTAATCCTAAGTAAACACTTGCATCTTCTTTTGCATCAAGTAAATAATAGCTCTCCTCTTGTGTATAATTCATTCCAAATGTTTTATATATATAATCAGTTAAAGGATGTACTTGTAAGCTTAAATTTTGACCTTCCACTGTATCTAACAAGTCAAATCTTATTGGAAATTCAGCACCAAATCTTGAGTAAACTTTCTCACCTAATAATTCTTTTGGCCTATATAAAACTAAGTTAATACCTGGAAATTCAAATATATTATCTTCTATTTCAAAATAAAGTGAATTTTCTTCTAGTACTCCATCAAATGACCATGCATAATTAGATTCTTTTGGATCAAGATCAAATTTTTCTTTCATCCATTGTCCACCCCAAACACCCTTGTCAAAATATGGAACAGTTCTAAAAGGCGTATTACAAAACTCTATTAAGCCTTTTCTAAATAAGTCTCCACTTATTAATTTAGGTTGATTTTTTTTATTTGTATCTAAAACATAATCAATATCATCAAATAATCTTCTTTTATGTTTATCAGCAATTCTCCACTCAACAAAAAAACCTCTTTTAATTTTCTTTAAAGTATCTTCATCATAATTATCACATTTGTAATTAGGCATTTTATTTCTATATCTTTGTTGTATTTCCCATCTTGCCAAATCTGCGTATATCAATAAATCACCTTTACTTACAAGTTGAGCACCAAATCCATATACAATCGTAAGACCTTCATTTTCTTTCACTTTATTTTTTGCTTCTTCTAATTTTCTTAAATCTAACAAATCAATTATTTCGCCAAAAAACATTTTTCCAAATACACGGTCTTCACCTAAAAAAGGATATAAAAATATATTTAGCTCTTCTTTTATTTTAAATATGTCATACATATTAATTACTAAATTTGGATTAAGCTTTAAAAAATTATTTAGAACCTCTTCATCATCAACTCCAGGATAAGAATCAATTATTAAAGTGAAATTTGAATTATAATTTATATCTTTTTTAATTAATTCAATTATATTATCATAACCAACTATACAACTTCCATCTAATTTTAAAGCAGGTTTTAAATTATAACTGCTCACTAACATCCCTCCTTATTTTTTCTAATACATTATTATTTTCATCTGCAAATACAATAGAATCATCTTCTTTTAAGACTCTTATATTAAAAGGCATATTTGTAACACTATCATAATCATGACCTGCTTCTTTTGAAAAATAAGCATGAGTAATAAACTCTTCATCACCTATATTAATAAGTCTATGAGCATATTTGCCACTTATATAATTAATTGAACCAGGATAAACATAAGTAAAACTCACTTTTTGATTTTCATCCATAAGAGCTAATAAACCTTCACCTTTATAGCCAATATAATATTCGCCCTTATTTCTGTTCTCATGAAAATGCCCTCTAGTAAAATTAAATTCATTTTGTATTAAAATAGGATAAATAATAGTTGTTCCAAATACTAACTCATCTTCACTACTTTCATCTAAAAAAACTTCATACATCTTACAAGAATCATCAATATCATCATTTAAATATAAATTTTTTAAATCTTTAAAGTACTTAATTGAATGACTTACATTACCTATAAATCTACCTTTTTTATTTATAAATGTTTCTGGATAATTTATCATTATTAAAATTCCCTCCATAAATGATCTGCAACATCGGGATTTGCAACAAAATCAAAATTATCTGGATTATTTATAAATTGTGTATATATACGTTCTTTATTAGTAATATTAAATTCTGGATATTCTTTTGCTTTAACTTTAATTAAAGAACCATCTGAATAATTATCATTTTTAATCCATTCAATATCTCCATCTTTAACTATGGGATAAAACGCAATTCCTTTATGCTCTCTAACTTCCTTATATTCAAATTTATAATCAGAAACACTCCAAGAACCAAAAGCCATATTATTATTAATATCTGCGTTAATTGTTGCATGCACCCAATTTGGAGGCACTATTACAACATCATTTTCTTCTGCATAAACTGCATAACATCTTCCAGCATCATCACTTCCACTTTCTTGCATATATATAATTGCCTTCCCTAGTAAAATTTCATAAACTTCACAAGTACTTTTATTTGAAAATTTTGATATCGCATGTATATGCCCTTGAGACCTTATTGGTTCATTTCCAATTTGCCCCTTATTATAAACAACAATAGCGTAAACTGCATTTTTTTCTTCAATAATTTGTTTGTCTTTTTTATCACCAACATGCATTGCAATTCCATACAAGACATCTGGTCCTTTCGCATTATAATCTAGTAAAGATTCTCTAATGTCATCTAATCTTCTTTTTTCAATAACTGGACCAAAAGTATTCTCTCCGTATATTAATTCTAAATTCTTTGTATCTATTTTTACATCAAATCCTGGATTACTCATAAACACCTCCATATGTTATATCATTATAACTTATATCTTAAAAATATAAAAGTTTTATGAAGTAAAACTTAGAATATTATATATATTTATAATAAAATTGCTCAAAATAAAAAAGGCAATTATGCCTTATTTTTTGTAAAATCAACTAATTCTTTTAAAGTTCCTTTAAATAGTACATCTTCAATCTCTTTATTATTTCTATTTATTAAATTATCAGTAACAATACAAATATCAATTCCTAAATTTTTAGCAATAAAATCTTCATCCATATCATTGCCAATCATAATACACTCTTCAGCTTTTAAATTAAATTTATCTAAAATCTCTTGATAATACATTGTATTAGGTTTGCAATAACTATAATTTTCATATGTAGTTATTTCTTTAAAAACTTTAGGATCTAAGCCAGCCCATTTTACTCTTTTATGTGTAGCAATACTTGGAAACATTGGATTAGTTGCAACAATTATGTCATGACCTTTTTCAAGTAAATTATCAATTAACTCTTTAGCATATGGAGTCTTAGATGTAGCATTTTTTGTAATATCAAAATCTAATTTATAAAATTCATCAAAAAAATCAAAAGTTTCTTCTTTTGTAAATCCTGATAAACTCTCAAAAACATTCCAAAATTTATCCTCATTACTCATAGAACCATCATTTTCAATCATAGCACCTGTACTCTTAAATAGTGCATCTTTAAAATTATCAACTTTGAATTCTTCATTAAATTTTTTAATAATAGTACCAAAATAATATTTTGCAAAAAGCTCAAGATCCATATGTAGTAAAGTACCATCTAAGTCAATTAATATAGTTTTCATTTTACTCATTTGTAATTTCCACCTTTTTCATGACATCATGATTTTTCATGTTTAATACCGCTTCCAAATTATCTGTGACTTGTCCAAAAACAGTATGAACTCCATCTAAATGAGGTTGTGGTAAATGACAAATAAAGAACTGACAACACCCTGTATCTTTACCTGCATGAGCCATACTTAAAGTACCCGCAATATGCTTATGCACATTTTTTTCAGTTTCACATGGAATAGTATATCCTAATCCTCCAGTACCAGTACCATAGGGACATCCACCTTGAGATACAAATCCAGGTATTACCCTATGAAATGTTTTCCCATCATAGTATCCTTCATTTATTAATTTAACAAAGTTATCAACTGTTATAGGTGCTTCTTCTGGATATAGTTCAAACAATATTTCTTCACCATTTTCCATTGTAATTTTTCCGTTTATTAATTTCATGTAATCTCTCCTATTCTTTACATAATATCAAATTTAATAAATAAATGTATTAAAGTATTATAACAAAAATTAAAGCAATAATAAAAGCTCATATTTTTGATATGAGCTTTTAGCATTACTTTAATCTAAATCATCTAATTGTTTTTTTAGCAACTCTACTACTTTTAAATTAGCTTTAATAGAATCTACAATTATATCAACTTGTGTCATTGATTCATTATTTTCTAGATTGTTATAATATGCTTTTCCAAGTTTTGTGTAATTTTGTCTTATTTTTCTTTCATGATTTCCTATTTGTGATTTTATATCTAATTTTTTTGATTCTTTATCAATTTTTTCGCCTAATTTATTTAGATTTTTTTCTACATCTTTTACAACATCACTAACTACATCTTCTAAATCTTTAAATATATCACTCATCTTCATTCTCCTTCTTTAGTACATTAGAAATAATTTCTTTTATTTGTTCCATATCATCTAAACCTTGTTCAATTAAATCACTTATCCCTGCAACAATTACTTTTGCATAATATTCAGGACTTTTTATGTTTAATTTTTCATCTTCAATTCCTTTATTTATAATCTTTGTAAGTTCTTCACTCGCTGTTTTTTTAGTTTCTTCAAGAGTTTTTGTTGTAATCTGAATTATATCCTTTGAGTTTTCTTCATTACCCCATTTTTTCCAAATATCTTTAAATCCACTACTACATGTTTCAACAAAATCATCAAGTTGTTTCTCAAAATCAGCTTCTTCTATATTATCTTCAAAATATCTTTTAAAATCTTTATTATATTTTTTTACTATTTCATCAATAACATCATCTTTTGATTTAAAGTAATAATAGAATAACCCTTGGGCAACATTTAATTCTTTTACTATTGCGCTTACTGCTGTTTTACCTATACCATTTTCTGAAAATAGTTTTTCAGCAACTTCAACTATTTCACTTTTTCTTTCTTCACTATCCTTAGTTACACGCATATATTACCTCCTGAAATTAATATATCAAATGACTGACTGACTGTCAATCATATATTATTTTGTTAATTTTATTTTTTTTAAGTTATTATATTAGTATGATATTATTATGTCCTATATGTAAAAAAGAATTATTACTTTACTCTAAATCTTATAAATGTTTAAATAATCATAATTTTGATTTGTCAAAATATGGATATCTTAATTTAAGCTTAAATAAGTTTAAATCTGGAGATAATAAAGAAATGATTAAATCAAGAACTTTATTTCTTGAAGGTAATTATTACTTACCTTTAAAAAACAAATTAAATGAAATTATACAATCTTTTAATTTAAACTCTTTACTTGATTTAGCTTGTGGAGAAGGCTATTACACAAAATCATTTAATATAAAAGAGAAATATGGAATAGATTTATCAAAAGAAGGAATAATTCATGCAAGTAAAAATGATAAGTCTACAAAATATATTATTTCTTCAATATTTGATTTACCATTTTTAAATAATTCTTTTGATATTATAACTACTATATTTGCACCTATTTCTGACTTAGAAATTCAAAGAGTTTTAAAAAAGAATGGATTTTTTATTTTAGTTACTCCAGGAGAAAAACATCTTTTTGAATTAAAAGAAATAATATATGATGATATTTATTTAAATCCTGAAACAAATATAGATATTAATGGCTTAAGATTAATTAAACAAGAAAAACTAGAATTTAATTTTACATTAAATTCTAATGAGCTTATTAAAAGCCTTTTTACAATGACACCTTATTACTATAAAACAAGTAAAAAAGATGCTTCTAAATTAGATAGCATTGATTATTTATCAATACAAGCATCTTTTATAATACAAATATTTAAACATATTTAAATATATAATTTATTTTTTAAAATATATTCTAATACTTCAGGCTCAACCAAATCACTATATCTTAATCTTTTTAAATCATTTCTAATCTTAGTAGAAGAAATATCTTGAGGATGAATATTAGTAAAAACTATATTATCTAAATATTCTTGAAATTCATCTTGTAAATATTGAATATCTATATCATCTCTATCTACAACTAATAATTGATAAGTTTTAAGAATATATTCATAATTTCTCCAATTCTTAAAATTTTTTAAATTATCAAATCCTAGCACAAAAGATATGATTGAATTTGGATAAATTTTTTTAAAATGATCTAGAGTTTGATATGTATATTTTAATTCACCGTGAAGTTCATAATCACTTTCCTCAAGTCTTTCATCATACTCACAATAAATTTTAAGCATATTTAATCTATGCTTATTTTCAATTAAGTTTTCTTTGTTATATTTACTTCCAGTAGGAACAAATATAACTTTATCTACATATTTGTTATTTACAAGACTTAGTGCAATTTGTTTATGCATAATATGAGGTGGATTAAAACTCCCTCCAAAAATAGCTATTTTCATAATTTTATATTTTCCAAGTCCTTAATCCAAATATTACTTGAAGCATCAGAAGGCATTTTTAAATCCCCTCTAGGAGAAAGAGAAACACTTCCTACCTTAACTCCATCTGGCATGCAACTTCTTTTAAATTGTTGAGAAAAGAATCTGCGTATAAAGACATTTAACCATTTTAATATTTCTGCATCACTATATTCATCACTAAAGGTTACTTTAGCAATTTCAAATATTTTACTTGGCTTAAATTTATTTCTTAAAAAATGATATAAAAAGAAATCATGAAGGATATATGGACCAACCTTATCCTCAGTTTTTTGTATAATGTCTCCTTTTTCATCTGGAGGTAATAATTCAGGAGAAATAGGTGTATCTAAGATATCTTTTAATACTTCATAACTATTTTTATCATTATCTTTTACATATGCAACCAAATGTCTTACAAGTGTTTTAGGAATAGATGTATTTACTGCATACATACTCATATGATCACCATTATATGTGCACCATCCAAGTGCTAATTCACTTAAATCACCAGTTCCTATTACAAGTGCATTTTCTTTATTTGCAATATCCATTAATATCTGAGTTCTCTCCCTAGCTTGTACATTTTCATAGGTCACATCAAAAATGCTAGGGTCATGATTTATATCTTTAAAATGAATTAAACATGATTCTTTAATATCAATCTCTTTAAGAGTAACTCCATAAGCTTTCGCAAGTTTATAGGCATTATTATAAGTTCTACTAGTAGTTCCAAAGCCAGGCATTGTTATTGCGATAATATTTGAATTATCAATATTTAATTTTTCATTAGCTTTTATTATTACTAAAAAAGCTAACGTAGAATCTAATCCACCAGATAATCCAATTACAGTCTTTTTTATATTTGTATGCTTCATACGCTTTGCAAGAGCACTACTTTGTATATTTAATATTTCTTCACATCTTTGAGCCCTTTTATTCTCATCTTTTACTACAAAAGGTGTTTTTTTATATTTTCTTGAAAGTGTTTGATTCTTATTTGAAATATTAACATCTATATAACGATATTCTTCATAATCAATTTTCAAATAATTTGTATCCATTAATCTATCACTATTTAATTTTTCAATATCAATATCTGTATAAATTAATTGTTCATTAAAGCTAAATCTTTCACCCTCTTTAATTAATCTTCCATTTTCATAAATTATAATTGAGCCTCCAAAAACTAAATCTGTGCTACTTTCATTTATATTACTAGATGTATATATATAAGCACTCTTTGTTTTTATAGATTGAACCTTAATTAAATCATGCATATATTGATGCTTAGACACTAATTCATTACTTGCAGATAAATTGAAAATAATGTTTGCACCATTACTACAATGTTTACTACTTATAGGGTTTATTCCCCATAAATCTTCACAAATTTCTATCCCAAAAATAATCTTTTCACTTTTAAAAAGAATATTATTTCCACATGGAACATTTTTATTAAATAATTCAAGAGTATTATTTTCTAAATCCTTACAACTATGAAACCATCTTTTTTCATTGAATTCATTATTATTTGGTATATATGTTTTAGGTATAACACCTAATACTTCTCCTTTATTTATTACAATTGCACAATTATATAATCCAGCTTCAATAACTAATGGTGCACCAATTATAAAAATAATATCTTTATGATTTGAATATTCTACAAGTTCTTCAATACTATCTAAACTAGATTTTATTAGCGCATCTTGATAAAACATATCTGCACAAGTATATCCAGTTATTGATAATTCACTAAAGCTTAAAATATCAACTTTTGATTCAACAGCTTTATCAATCATTTTAATTATTTCATTACAATTATATAAAGTGTCACAAACATTTAAAGAAGTATTGGCCCCAGCTACTCTAACATATCCAAATTTTTTCATATTATTATCCCTCAAACTGTTTTTTATGTTCTAATATTAAATCTTTCTTTAAATCTATTAATCTTTGAGTTTGATCCACATAATATTTATGTGGATATTCTAAACGTTTTACTTCAGGGTACATACTAGCCATTTGAGAATTACAATATTTTTGTTTTTCTCTTATATCAGGATCCTCATATACTAATTTCCCATTTATAAATAACGGAACTTGTAATTCTTTAAAAGTATAATTTGTAATTGTTGTCGTATTAAATTCATTTAAAGGGTCTATTAAAGTAAATTCTTCACTTGGTATAACCTCATCATGTAAAGCCATAACATCACCAAGGGCATATCCTGTTTCTTTATCATAAAATCTATATAACTTTTTATAGCCAGGATTTACAATTTTTAAAGCTTCATTACTTATTTTTATTCTAGGTACTATTTCTTGATTTTCTTCTATAGCTACTAGCTTATACACAACTCCTACTCTAGCTTTTGGTGCAACAATATTATCTCCTGCACCAACTGAATCAAACTTAGCATTTTGAACTAATAAAGAAGTTAAAGTATAAGGATCAATTGAATTAGATAATACAATTTTTGTATCTTCCATTCCTTCTTCATCCAGTATTTTTCTAACCTGTTTAGATAAGTAAGATAAATCCCCACTATCAATTCTAACTGATTTTAATCTATATCCATTTGGTATTAAAAAATCTTTTGTAACCTTAATAGAATTTACGATACCACTTTTAATTGTGTCATATGTATCTATTAAAAAGTTTGCATCATCAGGAAAAGACTTTGCATATTTCATAAATGCGTCATATTCTTCATCTTCAGCAGAAATCATTGAATGCGCCATAGTTCCCATAACTGGAATATCATAGATTTTACCTGCCATTACATTAGA
The DNA here is from genome assembly GCA_012513225.1 of Erysipelotrichaceae bacterium. Classification (GTDB taxonomy): domain Bacteria; phylum Bacillota_I; class Bacilli_A; order Erysipelotrichales; family Erysipelotrichaceae; genus UBA9076. Next base: position 49,850 of record JAAZCQ010000024.1, read on the forward strand.
TGTACCAACACATCCTGCTATAAAAGCACATTTACTAGCCAAAACTGCAGCCTCTGGTCCATCTGCACGTCTAGCCCCAAATTCCATTATCGGTTTTCCATTAGAAGCTTCTACTAATCTTCTTGCAGCAGTAGTATATTTTATACAACTATTTAAATAAGATAATATTGTAGTTTCTATAATCTGTGCTTCTATTAAACTCGCTCTAACAGTAATTAATATTTCATTACCAAACACTACAGTTCCATCTGGAACAATCCATACATCTCCATTAAATTTAAATTTACTTAAATAATCTAAAAAATCTTCAGTAAACTTGTTTGTACTTCTTAAATATTCAATATCATCATTATCAAAATTAATATTTTGAATATAATCTATTATATTATCTACACCAGACATTATTGCATATCCACTCTCAAGAGGAAGAACCCTAAAAAAACCATCAAAATACACTATTTTATCAAATGCTTTATCGTCAAAATAAGTTTGAGCCATAGTTATTTCATATAAATCAGTCATCATCGTTTTATTTAATTTCATACTTTACCCCCTAATATTCCCAGATTTTATACACGCTTTTTTAACTGCTTCACTTACATATTTAACAACTCTTTCATCAAATGGTGATACAACTACATATTCTGGATTTAACTTCTCATCGCTAATTAAATTTGCCAATGCTATACTTGCTGCAATTTTCGCATTATCATCAATCTTTGTAGCCTTAGCATCTAATGCTCCCCTAAATATTCCAGGAAAAGCTAGTAAATTATTAACTTGGTTAAAACTATCACTTCTCCCTGTACCCACAATATATGCTCCAGCACTTTTAGCATCTTCATAAGATATTTCAGGTTCAGGATTAGCCATCGCAAGAACAATGTTTTTTTCATTCATAGAACTAACCATTTCTTTACTAACTAAATTTTTAACACTTACTCCAATAAATATATCTGCATTTACCATTGCTTCTTCAATACTATTATAATCTTTGTTATCTAAATTTACATAATTTAACAATTCTTTTTTATACTTATCATAACTTTGCATGTTTTGTTTTGAAACAAAACCATTTTTGTCAAATGCATAAATATTTTTAAAACCGTAATTATGTATCATTTTTATAATTGCACTTCCTGCAGCACCAGTACCACTTATTACAACCTTACATTCTTCAGGCTTTTTTGATATAAGCTTCACACTATTTATTAAAGTTGCCAGTACCACTATTGCAGTACCTTGTTGATCATCATGAAATACTGGAATATCCATTTCTTCCACTAATTTTCTTTCAATTTCTATACATCTTGGAGCACTTATATCTTCAAGATTAATTCCACCTAAATTAGGCTCTAAAGCCTTACAAATCGAAACAATTTCGTTAACATCATTTGTATTTAAGCATAATGGAATTGCATCTATATCCGCAAATTTCTTCATTAATACAGCTTTGCCTTCCATTACAGGTAAAGCAGCACTAGGACCAATATTTCCCAATCCTAAAACAGCGCTACCATCACTAATTATACCTACTGTATTCCCTTTATTTGTATAAACATATGCATTTTCTTTATCATCATCAATCTTTAAACAACATGCCGCAACTCCAGGGGTATAAGCCAAAGCTAAATCTTCTTTTGTATCACAAGGAACTTTAACACTAATTTCTAATTTACCTTGATGTTCTTTATGAAGCTCAAGTGACTTTTCATATACATCCATTTATTCACCCTCTTTTTATAAATCTGCATTCAAATTATTCTTCTTTTAAATATGTTTTTTCATCTACACACTCTATATTATTTTCTTTTAACATCCTTGTAAATATTCCATCACCTTCAATAATTGTATGAGTAAAAGTACCATCATAAATACCATTACATCCACAAGATGGACTATTAGCTTTTAATATTGCAAAATCCACACCATTTTCAATACATATTTCAAGTGCTTTTTGAGCTCCAAGATAAAATTCATTTGTAACATCAACATTATTAACTGTAATTACCCTATCGCTTATTATCTCGCAAGAATCCCTAGGAATACTTAATCCTCCCAATACTTCAGGACAAACACTAACTACATTATCTAACTCCAAAAGTTTTTCTTTTAAATTATTTTTCCCATCGTATTTACAATTTTCACCAAGTAAGCAAGCACTTATTACTATCATCTACATCATTCCTTCACTATCTTATTTTAACATTCTTTTCTTATAAGTCGTGATAAAATTGAATAAGGAGGTAATAATGATGTTTAAAGAAATAAAACCTGAACAACTTGATAGAAATATATTTGATTTAATTAAAAATAATTGGGGAGTACTTACTGTAGATTGTGACAATAAAATTAATGCTATGACAGTAAGTTGGGTACAAATGGGACAGCTTTGGAATAAAGATGTTATTACTGTTTATGTTAGACCTCAAAGATATACATACAACCACATAATAGAAAAAGAAGATTTTTCTCTAGCATTTTTTGATGGATACAAAAAAGAACTTGGTTATCTAGGGAAAGAATCAGGTAGAGATTTTGATAAATTAAAAAAATGTGGTTTTACAATATCAAAAGATGGAAGTACTCCATATATAAATGAAGCAAATATTATATTTATTATAAAAAAATTGTATTCAAACACTATTAAAAAAGACAATTTTATTGATAAATCAATTATTGACTATACATACCAAGAAGAAGATTTCCATATGGGATTTGTTGGAGAAATAGTAAAAATTTTAATAAAAAGCGATGACTAATCATCACTTTTTTCATGTATGTAAACTAATGCAGAATCTCTATCTATAGAATCATAATCACTATTTACTATATACCTAAGCATTTCCTCTATAAATTCTTTCTGTAAACTACTGCATCTATTCAATAGTAAATCAATTTCTTTATCTACTATTGAATCATTCTCACTTTTCTTATAAGTGCTTCTTTTATATCCAAGCAAACTATTATAGTCTACATCATATAAATCAGAAAATTTAAAAATTAAGTTTAAATCTGGCTCAGCTTGATCATTTTCGTATCTAGAAATAACTTTTGCACTAACTCCACATATTTTACCAACTTGAGATTGTGTTAAACTCTTTTTTATTCTAAGTCTTCTAATATTTTCTCCAAATGAAATCAATAAAAATCTCTCCTATATAAAATATAGACTTATTTTTAATTTAAATATTTCAATTCTCGATAATGTAGATTTTAATTGTAATATTCTCATTTATAGAGATTTATTTATCAAACTTGAATATTTTTTAACTTAGTGATATATTATATTTTAGCAGTCACTTGTTAAGAGTGCTAAGGAGGAACTATGGCTAAAAAACAATTTAAAACAGAATCAAAAAGATTATTAGACTTGATGATTAATTCAATCTATACAAATAGAGAAATCTTTTTAAGAGAATTGGTTTCTAATGCATCTGATGCACTAGATAAAAGATACTATTTATCCTTAACTAGCGAAGATAAAAAAGTAAAAAAGAAAGATCTAAAAATAACAATTGAAACAAACAAAGATTTAAGAACTCTTACTATAAAAGATTCAGGTATAGGAATGAGTAAGGATGAATTAGAAAAAAATCTTGGAACTATCGCAAGAAGTGGATCACTTGAATTTAAAAAGGAATTAGATAAAGCTAGTAAAAACATTGATATCATAGGTCAATTTGGAGTTGGATTTTACTCTGCATTTATGGTTTCTAAAAGAGTTGAGGTTATCTCAAAAAGTATAAATGAAAGCCAAGGTAATATTTGGGCAAGTAGTGGAGAAGATGGATACACTATTTCTGATTTTGATGTTGAAGATTATGGAACAACAATTACACTTTATTTAAAAGATGATACTACTGATGAAAATTATTCTGAATACTTAGACTCTTACAAAATAGAATCGTTAATAAAAAAATACTCTGATTATGTCAGATATCCTATTCAAATGATGGTTACTACATCTAAATTAAAAGAAGGCAGTGAAGATGAGTATGAAGATGTAGAAGAATTAAAAACATTAAATTCTATGATTCCGTTATGGAAGAAAAATAAAAAGAAAATAACTCAAGAAGAATATAATGAATTTTATAAGAGCACATTTAATGACTGGGAAAACCCACTAAAAGAAATACACTATAGTGTTGAAGGTAATCTATCATATACTGCTTTATTATATATTCCATCTAATGCACCATATAATTTCTATAATTCAGATTTTGAAGCAGGTTTAAGGCTTTATAGTAGTGGAGTATTTATCATGGATAAAGCTAATGACTTAATACCTGATTATTTCAAATTTATTAAAGGAATTATAGATAGTGATGACTTAAGTCTAAATATATCTAGAGAAATTCTTCAACAAGATAGACAAGTAAAATTACTAGCAACTTCTATTGAGAAAAAAATTAAATCCTATTTAGAAGACATAATTAAAAATGATAGAGAATCATATGAAACATTATTTGATAACTTTGGTTTAAATTTAAAATATGGTATTTATCAAGATTTTGGAGCTCATGTTGATATCTTAAAAGATTTATTACTATTTAAATCAAGTAAAGAAGATAAATATGTTACATTAAAAGAATATTTAGAAAGAAAACCAGAAGATCAAAAATATATATACTATGTTACTGGTAATACAATTGAAGATATTAAAAAATCCCCACAAATGGAAAAATTATTAGATAAAGAAATTGAAGTTTTATATTTTATAGATGATGTAGATGAATTTGCAATAAATATAATGCGTACATATGATGATATAGAATTTAAGTCAGTAAATAAAGGTGATTTTGATTTAGAAAGTGAAGAAGAAAAGAAAGAAAAAGAAGAAAAAACTAAAGAAAATCAATCATTATTAAATTCTATGAAAGAAGCACTTTCAGATAAAGTTCAAGATGTTAGAGTATCTTCAAGACTTGTAGTAAACCCAGTTTGCTTAGTATCTGATGAAGGGCTATCTATTGAAATGGAAAAAGTATTATCTCAATCAGTAAATAGTGCTGGTATGAAAGCAAATAAAATTTTAGAAATTAATCCAAACCATAAAATATTTGAAACATTACAAAATATACAAAATTCCAATCCAGAATTAATTAAAGAATACGCAGATGTATTATATGATCAAGCTTTATTAATTGAAGGATTACAAATTGAAAATCCAGTAGATTATGGAAATAAAGTTATTGATTTAATGATAAAAGCTAATCAATAATTAAATAACATATACCAAGAAAAAGTAGCAACTTCAAAAGAAGATACTACTTTTTTTATTATATATATTCATGTTCAATTGTTGGAACTATATAGATTTTATTAGGTTCATCCTTAAATCCTTCACTTATTATATCTTTAATTTCTTCATCCTTATATTCAAAATTGTAAGGTACCACTAAATCAAATATTAATTTTATATGTGTCTCCCCTAATACCATCCTAAAATCATGAATATGGTTATTTGGATGTATAGATTTAACTATATTTAGCATCTTATTATAATAGTATTTTGTTTTTTCATCATCAAAATTTATAGGATCCATATGTAAAGTCATCATAATTCCAGTTTCTTCTAAAAGTTTTTTCTCTATTAAATCAACAATGTCATGTACTGTAACAAAATCTGAATTACTATCAACTTCAACATGAACAGATCCAAAATGAGTCCCAGGTCCATAATTATGAACCATTAAATCATGGTAACCAATAATTATTTCATTTTCCATAATTATTTCTTTTATCTTATCTACTATTTCCTTATCTAAAGTCATCCCTAATAATTCATCAATTGTATCTTTTATAATTTCATATCCACTTTTTAATACAAATAATGACACTATAATACCCATAATTCCATCAAGTGGTAATGATGTAAAAGAAGAAAAAACCAAGGATATTAAAGTAGCACTTGTTGCAATTACATCATTTAAACTATCTTTAGATATTGCAAGCATTGCACTATTATTTAATTTTTTTCCTAAAGTATTATTAAATATACTCATCCATATTTTAACAAGTATAGATATTAATACTACCACTACACTTATTAAACTAAATGTAATACCGCTTGGATTAATTAATTCTAATACAGAATTTTTAATTAACTCAAATCCAACAAATAATATAATCAAAGATAAAATAAAGCTTAAAATATACTCCATTCTTCCATGACCAAATGGGTGTTCCTCATCTGCAGGTTTTGAGGCCATCTTAAATCCAAAAAAAGTAATTAATGATGTTGCACAATCCGACAAATTGTTAAAGCCATCAGAAGTAATAGATATAGAATTAGATAAAGTACCAATTAATATTTTAAATAAGAATAAAATGATATTTAAAACAATACCCACTAAACTACTTAAAGTTCCATAGCTTTCTCTTACTTTTAAATTATTTATATCTTCATTATTTTTGATAAAAGTGTCTATTAGAAATTGAGTCATACTTTACCTCTTTAATTAAACCAAAATAAGATTGGTAATTAAAATCTATTATCACAAAATAAATCAAAAAAGGCAAAAATAATGATGAAAATATAGCACATATCACTAATCTATCACTACTAATAAAACTACTAGGAATACTAATAGTTAATAATAACACTACTAAATATAATGAAAACATTTTTATACTTATTTCTTTTAATAAATCATTGTTTTTTATAGTATATATTATTTGGTGAGACACTATTATATTTATCACACTAACAATAGTGATACCATTATAAAAAGATTCAATGTTTAAAATCTTAAATATTAATAAATATTAATAAACTAAAAACAATTAGAATTCCTTTCATGATATTCATTCTAACAATATATAATAATTCTATATTTATTGTTAAACTAAATATTAATGCTGTTGTAGATAGAAACAAAGCTGGATTTACAAAATCATCAAATATATATGCATAAGAACCAATCATTAATCCAAAAAGGAATTGTATTATTTGTTTACTTGTCATTTCAATATCCTCCCTAAGTAAATAAAATATACATTACTTTTAGTTTTTGATTGTCCCTTATTTGGGTAAATGATAATATTTATATATGAATAAATCGAGATTATTAACATTAATTAACATCTTTACATTATATACAGATGAATATAATCATATTTCTATGCAAGAAATAATATCTTACTTAGAAAATGAAGATATTTATGTTTCTAGAAAAGCAATTTATAACGATATTAAAATATTAAGAGAAAATGGATATGAAATACAAATTATAAAAGGCAAACAAATGAAATACTATTTATTAAATCACCCTTTAGAATTAGTTGATGCTAAGTTACTTTATGATTCTATTAATTCTATAGAATTTATTTCATCTAACAAAAGAAAAGAAATAATAGATAAATTATTTGAAAATATAAGTATATATCAAAAAGAATCTATATTAAAAACCTCTAAGACAAATTCTAAATCCTATTATAATAATGAATTTTTATATATTTTAAATGATATACAAAATGCAATAAGTTCTAATAAATCAGTTACATTCAAATACTTTGATATCACTTTAAATAAAAAGAAGGTATATAGAAAGCAACAAAAAAAATATACATTAGTCCCTTATGCCTTAGTTTTAATAAATCAAAGATATTATTGTATTTTTTATTCAGATAAATATGATTCTTTTTCAAATTATAGAATAGATAAAATTGATAACCTAATAATTAATGAACAAACATATGAAAAAAAACCTTTTAATCTAGATGAATATTTATCAAAATCCTTTAATATGTTTGCTGGAAAAAAAGAAAACATAACAATTGAATTTCATAATGAATTGTTAAATATTGTATTAGATGAATTTGGTTTAGATATCCTAATTACTAACCAAAACGAAAATACATTTACTATAAATATTACAACTACTATCTCAAATAATTTTCTTTCTTGGTTAGCACAATTTGGTGAAAAAGCAAAAATAATTAATCCTTCTGAAATAATTGAGCGTTATAAAAAACATTTAAATCAAATTCTCCAACTATATGATTAATACTCTTCTTCCATTTTGCATATTGTTTTATATAGATAATCATTAATTGGTGTATCTATTTCATATTGATTTCCTAAATCAACAACAGTCTTTGAAAAAAGATCTTTTTCTGTTTTTCTTTTTAATAACCCATCTTGTCTCATAGAAGGCATGCCATCAGGATTTAAAGTAGAAAGTATATCCAAATACATATTCAAATCACTATCACCTATATCAATCCCTTTTGCATTAGCTACTAAAATAGCTTCTTTCATAGCCTTTATCATCATATCTCTATAATGACCTTCTTCAATAACAGTTTTATACGTACCTTCACTAATCATTACAACTTGATTTACACCTACATTAAGCATAAATTTCCCCCACATTCTTTTTAATATATCTTTTTCAAGAATATAGGGCATATTAACTCTTTTAAAAAAGTTAATAAGATTTTCTAATTTATCCTTCATTTTATTATCAACTATTCCTATATTTAATGTACCTATATTTTTATATGTAAGCTCATTTTCAAGTTTAACTGCATCCATTCCTTGTGCAACACAGTGAATTACCTTGTCATCGTATACTTTAATTATTAAATCTTCACTTATTACACCATTTAATACAGAAATTATTATTGTATCTTCATAGACAAAATTTTTTATATTTTTTATTGCCTCTTCTAGTGCGGTATACTTAACCGCAACTATAATTAAATCTAAAGGCTTTATTTCTTTTTTATTTAAAACAGAAAAATCACATTTTTTACCATTAGAAAAAACACCTTCATTATTATATTTTTTAATTCTATTTTCATCTAAAATAAAAAATACATTTTCTTTTCCAAGTGAATTTGTAAGTATATCCCCATATAATATCCCTAAAGCACCCATGCCAATTATTCCAACATTATTTATCATTCAGTATTTCATCCTCAATTCTTTTTTCCACTTTTTTAACATATTCAACTAAATCTTTAATGTTTTTTTCATCTACAAAATTAGTTTTAGTATTATATATTTCTAAAAATTCTTTTTCAAAACTATGAAGTTTATTTTCAGGCTTTTTTGTTAGATTTTTATACATTAAATTAATCAATGTTTTATCTACTATACTAAGTTTTTTATAATTAATATCTCCTCTAAAATTATAAATTTTAATATTATCAAAAATTTTATTTTTAGATAATTTTTTATTTAAAGCTATAAAGTTTTCTTTGTCGTTAGGATCTTTAGTGCCAACACTAAAAACTATAATTTCTTTCTCTTTTATCGCATCATAATTATCAATTATTAAATTTAACCCATTTATTTTATCCATATATATTCCACCGCCATATATTATAATTTGATATCTAGTCATAATATAATAGCTAGTTTTTTTCTTAGGTAAGATATCTGCATTTAATGCAGTTGCAATCATTTTTGCATATTTTTCGCTATTTCCATATTTTGAATCATAGACTACAAGAATATTAACCACTTTAATTTCCTCCCATCTCATTCTAATATTAATATTGCTATATAACAAATAAAGAATCCATGTTTTATAAACACTTAAAAATACCGTTGTAAATACAACCGTTTTTATTTAAATTTATTATTATAATACTATTGAAAGGTAGGTATTAAAATGAGTCAAAACATGTTTTGTTTTCAATGTGAACAAACAGCTAAAAGTATTGCTTGTCAAACAGTAGGTGTTTGTGGGAAACAACCTTCAACATCTACATTACAAGATGAATTAACTGGTGCTTTAATAGCATTATCAAATGCGGTGGTAGATAATAAACCACTTGAAAGCACAAATAAAATTATTCTTGCAGGATTATTTACAACCATTACTAATGTTAGTTTTAACGATGAAACTTTAAAAGAATTAATAGAAAAAGTAATTGAAGAAACTAAAAAGATATCAAAAGATAATTATGAGCCTTATGATATGAACTCCTTATGGAATGATAATGAAGATGTTAGATCATTAAAATCATTAACATTATTCGGTTTAAGAGGAATGGCTGCATATGCATATCATGCAATGGTATTAATTTATCATGATGATACTGTAAATAACTTCTTCTATGAAGCTTTATCTACAATTTCAAGAAGCGATGATACAGAAGTATTACTTCCACTAGTATTAAAAGTAGGCGAAGTAAATCTAAAATGTATGGAACTATTAGATAAAGCTAATACTGAAACTTTTGGAACTCCTACTCCTACTAAAGTACCTTTAACAATTGAAAAAGGACCATTTATAGTAATTACTGGACATGATTTATATGACTTAAAACTATTACTTGAACAAACAAAAGATAAAGGAATAAATATTTATACTCATGGTGAAATGTTACCTGCACATGGATATCCAAAATTAAAAGAATATCCACATCTCAAAGGAAACTTTGGAACTGCATGGCAAAATCAACAAAAAGAATTTAAGGATATTCCAGGTGCTGTATTATTTACAACTAACTGTATTATGCCTGTAAAAGATAACTATGCTGATAGAATCTTTACAACAGAGGTTGTATCTTATCCTAATATGGTTCATATTGGTGAAGACAAAGACTTCACACCAGTAATTGAAAAAGCACTTGAACTTGGTGGATACAAAGAAGATACACTTATTCCTGGAATTAATGGTGGTAGTGAAGTAACAACTGGATTTGGCCATGGAACTGTTATTTCAGTTGCTGATAAAGTAGTTGAAGCAGTAAAAGCTGGAGAAATTAAACATTTCTACTTAGTTGGAGGCTGTGATGGAGCTAAACCAGGAAGAAATTATTATACGGATGTTGTTAAACAATCACCAGAAGATAGTATTATACTTACTCTTGCATGTGGAAAATTTAGATTTAATGACCTAGATCTAGGAACAGTAGCTGGATTACCTAGGTTAATGGATATGGGACAATGTAATGACTCATATAGTGCTATAAAAGTAGCATTAGCTTTGTCTGAAGCATTTGATTGTTCTGTAAATGAACTACCATTATCAATTATATTATCTTGGTATGAACAAAAAGCAGTATGTGTACTACTTTCATTATTATATTTAGGAATTAAAAATATTTATTTAGGGCCAACACTTCCTGCATTTGTTTCACCAAATATTTTAGATTTCTTAGTTAAGAATTATAATATAACTCCTATTTCAACTGCTGAAGAAGATCTAAAGAAAACATTAGCTTAACAAACAAAAAAGTATTTCTAGAAAATGAAATACTTTTTTAATGTTTTTCTAATAGAGATAAAACATTTTGATAATTATTTGAAGCATAATCTTTTGTAGGTATTTTGATTATTTTTGTGCTAATTTCTTCCTTTAAAGATTTCTCTTTATAATGAATTTGAGGAGTAAGTACTACTAAATCATAATCTTCACTTTTTTTATTTAAAGAGCCAATATCACAGGCATCCATTAATATGTTTACTTTTTTATTATTCAAATACTCCTGCATTTTTGAAGCAAATAATGATGAAGTAATCCCACTTGTACAACAAAACAACGCTTTTTTTACTTCTTTATTGTTTTCATATGCGAAATCTAATAAGTCTTCTACTATACTTACTGTATTTATAAAATTTGAAAATTCAAAGTGAAGATAATATAAAACTTTACCATTATCATTTTCAATAATATGCTCAATAATATAATTATCATAAAATATTATAGAAACATTAAAATCATTTATTTTTTTAGTAATAGACCTAGAATAATTATCACTTTTTTCAATAATGTTTTCACCAAACATTTCCTTGGTCCAAAGGTAGTTTATTGAGTAGTTCATCTTTTTAACTATTTTACTCATAATATTATCCTCCTAACCTACTTTCATTATAAAAATAGATTAAGCATAAATTAAGTAATCATAGACATTAAGTATGAATCTTTCATTTTTAAAAATATATTTGGATAATAATGAAATATTCTTATCAATAATTATATAATTTTCAATAAAAATTACTAAAAACTCTTATTTTCAATTTTTTGTAAAATTTTATCAGCAAATAAAGCTAATCCAGCAGATAAAATACTGCCCCATAATATCTTATTAACATTCATTGTTCTTAAACCATCAAATAGTATCGTACCAAGACCACCTGCATTAATTAATGCTCCAATAGTAGCAATCCCTATAGTAGAAACAACTGCCAATCTAATTCCAGTAAATAAAGACTTTTTAGCTAAAGGTATTTTAACTTTAATTAACATTTGCATATTGCTCATTCCCATACCTTTTGCAGCTTCAATTATATTTTCATCCACATTATCTAATCCTGCTATAAAATTTCTTAACAAAATATATTGATTATATAAAACTAAAACTATTATTGCAGTATCTTTTCCTAAACCAGTAATTGGTATTAATAATGAAAATAAGGCTAAACTTGGTATTGAATAAATCATAGAAAAAAACCCTGTTAAAATTGTAGAAATAATTTTAGACAACTGAACAAAAACAGTTAAAATCATAGCTAAAATTAAAGATATAATTATTGTGATTAAAACTATTTCTAAATGCTCTAATAAAGCAATTAATAATTTATCATAATATTTCAAAAAATATATAATCATATATATTTCTCCCAAAGTTTAGTTTTTTCTTTTGCTGAGTTCATTAGAGTTTTAACAAATTCATCTTTAGGATTTTTTATAATGTTTTCTGGAGTATCAAACTGAATAATCTTACCCTCATTCATTATCATAACTCTATTACCCATCTTAAAAGCTTCTTCAATATCATGAGTAACAAATAAAAATGTCTTTTTTAAACCACCATGAATTGAAAGTAATTCATCTTGCAACTTTAACCTAGTAATTGAGTCTATTGCACCAAAAGGTTCATCTAGCAACATTATTTTTGGATCAATTGCCAAGGCTCTTGCAAGTCCAATTCTTTGTTGTTGACCCCCAGATAATTGTTTAGGAAATCTATATTTATACTCTTTAGGATCAAGGCCAACTAAATTTAACAATTCATCAACTCTTGCATCAATTCTAGATTCTTCCCATTTCATTAATTTACAAACAACAGAAATATTCTCTTTTATGTTCATATGAGGAAACAATCCTATTTGTTGAATAACATATCCTATTCTTCTTCTAACCTTAATAACATCAACAGTTTTTATGTTTTCTCCAAACAAAATTATTTCACCCTTATCAGGATCTATCAATCTATTTGTCAACCTTAAAAGTGTTGTTTTCCCACTTCCAGAAGAACCCAAAATGGTTACTAGTTCACCTTCATTAACTGTAAAACTAATATCATCAACAGCATTATAATTAGCCTTATCAAATTTTTTACTTACATTTTTAAATTCTATAGCAACACTCATAATAACCTCTTATTTAATCGAATTATAAAACTCTTTTGCTACCTCTTCATACTCTTCTTTATCTATATCAACTTTTGCATTTAAATTTATCATTGTTTCAGTATCAAGTTTTTCAGTAACCCTATTTAAAATTTCTTCAATTTCAGGATTTTTATCTAGAATTTCTGTATGAATAATAGGTGTTAAATAATATGGTGGCCAGAATTGTTTATCATCTTCTAAAACAGTAAACTTTTCTTTTTCTACAAGTGGACCTTCAGTAGTATAAGCAGGAGAAACATCTCCTTCATTATTTTCTAAAATTTGATATTTTAATCCATTATCATAAACCTTTATAGATTTAAAATTAAATTCTCCATAAATTTTTTCTAAACCTGGAATTCCATCTTCTCTCTCTTCAAAGTCACCTTGTGAAACAAATCTAATTTGACTAGATTTTTCTTGCAAATCAGAAATTGTATATATTCCTAGTTCTTTAGCAAGCTCAGTCCTAATTACCAAACCTTGACTATCATTTGCGTTAGATTGCTTTAACCAAGTAACATTAAATTTCTCTGCATATTCTTTCTTTACAATATTGTAAACCTCTTTTGGATCACTTACCAATTCCATCTTTAAAATTGAAAGAAGTCCAGTACCAGTATATTCAGGAAACATATCAATTTCATCATTGATTAAAGCACTATGAACAACTGAACCAGCAATATTAAATTTTCTTTCAACATTAAATCCAGCATCCTCAAGTGCTAATGCATAAAGCTCTCCAACTATTAGGCTTTCTGTAAATGTTTTTGTTCCAATTCTAATTGTAGGTTTTTCTGATTTTGTGCTACAAGCAAAGAGCGATAAACTAACCACTAGCACAACAAATATTTTAAACATTTTTTTCATTTTCTTTCTCCTATACATCTTTATAAGCAAAAAATAACTTATCAAATAATATAAATAATAAATTTGCACTTAATGATAAAAATGCAACACTTAAACCACCAAGTAACAATAAATCTAATCTATATAAGCCTAGACCAGTAAAAATAATTTCTCCAAGTCCACCGCCTCCAATTCTCGCTGCTAATGTAGCACTAGCAATTATTTCAATTAAAGCTGTTTTAATACCCGTGAAAATAATAGGAAGAGCTAAAGGGATTCTCACTTTAACCCAAACCTGAAATTCACTCATTCCACATGCATAGGCAGTTTCTATCATAAACTGTAAAACACCGTCTAATCCTGACACTGTATTCATTAATATAGGTGGAACCCCTAACAATACTAAAGCTATTAAAGCTGGTTTAAATCCTGTACCCACTACAGGTATTAATAAAATAAGTATTGCAAGACTTGGAATTATTCTTAAAATATTAAATATACTTATTACATATTTTTTTAGCTTATCATATTTAACTATGAGAATACCTAAGCTAACACCAATAATTGTTGCAATTAGTAAAGAAAAAAAACTTATCAGTAAATGATCTTTAAATAACATTAATATTTTTTCAGGATTATTTTGTATATAATCAATCATTTGTATAAACAAGATTGTCTCTCCTTTAGTATTCTCTTCTACTTAAGTAAAACATAATTTTATTAAATATTTTACTATAACACTCTTTATGAACTAATTATTTTGTATTAATTATAATAATTTCAATACTTTATATATATCATTTTATGAAAATATACATATTTTTTTAAAGAATATTATAATTTAATATCAATTGACTAGAAAGTTAGTCTATGCTAACATCATCATGTTAGGTATGCCTAACTAATACAAGTTTAACTATAATAATATTTAGATTTTTAAACTTGTTGAAGGGAGGATAATCAATTAAGAATTGATTAATTATATATGTTTAATAAACGACTTATATTAACTATGAATAAAGAAATGAAACATGTTAAATTACAAGTTTTATTTCAAATATTGTCATTAGTTTGTAATATTATATTTACTTTTTTGTTAGTTAATCTTTTTTCAAAATTAATCTATAATACATTAACTTTTTCAATTTTATTATTAAATGTTTTATTAATAATTATCATTTTATTAATTAGAGCCTTTTTTTTAAAACAAGTATCATCTTGTTCATTTAATAGTTCAACAAATGTTAAAAGAAAATTAAGAAAAGATTTATTTGAAAAAATATTAAGATTATCAAATAGTTATAATGATTCAATAAGTACTAGTGAATTAGTACAACTTGCAACAGAAGGAATAAATCAATTAGAAGTATATTTTTCATTATATTTACCTCAGTTATTTTATAGTGTAATCTCTGCAGTAATATTATTTATTACATTATCTTTTTTTGATTTAAAAAGTTCTATTGCATTATTTATTTGTGTACCTTTAATACCTATCTCTATTGTTTTAGTACAAAAATTCGCAAAAAAATTATTATCTAAATATTGGTTAAGTTATGTAACATTAGGAAGTAGTTTTTTAGAAAATCTTGAAGGATTAACAACACTAAAGATTTATGGAAGTGATGATTATAAACAAAAAGAAATGAATATTGAAGCAGAAAATTTTAGAAAAGCAACAATGAGAGTACTTATAATGCAACTTAATAGTATTAGTATTATGGATATAGTTGCTTATGGAGGTGCTGCATTAGGTAGTTATCTTGCAATATCTCACTTTATCAGTAATGAAATCAGTTTATTTGCAACACTATTAATAATATTATTAGCTTTTGAATTTTTTATACCGCTAAGACAACTTGGTTCATATTTTCATATAGCAATGAATGGAATTGCTGCAAGTGATAAATTATTTTATGTTTTGGATATAAAAGAAAAAGACAGTGGTAGTAAAGATATTAGTGGTGATATAAATATAAAATTTGAAGATTTAACATTCGCATATAAAAATCATAACGTTTTAGAAAATCTTAATTTAACTATTAAAAGTAATGAATTTACTGCAATTGTTGGAGAAAGTGGATCAGGTAAAAGTACAATCGCAAAATTAATAATGGGATATTATCAAAAATATAATGGAAATATTTTTATAAATAATATAGATAGAAACTTAATTAGTGATGATTCAATAATGGAAAATATAGCTTTTATTAATCATGATCCACATATTTTTAAAGGAACTATTAAAGAAAATATTGATTTATTAAATATTTATGATGATTTAGAAATAAATAAAGTTTTAGAAGAAGTAAATTTATTAGATTTTGTAAATTCACAAAATGGCCTAGAAACATTGGTATTAGAAAATGGATCAAATTTATCTGGTGGTCAAAAACAACGATTAAATATTGCTCGCTCACTTCTTAAAAAACCAAATATGTTTATATTTGATGAAGTAACAAGCAATATAGATGTTGAAAGTGAAGAGAAAATTTTAAATGTAATTAAAAAATTAAGTAAAAGTAAAACTATTTTAATGATTACTCATAGATTAAGTACTATTAAAGATTGTGATGAAATCATTGTACTTGAAAAAGGATGCGTAGTTGAAAATGGCAAACATAATGAGTTAATTAATAACAAGAAAACTTATTATCAAATGTATGAAGTACAAAAAGAATTGGAGGCTTATTATGAGTAATACAAAAGTGATTTTTAGAATGCTTAAGCTTGTTAAACCATTAAGTCTTCAAATGGTATTTGCAATAATAACAGGAGTTCTGGGATTTATATGTGCCATAGGAATTCCAGTAGTATCTACAATGGTGTTGTTGCAAGTACTTGGCATGTATACGCACGTTAAATTAAATTATCTACTTATTCTTCTTTTAACTTTTGCAATATTAAGAGGTGTACTTCATTATCTAGAACAACAAGCAAATCATTATATTGCATTTAAATTACTAGCGATTATAAGAGATAAAGTATATACAACACTAAGAAGACTTGCTCCTGCAAAATTAGATGGAAAAGACAAAGGGAATTTAATAGCTTTAATAACTAATGATGTTGAGTTGCTTGAGGTCTTTTATGCACATACAATTTCACCTACTATTATCGCTTTATTTACTTCTTTGATACTATTAATACTATTTGCTCATATGAATATTATTGCAATGTTAATTGCACTAGTTGCTTATATAACAATGGGGATTATTATTCCATTTACAGTAAATAAAATAGGTGAAAAAAGTGGGCAAAAATCTAGGGATGCAATGGGAGATTTTAGTTCATTTTTACTTGAAAGTTATAGAAGTATAGACACTATTATCCAATATAATATTGGAGATAAGCGCTTAAGCCATTTATTAAACCAAAGTGATGCTATAGAACAAACACAAAAAAAACTTAAAGATATAGAATCTTTTCAAATGATTTTATCTCAATTATTAATATCTACTTCAGCAATATTAATGTTCATTGTTATGTTTTATTTACAACAAAAAGGAGAAGTAAATACCTATGTTGTAATATTATCTACTGTATTAATGTTGTCTAGTTTTGGTCCAGTACTTGCTTTATCAAATCTTGCAAATAACTTATTAATTACCTTAAGTAGTGCGAAAAGAGTGATAACATTATTAGATGAAAAAGAAATAATTACTGAAGTTACTGGATTAGATCAAGTAGAATTTAATGATATAGATATAAAAAATATTAATTTTAAATATGATAATGAAGATATTCTAGAAGATTTAAGTGTTTTATTTAAAAAAGATACTATAAGTGCAATCATTGGAAAAAGTGGTAGTGGAAAATCTACTTTACTGAAATTAATTATGAGATTTTATGATCCGTATTCAGGCTCAATTAATATTAACAACAAAGATATTAAGCAAATAAACACAACTAATCTAAGAAATATGTTTGCTTATGTTACACAAGATACTATGTTATTTCACGATTCAATTTACAATAATCTTAAAATAGCAAAGTTAGATGCTTCAAAAGAAGAAATTATAGATGCATGTAAAAAAGCAAATATACATGATTTTATTATGAGTTTAGAAGACGGATATGATACAAAAGTTGCTGAACTAGGTGCTTCTTTATCAGGTGGCGAAAGACAAAGAATTGGGCTTGCTAGAGCATTTTTAAGTGATGCAGATTGTATACTTCTTGATGAACCAACAAGTAATTTAGATGTATTAAATGAAGCAATAATTTTAAAATCGATAAAAGAGAACCCTAATAAAACTGTAATACTAGTTTCTCATAGAGAATCAACAGTAAAAATAGCTAATTCAATATTAAAAATGGAGACAGGGAGGTTAAGTTAATGGATTTAGAAGCTAAAAGGAACAAAGAAATAGAAATCATTGAATTAATGATTAAAATATATTGTAAAAAGAATGACGATATTAATGAAGAAGAATTAATAAATTACTGTACAAACAAAATCCAAAAATGTCCTATGATGGAAACAAAAACATTTTGTAGTCAATGTCCAGTCCATTGTTATCAAAAAGATATGAGAGAAAAAATTAAAAAAGTAATGAGATACAGTGGTCCTAGATTGATATTTCATCACCCTATTCTTTGTATCAAGCACTACTTATTGGAGGCAAAATGAAAATAATATATTTAATTATAGGTATAATTAGTTTAGCTATAGGAGCTATAGGTATAGTTATACCAGTACTACCTACAACCCCTTTTCTACTACTTTCAGCATATTGTTTTGCAAATAGTTCCAAACGAATGAATGAATGGTTTATTAATTCAAAAATTTATAAAAAACATTTAGAATCTTTTGTTCAAAATAGATCTATGACACTAAAAACAAAAGTATCTATACTAGCTTTTGCAAGCATAATGCTAGCATTTCCACTATTTTTTAGTAAAAATATCTATATTAAACTGTTAATTGTATTTGTATATATTTATAAATATTACTATTTTATTTTCAAAATAAAGACTATAAAAGAAGAACCAAACTTAGATTAAAAAACAGAAAGTTTATAATTTTCTGTTTTTATTTTATACTAATCCCTAATTTATTTAGTTGCTTACTTATCTTTTCATTTAAATTATTCTCAGTAACTATAGCAGTACAATCAGTTATCTTTGCATATTTAAAATTTCCCGTTTGATAAAATTTTTCTTTTTCACAAAGTAAATAAGAAGCCTTACTATTATCTAAAACATGTTGTTTACTAATTCCATCATCTGGCATATATGTATAAACTGAATCTTCAAATGCATCAATAGCTACAACACCCATAAATGAAATATCAAACTTAAACATATTAATTAATATATTTGATAGTTCTCCAACAAATCCATCTTTTCCATAATCAAACTCTCCACCTATAAAAAATAATTTTATATTTGTAGACATAGATAAAATTTGAATTATTTCCAACATATTTGTAACAACTGTACATACAATATTCTCTTTTGCCAAAAGATAAGCTACTTCAATATTTACAGTAGAAATATCTAAGAAAATAACATTGTTTTTATTTATTAAAGATAATGCTTTTTTAGCTATTTCTTTTTTACCCTTTATATTTACATCTTTTCGCATCTCAGCACTTTCTCTATGAACATTTGTTGTTACAAGTACAGCCCCACCATAAGCCTTTTTTAATAAGCCTCTATCCTCTAAAGTTGTTAAATCCTTTCGTATTAAATCTTCAGTAACTTTAAATAAAAGACTAAGGTCTTTAACTCTTACTTTACCATTCTCATTTAATAATTCTAAAATTTTATTTTGTCTTTCTTCTACAAACATATTTTTACCTCTATTAAAACTTTAATATTTACATAATGTATCACAAATTAAATAAGATTTGTAATTCCATTAAGTCGTGCAATATCTTTAAACTCTTCCATCTCTATTTTGCTAAACATAGGAATATTATCCTTAAGTGGATATTTCTTTCCTAAATCAATATATTTTGAAATACCTAAAGGATTATAATTTAATAATTCATATTTAACTTGAGGATATATATCACTTATATATCTAGATATTTTAGAAATATTCTCTTTTGTAGCTGTGTGATTAGGTATTAGAGGGGTTCTAATAATAATATTCTCAGCAAACTTGGATGTTAGTAAATACTCTATATTTTTTAAAATTAATTTATTTTTAACACCTGTAAATCTATAATGTTTATCTAAATCTATTTCTTTTAAATCACAATAAAGAGTATTAACATACGGTAATACTTTTTTTAATTTATCTGTTGATATATTTAATGCTGTTTCTAAGGCAGTATTAATATTATTTTCATTACATTTCTTTAAAAAATCTATAACAAAATCTAATTGCAACAATGCTTCTCCACCAGATAGTGTAACTCCACCACCATGTTTAAAAAACACTTTATCTTTAAGAACAATTTCTAAAAGTTCTTCAGAAGTGTAATATTTTGAATCATAATCTATTGCTCCAGAAGGGCAAACATCAATATATTTTTTATAGTCTACATCTATTTTATTTATTATTTCTTTATACTTTTCTTTTTGTACAATTACATTATCGGTATCTATTTCAACACATCGATTACAATTTATACATTTTTTCTTTGATAACTGTATCTTTCTTTCAAGTTCAATTCCTTCTGGATTATGACACCAAACACAAGAAAGATTGCAGCCTTTTAAAAATATTGTTGTTCTTAATCCATTTCCATCATGAAGAGCAAAACGTTTAATTGAAAAAACTAAAGCATCTTTAGATTTCTCCATAACTTGTTCTCGCAATAATTTCATTTTGTAACTCAGTAGCTAATTCAGTAAAGTAAGCAGTATATCCAGCAACACGAATTGTTAAACCTTTATATTTTTCAGGATATTTTTGCGCTTCAGTTAGATCTGATTTTCTTACAACATTAAATTGTATATGAGGTATTTCTAAGTCAACAAATGCTCTCATCATTATAGAAAATTTATCTATACCCTCATCAGAAAAGAATTCAGGTAAAAATTTCATATTAAGTAACCCACCATTTGTTGTTAATTCACATTTTAATCTTGATACAGAATTTAATACTGCAGTTGGTCCTTCCATATCTCTTCCATATACTGGTGACATTCCACCATCTGCTAAAGGTGTTTTTGCTAATCTTCCATCAGGGGTAGCTCCAACATTTTCTCCCATTGGAACATGTGCTGAAACAGTATACATACCAGTATGATATTTACCTCCACGATAATTTGTAAAAGATTTAAGTTTATCATTAAAATATTCAGCCCATTTAGCTCCTAATTCATCTACCCACTTAACATCATTACCATATTTTGGTACCAAGTTTTCAACCATTACTTTTGTAATATCATGACCTTCATAATTATCTATTAAAGCATTAAGCATTTCTTCTTTACTGATTTTTTTCTCATCATAAATAAGTTGTTTTATAACCGCAAAACTATCAGCAAGATTTGCAACCTGTATCATTTGAATACCTGACAAATTATATTTTGCACCACCCGCAGTTACATCAATTCCTTTTTCAATACAGTTATCTATTACTGTAGATAAAAATGGAGTTGGTAGACATTCTTGATGAGCCTGTTCAACAACTTCACAAGCTTTTATCATTTCATCAATAAAATATGAAACTTGTTTTTTATATGCTTCTTCTAAATCTTCAAATGAATCATAAGTTGTTAAATTCCCTAAATCTAGACCAATTTTTTCACCTGTTAATAAACACTTTCCATTATTTAAAGTAAGTTCTAAAGCTTTATTAAGATTAAACATTGCAGCATCACTCCACCCAAGATTATTACCTTGAGTTGTTAATTCTACACAACCTACAATTGCATAATCTCTAGCATCTTTTTCATCTATTTCTAAATTATTGATTAATGGATTAATAATTGCTTCATCATTGAAAAATTGAGGCATACCACTTCCCTTAGAAACAACTTGTATTGCTTTTTTAGGCAACTTATCACTAGTGTTTTTATGTAACCTTACTGATAGGTTAGGCTGTGGCAATCCTAGATGTTCTTGTGCTATTAACATCAAATATGATAGTTCATTCTCATATGCATCACCATTTTCATCTACACCCCCTATTGCAACATTAAATCCAATAGGAAATCCAGCAAAGAATTTAGCACTATGCTTGTTGCGTAAATAAACAATCTCATTACATTTAATCCAAAAGCTTTCAATTATTTCTAAGGCTTTTTGATTATTTAAAATACCATTGTCTATGTCTTTTTTATAAAACGGATATAAGTATTTATCCATTCTTCCAGGTGAAAATGATGATGCATTTGATTCCATATGTAAAATTGTAAACAAAAACCAAACTGATTGAACTGCTTCATGAAATGTTTCTGGAGCTCTTTCACTAATATTTTTACAATTTAGCGCAACTTGATATAAATCATTATCTTTACTTATATTTTCTTCTTCAATTAAATTCATAATATAATCATGATATCTATTCATAAATGTTATTGTTCCATCCATAACATCAATTACAGCCTTATAAAAATCTTTTGTTTCATCACTTGCTTCTTTTAATTTAATAATAGCTTCTTCTTTTATTTTTTTAGGACCTTTTTGTAGCCACATTTCCGTATTAGGACAGATGTGACCTTGAGCATGATCTTTTTGATTTATCTTTACAACTTTTGATATTTCATTAATACGTTTTCCATATCGCTTATTAATAATATCTTCCATAGATTTTTCATTCCAAAAAGAATAGATATCATTTCTAAATTCTTTAATATCTTCTTTTTTTACTTTAAATTTATCTTGAGGTCTAGTAGGGAGTGTTTCAAACTCATTGTTAACCCAATTGGAACCACTTTCTGGAAACACAACCCCATCTCTTATACCAACAGTTCTATTTCCAACAATAAGCTCATCTTTATCAACAGAAATGCTAAGTTGTTCTAATGCAGCTTTAAGTGATAACCCTCTTTGTATTATTCTAGGTTCATTTGGAAATTTTTTATAAGTATTTGTAATTATTCTAGCTTGTTCTATACTTGCATAACGATCTGCATGTATTGCTTTTTCTTTTAGATTTTCTATTCTTTCACTTAATATCAAAGTATTCATAAAAACCTCCCTAATTAATCTTACAAATTTATTATATATTTATTGTTATTGTTTGACAATGTGTTTTTTATTGATTTTTATTATTTTATATTTTTAAATAAAAATAGCATCCTTACCAAGAGAAATGTAATAAGGAAATAAATCACTTAAACAAATTATAGTGGTCATTTGGTGGTCATTGCATAACAAAAGCCTATAGATATAGGCTTAAAAAGTACATGGCACCCTCGACGAGAATCGAACTCATAACTAGCCCTTAGGAGGGGCTTATTATATCCATTTAACTACGAGGGCAAGCTAACTAATTCATTATATACTAGTTTAACAATAATGTTAAAGTCATAATTTAAAAATTTGAATTCCACATAAAAATGGAGATTCTATTATCTCCACTTTTCATCTTCATTACAAGCTAGATTATTTGCCTCTATTGGACCTTTACTTCCTTGTTCATATGTATAAACAGGAAGTTTTTCATTTTTATACTTTTCTTTTAAGCCTTCAATATATTTCCAACTAAGTTCAATTTGATCCCATTGACTAAACCAAGAATTATCATTATTTAAGCATGCAAGAATCATTCTTTCATAAGCTTCAGGTGTATTTAATCTAAATACATCTTCACAACTTTGGCAAAATTCCATTTTGGCTTTTGTAACACCTGATTCTTCTCCTGGTGTTTTTATATTAAATTCTAAATATACACCCTCTATTGGTTGTATTTTGATAATAAGAACATCTGGTTCAACATCTATATTTTGTCTTTTAAATGTAAGAGCTACTTCTACTTCTCTATTATCACACTTTTTTCCTGTTCTTATAAAGAAAGGAACTCCTTGCCATCTTTCATTATCAATAAATAACTTTAAAGATGCATAAGTTTCTGTATTTGAGTTGTCATTAACTTCTTCTATTTCCTTATATCCCTCATATTGGCCTAATATCATAGAGTTTTTAATATCGACATCTTCAATTAACTTTAAATTACTTAATACTTTGAATTGTTCATCATGAATAATACCATTAGGATCATCTAATGCGACAACGGTAAGTATTTGAAGTAAATGGTTTGTTACCATATCCATAAGTGCACCAGTTTCATCGTAGTAGCCTACCCTAGTATCTACACCAACAGTTTCTAAAGCAGAAATATGAACACTAGCAACATCTTCTTTACTCCACACTTTAGATATTGTTCTATTAGTAGTTCTAATAGTTAATATATTTCTAATCATTTCTTTTCCAAGATAATGATCTATTCTATAAATTTTATTTTTTCCAAATGTAGTTTCTAACTTTTCACTTAAATATCTAGCATTTTCAAGAGAATCTCCAAAAGGTTTTTCAAGAATAATTTTTGGATTTATTATATTTTTAATATCTTTAACTCCATCACCTATCTTTTCAAAAAAGCTAGGTGCAACCGCAAGATAAACTATATGATTTTCAATATTCTTATTTTCATAATATTTCTCTAAAAGTTTATAATCTTCTTTAATAGTAAAATCCATTTTCAAATAAGTAATATGTTTAAAAAATTCATTTAATTTTTCTTCTGTAACCTCTAATCTTGCAAACTTTTTTATCCAATCACTAATTATTTCTAGGTATTCTTCTTTGCTATAATCTCTTCTTCCTATAGCACAAATATCAAAATCATTAGCTAATAAACCTCTAGAAAATAAATTGTAAAATGCAGGCATTAGTTTCCTATAAGTTAAATCACCAGTAGATCCAAATACAGTAATACCTATTTTACTCATTCTTCACTCCAATTATGATGTTCAAATCCATCTCTATCAACTCTTTGATAGGTATGAGCACCAAAGTAGTCTCTTTGAGCTTGAATTATATTAGCACCTAAAAGTTCACTAGATAGACTATCTAAATAAGTTAAAGCACTAGTAAATACTGGAAGTGCTAAACCACTTTGAACTCCTGATAATACAACTTTTCTTAAATCTTTACTATTTTCAACTAATTGATTTTTAAATACAGGTAATGTAAGAATATTTTTAGTACCATCCTCATATGCTTTCATAATTTCTTGTAGAAGCCTTGCTTGAATAATACAACCTGCCCTAAATATAGATGCAATTTCTTTTAAATCCAGATCCCAATTATATTTTTCTGAAGCATCTTTATATAAACCAAAACCTTGAGCAAACGCAACACTTTTTGCTAGAGAATATGCTTTTCTTAAAACTTCAACATCTAATTTTTCTCCTTGTTCTTTAGATATTTTATTAGATAGATCTTTCCTTAATTCAATTTCATTAGACATGATTCTTGCTTGATATGCTGCAGTTAATAAAGAAGCGTTATATTCTTGAGATAAGGCCTCAATACTAGTCCATCTACCAGTACCTTTATTACCAGCTACATCTACAATCATATCTATAAGATCATTATTAGTTTTATCATCTTTTTCTTTTAAAACCTTAGATGTTATGAAAACTAAATATGATTCAACTTCTGTTTTATTCCATTTATCTAAGATCTCAGAAATTTCAATATTGCTATATCCATTATTCTTTAAAATAAGATAAACTTCTGCAAGTAGTTGCATATCTGCATACTCTATTCCATTGTGAACCATCTTTACATAGTGTCCACTACCTTTAGGGCCAATATATTTACAACATGATTCACCATCATATTTTGCAGAAATCGCCTCTAGAATATCAGAAATTAAAGGATATGCTTCTTTTTCTCCTCCTGGCATTATACTAGGACCTTTTAATGCACCTTCTTCTCCTCCAGAAACTCCAACACCAAAATAATTTATACCTAAATCTTTTAACTTTTCTTCTCGAGAATTCGTATCTTTAAAATATGAATTCCCTGCATCCATAATTATGTCATTTTCACTTAATAAAGGAATTAGTTCATCAATCACTGCATCAACTGCTTTTCCTGCAGAAACCATCAAGAAAACTTTTCTAGGAATACTTAGTGAATTAACAAAATCTTTCAACATCTTATAACCAGTAAAATTTTCGTGGTTTTCCTTAATTAATTCTTCAGTTTTTTCATAGCTCCTATTATAACCTGCAACCTTAAATGAATTATTCATCATATTTATTGCAATGTTTTTACCCATTACTCCTAAACCAATAACACCAATATCATTCATATTTATTTTTCCTCCAAAATTATTGCAATGCCTTCAGGAACATCAACAATATTTTCTACTTTATCTATTAAACCATTATTAATTGACATGGACACTAAGTTATTACTAGATCTATTCGCAATAATTAAACAATCTTTTTCTAATATAAAATCACGTGGATGTAAGCCTTCACTGCTAACTACTTGAACAAGCTTTACATCTTCCTTATCAACTTTTAAAACAGAAATAACATCTTCAGTCCTAGTAGATACATAAATATACTTACCATCATCACTCATCCTAATTGCTGCAGAATCTTTTACATGAGTTTTATTATTTTCAAGCACATTTACACTATTTACTACTTTTCTTAAATCCATATCAACCACATACAATTTATTACTTAATTCACCTATTATATATAAATATTTTCCATCTTTAGAAAACACTCCATGTCTAGGCCCACTGCCTTCTTCAAATTCAATGTAACTTACAATATCATAATTTTCGTCAATAACAGCTATTTTATCTAAAAATAAACATGGAACTAAAAATTCATCTTTATAAAATAATACTTGATGACTTCCCGCTTTTTCTTTAATTAATACTTTTTTTACAAATTCAAGTTTATTATCTTTAATACTTATAACACTAAATGTACCTTCATGATAATTAGATGTATATAAATAGCCATCTTTATAATCTATATAACAAGATGTACTATCTTCATACTCTAAGCTATCTAGCTTGTTTCCTTCTTTATCAAAGATACTAATACCTGATCCTTTTTCATAGTCACATACTGCAACAACTAAATCATCCGCAAATGTTAAATATTTTGGGTTTTTTACATTTGCCAATAATTCTACATTGCTTAATTTTTTTCCATCAAACTCAAAACTATATATTCCCTTACTTTCTTTACTTGTATACGTTCCTACATATCCTTTATATTTCATAAATACTACCTCCAACCCAATTATAGCAAGACAACATATTATTTACATTTAATTTACTCAAAAAAGCTAATCTAAATTAGCTCCATACGTTTCTAAATCTTCCAAAATTTCAAAATCTTCTGCATCATTAATATTAATAACTTCATTTATTGAAGCTTTTTTATTTTTAAACTCTATCTCTCCCAAAACAGTAACCTGCTTTAAAATATAATTTCCAAATACATAGGAAATTTCAACATTTCCATCTGTAAAATCAGGTTCTTGTATGTACATACCATTATTGCTAAAAAGATCATTGAAATATTCCAAAACACCACTATCATTTAGTTTGATATTTATTGTTGTATCACTTATAACCATTTCTTTAATTCCAGTTATAGATATCGCTTTAAAATCAGTATGTAAATATTTCCCGATTAACTTTTTGTACGCATTAAGTAAAACTTTTTTTTGATATCTTTCTTCATTATTGTTTATATAATTAATTTCATTTAAATAGTAACTATCATATTCTTCATCATTTTCTTTTACATATAAGTGATAAGTATAATTATTATATCCATTTTCTTTTACTTGTAAACTAGAAAATGTTTCATTTGCTACATCATTAATTATTAGATTTTGAACTCTTGTAATATTTTGAATATTCTCAAAATTTAATTGTTCATTAATTTGCAAGTACCAATCATAGTCTTTTAAAGAAGCATCCTTTTCACCATTAAAAAATGAACATCCACTTATAAATAATAGAACAAACAATATTTTCACTAATTTCATAATATTATTTTAACATTAAAAGGATTTACTTGAAATAATTCAAATTCACAATATAATAACCATATGAAAAAGATAATCACAATTCTATTAATAATAATATTTATTATTCTTTCATATAAGCCAAGTTATTATCAAGATGTTAGATTTACAAGCTATCATCCAAATGATAAAACAGGTAGTACAAAATGTACTGCAAGTGGTTATTGTATTAAAAGTTTTGATATTAATGATGAAGGTATATATACCTATGATGATAAATTAGTTATTGCAACTCCAGTAAATAGATGTACTAAATCAAATACAGGTGTATGCTCAAAATATAATTCTTTACCAAAAGGGTATAACCAATTTGATATATATGATGAATTAAAATTATATTTTAATGATAAACAATATGATGCAATTGTATTAGATATCTGTGGTGCTTGTTATTGGAAGGAAGAACATCAAAGATATGATCTTTTTGTTAAATCCAAATCAAATATAATTGATACTTATGGACAAGTATATATAAAAGAAAAAATTAATTATTATTTTATTTTTATTTCTATTTTTTTATTTTTTATTTTATTAATACAAATGAAACTTATAAATATAAAACCCTTAATTAAATATATAAAAAGATACTTATCTAAAATAAAAAGACAAGTAATGCGCTAATACCTCAAATAATGTTAAAATAACTCTATGAACTTAAATATTTTTGATAAAGCAATCTCAATATTTATATCAATTTTAGCTTTAATAATTGGTATTCTTTTTGTAATTAATTATGAAAATTTTTGGTTTTTTATATATATTACTTTAATTATTTTCTTTACTTTATCTTTAATTAAAAATATAAAAACAAAAAATTATAAACCACTAATAATTAATTTAATCGCAATAATAATATTAATTTTTTATAAATATTTTTATTATAATTTAATACACGTATTATTTGGATGGTGGATTATAATAAATGGTTTTATTAGTTTCATAGAATATTATATTGCAAGAAGAGATATGCTTCCTAATGCTATATCACATTTTATTATGACCATTTTAAATTTAGTAATAGGAATGTTAATAATAACTTCTGTAATTAATTCACCAATCATATTATCTAATTTAATTGGAGCATACCTAATAATAACCTCTTCTTTTAACCTTGGTTACTATATTTTAAATTTATTACCTATTAGTATTTCTCAAAGGTTTTCTATTTCAATGCCTATTATTTTTTCAATTATTTTTCCAAGCCAAATATATGTTTCTATGGATAAACTAATTAAAAAAAAGGAGATATTACCAAATACAAAAGTATCTAATAAAGGAGTAGATGTATTAATACACATTAAAGATTATGGTACTGAATCTGTAGGACATGTTGATATAGCAGTAGATAATTATATTTATTCATATGGTTTACATGATCCTAAAACAAGAGCCTTATTTGGAACATTTGGAGATGGAGTATTATTTAAATTAAATAAAGAAATATCTTTAAATCACTCTGTTCATCAAGAAGATAAAATGATTATAATGTTTAACTTGAATATAAGTGATACACAAAAAGAAATAATAGAAAACAAATTAGAAAATCTTCTTAAAGATGCATATGAATGGAAACCAGAAGCACAATATCTTTTTGAAAATAATAAGCCAAATAATAAAAGCTTTGATTATGCTTCTAGAGTCTATAAATTCACAGATGCAAAAATGTATAAATTTAAAAAAGAAAAGTTTAAAACCTATTTTGCTGCTACAACAAATTGTGTTTTACTTTCAGATTATCTTATAAGAAGCAAAGGAATAAACTTGATAAGACTAAATGGAATTGTAACACCAGGAACATACCTTCAATTTTTAGTAAGTGAATCTATAAAAGATAATAGTATAGTTAATAAAGTAAGTATCTATACTCATCATAATTTAAAAGATGGGTTTATATTATATACTTTCAACGGTTTAAAAAGGAAAGAAGATTATAGAATAGTAAGAAAACAAGTTTTTATAGATGAACAAAATTTCAAAGTGGACATAGATGAAATTGATGAATATTCAACTCATGCAGTAATCTTTGATAAAGAAAAACCAGTTGCTACTGGCAGAGTATATCAAGATGAAACTGGTTTAGTACATATAGGTAGAATATGTGTATTAAAAGAATATAGAAAACATAAACTTGCATCTATAATAATGAAAGAACTAGAGATTATAGGATTTGCATGGAATGATACCATAACCTTATCTTCACAAGTAAGTGCACAAGGATTCTACTCTAAACTTGGATATAAGCCTCATGGTGAAGTATATTTTGATGAATGGTGTGAACATATTGATATGTATAAAAAAAGAGTTTAATCATCTAAACCCTTCAAATTATTAGAATCTAATATTTCTTTTATTTTTTTCTCATAATTAGTACCTTTTAATAAATGTAAAGCTTTTTCTAAAAAGTACTTTGCATTTTTTTCATCATTTTGATAGTAATAGCTTTGGGCAGCCTTATAATAATAAGTTCCTCCAATCAAAGTCTCACCTGCTTGGTTACCTTTATTAGCTAAATCCTTAGCGAATTTACCATCTTTTTCAAGTAATGCTACCATATATTCAACTTCAACTAAAGCATTGTCATATGTTTCATAAGACTTAGCTTTAATTATATTTCTAAGTTCTTGCATTCTTGCATAAGTTTCTTTTATTTTAACAATATCCTTTTTTATAGAATAATAACCAATCTTCTTTTGAGCCACAACAAACTCATCTCCAGCTCTAAGTTTAGTTTTTGATAAGTAATCAAACAAACTTTCTAACTTATCATCTTCACCTAACATCATATATGCATCAATTTTCATCATTTCAACAAGTTTTTTTTGAAAAAAGATAGATGTAGAAAATTTATTTAATTCTTTTAAATATGCTTCAGCATCAGCATTTACATATAACATTTCAGATAATTTAACAAACTTTTGTCTATATAAAAAAACGTATACTAAGTATGTAAAGCCAATAATCAGCATTGATCCTATAAAATATTTCCAAAACATAAATTCACCTAATTTCTAGTTTCAGCACTAATTAAATCATAACCTGCATCTGTTAAAGCTTTTTTCATTAACTCTACATTTTTATCAGTAGTAATAATTATAACTTCAATACCTCTAGGACCATGATAAACAGAAACATTAGTAATATTTACCTGATTATCCGCAAAGCATTTAGTCATATTTGTTATTACACCACATGAATCTTGTTTAATGTTTATTACATACCTAGATCCTGAAACATTATATCCAAGTAGATTAATAAACGCATCAAATATATCATTATCTGTAATTATTCCCACAACTTTATCATTTTCTACTACAGGTAAACAACCAATTTGGTGTGTTCTCATTAAAGTAGCAGCTTCTTCTAATAAAGCATTAGGTTCAATAGCTTTAACATTTTTAATCATTATATCCTCAACTGGAGTCTTAGATAGTAAATAATTAATTTCATGAATTGATAAGCTAGTTGCTTTACTAGGAGAACTTTCAGTAATAGTACCTTCTGTAATTAAGCCAATTAGTTTACCGTTATTATCAACAACTGGTAGTCTATGAAATTCATTTTGGTTCATGATATCTAAGGCATGCGAAACTTTGGTGTCTTTATTAATACAAAATGGATCAATTGTCATAGTATCTTTTACATACATAATTATTAACCTCCTAAATAAGCTTTCTTAATTTCATCACTATTGGATAATTCTTCTCCAGTACCACTTAAAACAATTTTTCCTGTCTCAAGTACATATGCACGATTTGCAATTCCCAAAGCCATCTTTGCATTTTGTTCAACTAGAAGTATTGTTGTTCCTTGTTTATTAATATCTATAATAATTTTAAAAATTTCTTTAACTAATAATGGAGATAAACCCATACTAGGCTCATCAAGTAGCAATATCTTAGGATTAGCCATTAAAGCTCTTCCCATTGCAAGCATTTGCTGTTCTCCTCCAGATAAAGTTTCTGCATTTTGTTTAAGTCTTTCCTTTAATCTAGGAAACCTTTCAAATACACTTTCTAAATCTTTTTTGATACCTTCTTTATCCTTTCGTAAATAGGCTCCCATTAATAAGTTTTCTTCAACACTCATTCCTTTAAAGATTCTTCTTCCTTCTGGAACTTGAGTAATTCCAGCTGCCACAATATCTTTTGCATTTTTTTTAGTAATATCATTATTTTCAAACTCGATTGTTCCACTTGTCGACTTAATTATACCACTTATACAATGCAATAGCGTTGTTTTTCCTGCACCATTTGCTCCAATAAGAGACACTATTTCTCCTTGATTTACATCAATACTTACGCCTTTTAAAGCATTAATAACACCATAATGAACATTTAAATCTCTAATTTTCAGCATTATTAATCCTCCCCTAAATAAGCTTCTATAACTTTTTTATTATTCTTTATACTCTCTGGATTACCTTGGGCAATTAGTTTTCCATAATCAAGTACATATATTCTTTCACATACATTCATTACAAGAGACATATCATGCTCTATTAAAATGACTGTAAGATCAAATTCATTTTTAATTTGTCTAATAAGATTTGTCAATTCTTGTGTCTCATTAGGATTCATACCAGCAGCAGGCTCATCTAAAAATAATACTCTAGGATTAGTAGCAAGAGCCCTTGCTATCTCAAGCTTCCTTTGTTCTCCATAAGGAAGATTTTTTGCTAACTCATCTTTTTTATCAAGTAAATTAACAACTTCTAATAATTTAAGAGCTTCATCATGAACTCTATTTTCTTCTACATAATACTTAGGTAATCTTAAAATTGCAGAAATTGCACCATATTTTATATTTTTATTCATTCCAACTTTAATATTATCTAATACAGTTAATTCTTTAAACAATCTTATATTTTGAAAAGTTCTAGCAATTCCTAAATTTGTAATTGTATATGGCTTTAAGCCACCAATACTTTTCATGGAATCATTTACCAATAATTCAATACTACCTTCACTAGGTTCATAAACACCAGTAAGTAAATTAAATAGTGTTGTTTTTCCTGCACCATTTGGCCCAATTAAACCAACAAGTTCACCTTTATTAATTTTTAAACTAACATTACTTACAGCCGCAAGACCACCAAAATTTCTAGTAAGATTTTTTGTTTCTAAAACTGTCACGATCTTGCCTCCTTTTTATTAAATCTTTTCAATAAATTTGAAAATTTAAATTCATAGTTACCAAGTATTCCTTGTGGCCTAAATATCATTATCATTACTAATAATGCACCATAAATGATTGTTCTAATATCCGCAAAAGATTGTAAGCTTGTATTTAAAATACCAATTAATAATGCAGAAACAAAAGAACCAGTATAACTTCCCATACCACCAAATACAACTATAACTAATATATCAATAGACTTATTAAAAGAGAAATTATCTGGTTTGATTACATAGAAACTAGATGCATATAAAGTACCTGCTATTGAAGCTAAAATAGCACCAATAACAAAAGCCATTATTTTATATTTTGTTGTATTTATTCCCATAGTCTCTGAAGCAATCTCATCTTCTCTAACAGAAATACAAGCCCTTCCAGGAGCACTATTTGTAAAAGCTACAACAATAAAGGTACTGATAACTAAAAATAAAAATACTAATTTCCAATCTAAAAGTTTAGGCAAAACAAGGCCAGCTGCACCATTTGTTATTTTCATATTTTGAATAACAATTCTAATAATCTCTCCAAATCCCAAAGTAGCAATCGCTAAATAATCACCCTTTAACCTTAAAGTAGGGATTGCAACAATAAGTGCAACTATTGAAGAAAGTAAGATTCCAACTGCCATCCCAATAAAAACAGATGATAAGTTTCCGCCCATTTGTTTTACTATTACTCCTGTACTATAGGCGCCAATAGACATAAACCCCGCATGACCTAAAGAAAATTGACCTGTAATTCCAATAATTAAGTTTAAACTAATAGCCAATATAATATTTATTCCAATTGTAAGCATTACAGTTTGATAAACTTTATTAATAATACCTATATTAATTAAAAGATTAATCAAAAAATAAGAAACAATAATTAATAACAACCACAAAAAATTTGTTTTTGTAAATCGATTTTTTGCCATAGTTTACACCTTCTCCCTAATATTTTTGCCAAGTAAGCCAGCAGGTTTAACAACTAAAATAATTATTAATATAACATAAACAACTGCATCCTTATATAAAGAACTACCATATCCACTAACAAGAGCTTCAATGATACCAATTAAAATACCACCAATCATTGCACCTGGAATTATACCTATTCCACCAAAAACAGCAGCAATAAATGCTTTTACTCCAGGGACTAATCCCATTAAAGGAGTAATAGAACTATAATATATTCCAACTAAGACACCTGCAGCACCAGCTAAAGCGCTACCAAGAGCAAAAGTAAAAGAAATAGTTTTATTAACATCAATTCCCATTAATCTAGCAGCATCTGTATCTGTAGAAACAGCACGCATAGCTCTACCAATCTTAGTTTTAGTAACAATGAATTGAAGAGCAATCATTAATAATATTGTAATAGTTAATATAAAAACTTGTTGATAAGTTATAGTTACTTTCCCAAGCTTAATTAAACCTTTAGGTAATAAAGCAGGAAAAGCTCTAGGACTTGTTCCCATAATTTTTTGAGTACTAGCTTCAAGAAAATAACTAACACCTATTGCAGTAATTAGAGCAGTTATTCTTGTAGCATTTCTAAGAGGTTTATATGCTATCATCTCAATTACTACACCAAGAATTGCACAGAAAACCATTGACACTATTAAAGTAGGAACTAATCCCATTCCTGTCTTAGTCGCAAATATAAAACCTACATATGCTCCTAACATATAAATATCACCATGTGCAAAATTAATTAATTTAATAATTCCATACACCATTGTGTAACCTAAAGCAATAAGTGCATAAATACTCCCTAAAGATATTCCATTAATTAATTGCTGCAAAAACTGATTCACAAATATACCCCCTTTTTAAGTCAAAATAGGAGAAGTAAACTCCTTCTCCTATTGTAACTTATTTTTAATAATAATTACTATTCTTTTGGACTTACAAATTCAGCACCAGATTGTACACCGTCAACTAAACTAACAACTAGAACTGATTTAATTGGAGTATGAGTTTCATCAAATGTGAAGTCTCCAGTAACACCACTAAAATCAATTGCATTAATAGCAGCTTGAAGAGCAGCAGGATCACTTCCAGCTTCTTCTATACCTTTAATTAATACGTTAGTTGCATCATAAGCTAAAGCAGCAAACATTGCAGGATCTTCATTGTATTCAGCTTTATAAGCTTCAATAAATGCTTGTAATGCTTCTGAAGCATCAACTGTTGTATAAGCAGTTGTATAATAAACATCATTTAAATTATCAGCACCAGCAAGTTCAACTAATGATTCAGAATCAAATCCATCAGCACCGATAATTACTTTTTCAATTCCCATTTCTTTTGCTTGTTTAATAATTAAACCAGCTTCATTGTAATACCCAGCAATATAAAGAACATCAAAATCCATTCCTTTAATATTTGTTAATACTGCAGAGAAGTCAGTATCTCCTGCTGTATAGTATTCAGTAGCAATGATTTCTCCACCAATATTTTTAAATTGAGTATCAAATGCTTCCATTAAACCTTTTGAATAATCACTTGCAGTATCACCATAGATAACTGCTTTAGTAGCTTTTAATGAATCAACAGCATATTGTGCCATAGCAGCACCTTGGTAAGAATCTTCAAAACAAATTCTAAATACATAATCATAAACATCACTATCCTTATTGTTTGGATCTGATAATGTAATATTGTTTTGTGTTGCAGATGGTGACATAACAATAACTTGTGCATCATTTAAAATTTGGTAAGATGCAGCACTTGCACCAGATGTTGCTGGGCCAACAACTCCAACCACACCATCACTAGCTAAAGTAGTAGCGATTGTAACTGCTTCTGTAGAATCTGACTTATTGTCATAAGTTACAGAAACGTACTTTTCATAGCCTGCAGCCTCATTAGCTTGCTTTATAGCTAATTCAGTACCTTTTAATTCTGCATTACCATAATCAGCAACTGCACCAGTCATTTCATAATGAAGACCAATTTTGTATGTTTCTTGTCCATCAGGTACAGTTGAAGCTTGACCATCTGTAGTA
Organism: Erysipelotrichaceae bacterium; assembly: GCA_012513225.1. Taxonomy (GTDB): domain Bacteria; phylum Bacillota_I; class Bacilli_A; order Erysipelotrichales; family Erysipelotrichaceae; genus UBA9076. The sequence continues at coordinate 86,213 of JAAZCQ010000024.1, forward strand.
GCAGTTGAAGATGGTGTGCTAGATGAGCATGCAGCTAATGATGCAATTAGTCCAAACATCAAAGCTGACTTTATCACTTTCTTAAAATTCATATCTTTCTCCTCGTTTCTTAAACTTCATAAAAATGAAGTTTAACTAATTATAAAAAAATATTGAAGTAAATGCAAGAAAAATTGTAAATTATTCATAAATAATGAAAACATTTTCAAAAAATACATTTTGGAGTTTTACTCCATTTAGTATATAATATTTGTAGGAGAAAATTAATGAACTATAATCTAATAATAAATTCATACTTACCCGCACTAACAAAATCTGAAAAAATAGTTGCGGAGTATGTACTAAATAATTCAAATAAAGTAATGCACTCCACCTTACAAGAAATTTCTAAACAAACAAATGTTGGAGAAGCAACAGTTTTAAGATTTTGTAATAGGATAGGCTGCGATAAATTTGCAGATCTAAAATTACTAATAGCACAAAGTAGTGAATTAAATGAAAAAAAGATATCAAATACATCTAGTCCTATAGAAAGTACTACCGCTAATATGATATCAATAATCGAAGATACAAAATCACTATTAGATGAAGAAAGTATAAACACTACTATTACTTTAATAGAAAAAAGTAAGAGATTGTGGTTATACGGAGTAGGAAGTAGTGGCTTAAGTGCACTTATAGGAGAATCCAATTTTAGAAGAATCGGAGTATTCTCTCACGCTATAAATGAACCACACTTTCAAGCTTTAAACTCAACTTCTTTAAGTAAAGATGACCTTGTTCTAGCTTTTTCAATTTCAGGAAATACAAAAGACACCTATGAAGCATGTCTAATCGCAAAAAACAATGGAGCAAAAATTGTTGCAATAACAAATTATATAGAATCTGAAATAGCAAAAATCGCAGATTGTGTATTACTTACTGCTGCTAGAGAACACCTTCTAAAAGGAGGAACTTTAACAGGAACAGTTTCACAATTATTTGTAATTGATGTATTAAAAGTTGCATATACCAATAAACATAAAGAAAAAGTAAAACAATCAATGGATAAAATGGCAAGATCTATAATGAATAAATCACTCTAAGCTCTTAAAAACACCATTTAAAATATTTGCTAAAGTATAGCATATTAAACTAAATCCAAAAGTAATATAAACAAAAATTGCCCAAGCATATATAAAAGGATTAATAAAACTTATAAAAAAAGCTAAAAATACAACACAGATCATCACCACAGTTTTAAAAAAATTTGTAAATATTAAATATAAAGTAACCTTAAATAAATTATTAAGGTTATTTTCATATTTAGACACTATTGCAAATACATATATAATAAAACATAAAAGTAAAATGAGTAATACAACCATAGCCACTCTATATATTTGAAATAATATGGTATCACTACCATAAAACAAAAATATATTAAATAACATTCCAAATCCAAAAATCAAACAGCCAACCCATATTAAAGTTGACTGTTTAAAATTATTTTTATAACTTTTTATAAATTCAGAAATTATTTTTGGGCTATTATCATCAACTAACTTAAAAGCAACACTATACATAGCACTAAGACTAGTACCAATTGTAATTATCGGTAAACTTCCAATAATAAAACAAATGTTTAATATTGTTAGATTAGCTAATAAATCAAAAAATCTATATATAATTCCTTCTTGTTTAAACATATTAACCCTTTACTGCACCAATTGTAATACCTTGAGTAAAAGATTTTTGGAATGCTATAAATATTACAATAATAGGAATTGCTGCAAGAGATGCTCCAGCCATTAATACACCATAATCGGTTGCAAATTCACCTTGAAGTGTAGCAAGACCTAATTGAAGAGTTAAATTTTTTCTTGTATTTAACATTATTAATTGTAAAAAATAATCATTCCAACTTGAAATAAATGTAAATATCGCTAAAGCAGCAATACCTGGCTTTACTATTGGTAAAACAATTTCTATAAAAGTCTTAAGTTCACTACACCCATCAATTTTTGCAGCTTCAAGAAGTTCAGTAGGAACTGTTTCGCTAAATTGTTTCATTAAAAATATACCAAAAGGCCACCCAACAGCAGGTAATATAACTGCCCATAATGTATTATGAAATCCCATAAAACTAATTTGTTTAACCAAAGGTACTAAAACAACTTGTTTTGGAAGTGCCATAGCAAATACAAACATACTAAATAATACCTTAGATCCTTTAAATCTTTTTTTAGCTAAAACATAGCCTGCAGTTGCAGAAACTGCACAAACTAATATCATAGTAACTACAGATATAAAAATACTATTAAATAACCATTGTAATGTTGGTTGTTTAAATAATGTTTCCCAACTTTCTAAAGTAGGGTTATTTATAAACCAAATTGGTGGTAATTTTAAAGAATCAAGTCTTGTTTTAAAAGAACCTGTTATAACCCAATAAAATGGGAAAACAAATACAACTGTGACTAAAGTAAGCAAAGTCATCGAAACAAAATCGAATAATTTTAATTTCTTCATAAAACCTCCTACTCCGTATCACTCTGGAAGAGTTTAAATTGAATTAAAGAGAATAAACCTATTATAATCGCAAGAACTACACCCATAGCATTCGCATATCCAAAGCGATATGGTGACTTAAATGCAGTTTCATAAACTAAATACATTATCGTACTAGTATTATAGTTAGGCCCTCCTGAAGTTAATAATTGAATCAAAGAGAAACATTGAAATGTATTAATTGTAGTAATTACAACAACATATAAAGTTGTAGGCATAATTCCTGGCCATTTAATATGTCTGAAAACTTGCCATTCATTAGCGCCATCTATTTTAGCAGCTTCTATTTGAGATGTATCCAAGTTACCTAATGCAGCAATATATAGAATTATAGGCTGACCTACACTTGTAGTTATTAGTATTATAATAATTGCCCACATTGCAAACCTTTTATCTCCAAGCCATTGAATTTGTTCGCTAATTAAATTAGCCTTCATCAAAACGTAGTTTAGTACACCATTATATGGATCAAACATCCATTTCCAAACTACAACTACTGCAACAGTTCCTGTAACTACTGGCAAATAAAATATTCCCCTAAATACACTCCTTACAACAGCATTTTTTTGATATAAAACAACTGATGCAAATAAGCTAAATAAAACAATAATAGGAACTGAAATTACTACAAGTTTTACTGTATTTTTTAAAGATTTTAAGAATATAGTATTAGAAAATAATTTAACATAATTACCAAAACCAATAAATTCAAATTTTTTAGTTGTGTAATCGAATAAACTTGTAAATAACCCAGATAATATTGGTGTAACAACAAATGTAAAGAAAAATATTAGTGCAGGCAATAAAAATAAATATGCAGTCACTGTTTGTCTTTGACTAATTGAAAGTTTTTTATACCAAGACATTATGGGATTGTCTTTTTTACTCATATAAGCCCCCTTAAATTTAAGAAATAGACGAGGCGACACTATACGCCTCGTCTTTATAACTCTAATTATTCATCTAATGTTAAATTTGCATTTTCATCAAAGTATACAGCAGCTTCTTCAGGATTCATATCATCAATAATCATTGCTTGAAGTGAGCCCCACCAGAATGGTCTCATACTTCCAAAACCATTAACTGTATTATAGTAAGCACCGTAATATTTTGTTAATGATGCATAGTATGACATGTTTTCATCACCTTCATATAAATCACCAAAGCTTGTTCTAACTGGGAAACAATTAGTAGCTAATACATTTTGTTTTCCAATTACTTCATCATCAGATAAAAATTTAACAAATTCTTTAGCTGCAGCAATTTTAGTTGCATCTTTATTATCAAATATAGCATATCCATTTACTAGATATTCAAGTTTAGGACTACCATCTTTTGATGGAAGAGTTACTGCAATTGCTTCAATATTTGAAGCGTCTAATTCTTCTTGTCTAGCACTATGTAAGTTTGGACTCCATAATGCAACTGCCCAGAATGTACTATTAGTTGGAGTAGTAAAATGTTCTAAAGCATCATTAGCAACTCCACCTGTATTTGCAGCTAACCAACCTGCTTTAACACCATCATTAATTAATGTTAATGCTTCAACACCAGCTGCTTCACTTAATGTATATTCACTTAAATCAGCATTCATTAAATTAGCATTTGTTAAGTTTGTAATAAATGCTCTTGTACCTTGGTCTCCACCTTGGCCACCAGCAAATATTTCAACTCCATAATAGCCTGCTTCTTGCATTTTTTTAGAAAGTTCAATAAATTCATCAGTTGTCCAAGTTCTATCACCTTCAGATGGAACTAAGTCAAATAATCCTTCTTTTTCAAGTGCAGTTTTATTTACAGCCATAACAAATGGAGCTGCAGAAGTAGGATACATCCAGTATGTTTCACCATCTGAACTAGCTTCTAAAATATTTGGATTAGCAATGTCTTCAAGCAATCCTGTTTCCTCTACTAAGTCATTTAATGAAACTAAATAACCAGAACGGCCATAGTCAATAATTCTACCAGGAGCATCAAACAATACGTCTGGTGCAGTATTCCCTTGAATAGCTGTAACTATTTTTTCAGGACCATTTGTAAAGTCAATCATTTCAACATTAACTTTGATGTTCGGATATTTTTCATTGAAAGCAGCAACTAGAGATTCTTCATATTTTCCAGAAACTCCATCTACTGTAGTGAATGTTGGGAATGCCCACCATGTGATTTCTGCTTCTAAAGTTGTAATATCTTCAACATCAACAACTTCATCTGTAGGGGTTGAGTCTGTAGCTGATGATCCACTGCTACAAGCCACTAAACTGATGCTCATTATTAGAGTCATCAATAAAACAAAAAACTTTTTCATATCTTTCCTCCTAGATATATAATTAAACGACCATGCGCCAATTACCTAATTTGTATATTTACTCCATAAATGTGTTTTATTTTGGATTATAATTTCAATAAAAATATAACATGTACTTTTTCTTTTGTAAACGCTTAACTAAAATTATTATACTTTATTTTTAAATGTTTAGTAAACTCCCATCTCTTTATATATTAAACCAAAAATAATCTTATTTTATATTGTAAAAATATTAGCCTAATGATATATTAAAATTGAATTAGAATTCCGTTTTAAGTTAAATTTTTGGAGTGAATATCCGATAAGGAGGTTATATGGACTTAAAAGAAATTAAAAGCATACTAGAAAATGGACTAGTAGTATCCTGTCAAGCATTACCTCATGAACCAATGTATACAGAAGAAGGAGGAGTAATGCCTTTATTTGCTAAAGCAGCAGTACAAGCTGGAGCTATAGCAATAAGAGCTAACTCAGTAAGAGATATCAAGCAAATAAAAGAAGTAGTAGATGTACCAGTAATTGGAATTATTAAAATTGATTATCCACCTACAAGTGCTTATATCACCCCATCTATGAAAGAAATTGATGAATTAGTAGAAGCAAAGGCAGATATAATTGCATTGGACTGTACAAGAAACACTAGAAAAGATGGTCAAACTGCAGTTGAATTTATTAAAGAAATAAAACAAAAATATCCAAACCAATTATTAATGGCAGACATTTCAAACCTACAAGAAGCACTTGATGCATATGAAGCTAAAATCGATTTTGTAGGCACTACACTTAATGGATATATGGAAGGTGATGTTTTACCTAGCGATCCTAATTATCAATTAGTAATGGATATACACAATGCAAATAAAGATATCCCTATTATTGCAGAGGGAAGAATACATACTCCAGAACAAGCAGTTAAAATGCTTGAATGCGGAGCATTTTGTGTTGTTGTAGGAGGTGCAATAACTAGACCTCTAGAAATTGCTAAAAGATTCTTCAATGAAATTAAGGAGTATAAATAAATGCCGGCATTTAAACCCACAGAAATAAAAGGAGTAATCCCGGCTCTAGTAACACCATTTGATGAAAATGAAAATTTTGACGAAGCTAAAACAAGAAATTTAGTACAATTCCTTTTAAGTCAAAATGTTAGTGGATTCTATTTAACAGGATCAACTGGCGAAGGCTTCTTAATGAACAGTGAAGAAAGAAAAAAAGTTGTAGAAGTAGTAGTTGATGAAGTAAAACAAAGAGTTCCAATAATTGTACATATTGGCGCTATAGGTACTAAAGAATCAATTGAACTTGCAAAACATGCGGAAAGCTTAGATGTAGACGCAATAAGTTCAGTTCCTCCATTTTATTGGAGATTTAATGAAGATCATATTTATGACTACTATAAAGATATAGCAGATTGTGTTAGTACACCAATGATAATATATAATGTACCACTAGTTGGTTTACTTGGTTTTGATTTTATAAAAAGATTATCAACTATAAATAATGTTGTAGGTGTAAAATATACTGCATATACTCATCAAGATATATATAAATGTAAAGATTTAATTTCAAAAGATTTTATGGTTTATTCTGGTGCAGATGAAATGGCTGTTTCAGGAATCTTAAATGAAGCTGATGGAATAATCGGTTCATTTTACACAATGCTTCCCGATTTATTTGTAAATTTATATAATCATATGAAAAATAATGAAATTGAAAAAGCACAGCAACTTCAAAAAATTGCAGTAAGCATAATAGATGCTTCATTAAAATATGATTATTATGCAGTAATAAAAGAAGCAACAAGATGGATGAATGCTGATGCAGGCTATGTAAGAAGACCATTTAAAAATTTAACTACACAAGAGATAGAACAAGTAAAAGAAGAATTTAAAACAATTAAAGAAAAATACAACAATCCTGATGTATTAGTTTTAAAATCATTATAGGAGAAAAGTAATGAAATATTATTTAGGTGTTGACATTGGTGGAACTAGTGTAAAAATTGCCGTTGTCAGTAGTGAAGGAGAAATAATTAATTCAACCTCATATAGTGTAAGTTATGATAATTACAAAACACCCATATTAGATAGTACAGTAGATGCAGTAAAACAATATTTAAAAGATGTAAATTATGAACTTGAAGGTATTGGAGTAAGTGCTACAGGCCAAATTGACACAAATAAAGGTGAAGTAATTGGAACTGCAGGAAATTTACCTAATTATGTAGGATCTAAAATAAAAGAAAGATTTATAAAAGAATTTAATCTACATACAACAGTACAAAATGATGCTAACTGCATGATTCTTGGTGAAAAATGGATAGGAAACCATGATGAACACAAAAATATTGTTGGTATAACAATTGGTACCGGAGTAGGTGGAGGAATTATTGTAGATGATAATATTCTACTTGGCTTAAAAGGTATAGCTGGAGAAGTAGGACATTTCACAATAAAAAAAGATGGTAAACCATGTATGTGTGGCAATATAGGATGCTATGAACAATATGCATCAACTACAGCCTTATTAAATAAAGCTAACGAATTTTACAACGTTAATCTAAACGGAAAAGATTTTTTTGAAAAAGCACATAATAATGATCAAAAAGCTCTTGAAATATTAGATGAGTGGATAGATGATATTGCTGTAGGTCTAGTAACACTAACCCATATATTTAACCCTTCTCTTATACTAATAGGAGGAGGAGTAAGCCTACAACAAGAACTACTAATAGATCCTCTAGAGAAAAGAATTAGATCAAAAATAATGCCAAGATTTAATGATGATTTAACTATAAAAGCATGTACACTAAAAAATGATGCCGGATTAGTTGGGGCGGTATATTTCCATATAAGTAAGAGTTAACACTCTTACTTTTTTAAACTCTAGTAATAAGACAAGGTTTCCCTTGTCTTATTTATATATAGTTTTTTGTCGAATTTCCTTATTTAATAATTCTTTTAATTCTTCAACATTTAGTATACTTGAATCTTTCTTTCCATATCTTCTTAAATTAACACTATTGTTTTCAACTTCTTTTTTTCCGATAACTAATTGAATAGGAACCTTATTAGTTTGAGCTTCTCTTACTCTATATCCAAGTTTTTCATTTCTTGCGTCAACTTTTACTCTAATACCCATGTCTTTTAAAGTTTTCTCTAATTGTAATGAATACTCTAGATGTTGTTCATGATGAACAGGTACTATCACTACTTGAGTAGGTGCAAGCCATAAAGGAAGTGCCCCTTTAAATTCTTCTAATATATATGCAACAAATCTTTCAAATGTTCCAAGTATTGCCCTATGTATTACTACAGGAGTAACTTTTTCACCTTCTTCATTGACATAAGTTAATTCAAACTTTCTAGGAAGCAAGAAGTCTAATTGACAAGTAGATAAAGTTAGCTCATGTCCTAAAGCAGTTTTTATTTGAACATCTAATTTAGGACCGTAGAATGCCGCCTCATTTTCTGCTTCATAATAATCAATATTCAATTCATTTAAAATAGTTCTTAAAGAATCTTCAGCTAAATTCCACATCTCATCATCATCAAAATATTTTTCTTTGTTTTCATCCCCTCTTAAAGAGAGTCTAAATTTATAATCTTCAATACCAAAATCTTTATAAACATCAAGAATTAAATCTACTACATTTCTAACTTCATCTTTAATTTGATCTGGTCTAACAAATAAATGTGCATCATTTTGACACATGCCTCTTACTCTTTCAAGTCCTACTACAGCACCACTAGCCTCATATCTAAAGTCATGTCCTAATTCACCAATTCTAATAGGTAAATCTCTATAAGAATGTAAACCATTTTTAAAAATCAACATATGATGAGGACAATTCATAGGTCTTAAAACAACTTCTTCTTTATCCATTTTCATAATTGGATACATATCATCTTTATAATGGTCCCAGTGTCCAGATATCTTATAAAGTTCACTACTAGCAAGTACAGGAGTGTAAACATGATCATATCCTCTTTCAAGTTCTTTATCTACAATATATCTTTCTAGTATTCTTCTAATAGTGCTTCCATTAGGTAGCCATAAAGGAAGCCCTGGACCAACTAAATTAGACATCATAAATATATCTAATTCTTTACCAAGCTTTCTATGATCTCTACTTTTTCTTTCTTCTAATATTTCTAAATAGTTTTTTAAATCTTCATCATTATCAAAACATATTCCATAAATTCTTTGAAGCATTTTATTATTAGAATCACCCTTCCAGTAGGCACCACTAAATTTAATCAATTTAAAATGCTTTAATTCTTTTACAGTAGCCACATGTGGACCTCTACATAAATCTGTAAAGTCACCCTGTGTATATATAGAAATAATACTTTCATCATCCATATTGTTAATTAAATCAATTTTATATGGATCATCTTTAAATCTTTCTAAAGCATCTCCCCTAGAAATTTCACTTCTAGTAATTCTTTTTCCATCTTTAGAGATTTTCTTCATTTCTTTTTCAATTTTAACTAAATCATCTTCAGTTAATACCCTATCTTTTAGATCTATATCATAATAAAATCCTTCGTCAATTACTGGTCCTACCCAAAACATAGCATCTGGAAAAATATGCTTAACTGCCTGTGCCATAAGATGGGCACAACTATGGTTTAATACATTTAATCTTTCATCTTCTTTAATATTCATTACTTTACCCTCCAAAATAAAAAAAGACATCCAACAAAGGACGTCATTAACGCGGTACCACCTTAATTCATCAAAATTGATGCTCTCACATAGATAACGGTATTACCCGAATACAAAGTATAACTTCCAAGTAGTAACCATATTGATATTTAATCGATTTACACCAAACATCGACTCTCTATTTAAATTCTCAATATAATCTTGTCTTGATCAAAGTATCTGTATTTTTTATACAATAAAATCAGTTTAATGTCAATAATATAAAATTATAAACAATTACTTTCTTTATTTAACACCTTAGAAAATTGTGTTAGATAAAGCTTTTTATAAACCCCATCAACTTTTAATAAATCTTCATGTATACCTTCTTCAACAATACGACCTTTATCTACAACAATAATCTTATCTGCCTGCATGATAGTTGATAAACGATGCGCAATTACTATACTTGTTCTTTTTTTCAATAAAGGCTCAATAGCATCTTGAATTAATTTTTCAGATATTGAATCTAAAGAAGATGTTGCTTCATCTAAAATTAAAATTTTTGGATTCTTTAATATGACTCGTGCTATTCCAATACGCTGCCTTTCCCCTCCTGATAATTTAACTCCACGATTTCCAACAATGCTATCATACCCTTTTTCAAAAGACATTATTAAATCATGAATATTTGCTTCTTTACAAGCTTTTATCATATCATCTTCACTTGCATTCATATTTGCATACAATAAATTCTCTCTTATTGTTGTGTTAAATAAATGTACATCTTGAGATACTATTCCTATATAATTTCTAAGTGATTTTAAACTCAAGTCTTTTATATTGATTCCATCAATCTTTATTTCTCCACTATCTACATCATATAATCTAGGTATCAAATTTATAATTGTTGATTTTCCTGCACCTGATGGTCCCACTATAGCTACCATTTGATTACTAGACACATTAAAAGTAACACCATGTAATATTTGCCCATTTTCACCATATCCAAAATTTACATTTTTAAATTCAAGATTTCCAACATAATTTTCAATCTCTATTGGATTTTCACTATCAACTATGTTAATAGGCATATCTAAATAATCAAATATACGAGTAAATAGAGCCATTGCTCTAACAAATTCAACTTGCATTTCCATTAAGGAACTTACAGGTCTATATAGACGATTTAATAAAGCAACCATAACTGTAATATCTCCAACTGTTAAATTACTATTAGTAGTTTTTAATACTAGATATCCACCTACTAAATATAAAATCATTGGTCCCATGTTTGTAAAAACATTTATAGACATTCTAAACCATCTACCAACCATAGAGCTTTTTACTTTTAGATTACTATAGTGTTTATTAGCATCATTAAAATTAATATTTTCATATTCTTCACTTACAAATAATTTAACCAATTGTTGTCCACCAACACTTAAAGTCTCATTATATATTTGATTCATTTTATCATTTGCATTTTGAGAATCAACTGTTAGTTTCCACCTACGATTTGCAACTAGCTTAGTAGGTATTATAAGTAAAGGAACTATAGTCATCCCAACTATTGCCATAATCCAACTTTTTGAAACCATCGCAACTAAAGTTGTAATTAATACTGAAATATTAGAAATGGTATTAATTAAGGTGGATGAAATAGCACTTTCCACTCCACTTATATCACTGGTCATTCTAGTAATTATTTCACCTTGTTTACTTCCAACAAAAAATGAATACGGCATTTTCAATAAATGAGAATACATTTGATCTCTTAAATCTTTTGAAATACTTAATGAAATAACCGAGTTAAAATATGTTTGTATCATGTTTACAACATTAGATCCAATTAAGACAAAAAAAGATATTATTACTAACTCAATAATAAATTTATAATCTTTCTTTAAGAAGCCTTCATCAATAATTTTTCCTGTAAGAATAGAAGGCACTAAATCTAAAATGGAAGAAACCAATATTAAACTTATTACAATAAACAGTAGAAATAAATATGGATTAAGATAGCCAAAAATTCTTATTAGAATATCAACAGTTATAATAGCCAGCTATAAAGATGTCAAGAAATAATTGATATATTTAGATGAATTGGCTTGAGAATTTTTGGAGGGGGATGTTAATTTAGGGCATCACAAATAAGCTTATAATAAAGCGTAAAAAAATTATTGATCGAGTAAGT
>JAAZCQ010000036.1 GCA_012513225.1 Erysipelotrichaceae bacterium
ACTTACTCGATCAATAATTTTTTTACGCTTTATTATAAGCTTATTTGTGATGCCCTAAATTAACATCCCCCTCCAAAAATTCTCAAGCCAATTCATCTAAATATATCAATTATTTCTTGACATCTTTATAGCTGGCTATTAGTATTATATAACTGAAAATAATAATAATAAACTAAAATAAATTTGGAAATTATATAATAATTTTGTACAATGTTTTATATAGTGGAGGTTGTATGGGGAAAATAGAGTTAGATAACTTATTAAACACTAGAGATTTAGGTGGTTTAAAAACAATACATGGTTATAAGATTAAAAAGAAAAGAATTATTAGAAGCGGAAGACTATTTGAAGCTAGTAACTTTGATATAGAAACTTTAACAAATGATTATGATTTAAAAACAATAATTGACTTAAGAAGCTTAAAAGAAGTAGACACGAATCCTGATCCAGTTATTAATGGAGTTATATATAATCACATTCCAATATTTGAAGGTTCCTTGGAGGGAATTTCAAGAGAAAAAGAAAAGAAAATCAATGAAACTGAAAGATTAATTAAATCTTTATCAAGAGCAGGTAATGTTTATAATAATATGAAGAAGATGTACCCTGCCATAGTATCAGAAAGTTATGCAAAAAATAGTTTTAATAGTATCTTTAAAGTATTAATTAATAATACAGAAGGTTCTGTTTTATATCATTGCAGTGCTGGAAAAGATAGAGTTGGTGTTTTGACTTTGTTACTTCTTTCAACATTAGGAGTTGAAACAGATGATATTATCAATGATTATCTTCAAACAAATAAATATTATGAAGAGTTGATTCAAGAACAAATGGAGTTTGCTCGATCAATTAATATAGATGAAGATATAGTTAATCAAATTCCATATGCTCAAGGAGTTCAAAGAGAATATTTGGATGAGGTATTTACTTATATAAATAACAAATATGATACAATCGATAATTATATAAGATATGCTGTAGGAATAAATGATGAAGATATACTAAAACTAAGATCAAACTATTTAGAAAAATAATAAGAGCAGTCTATACTGCTTTTTTTCAATTATTATAAGTTAAAAAAAAGAAGCAATTAGCTTCTTATTTTGAACGTCTAGCTTTACGAGCAGCTTCGGATTTCAATTTACGACGAACGCCCGGTTTTACATAAAACTCTCTTTTGCGAGCCTCAGCAAGGGTTCCGTTGCGAGATACTTGACGTTTAAAACGACGTAAAGCGTCATCTAAACCTTCGTTCTCCTTAAGTACAACTCTTGGCATTAACCAACCTCCCTTCTGATGCAAGCATTAATATAATAACAAAACATCCATAATAATGCAAGGTTTAGTAATTATCAGTAGATCTTTGATTACTTATTAAAGCAACACCACTACTTGTACCAATTCTATCAGCACCTGCTTCTATCATTTTTTTCATATCTTCAAATGTTTTTACACCACCAGCAGCTTTTACTTTTAAAATACCTTTAGAACCAGTTTTTAAAATTTTAACATCATCAAAGGTTGCACCTGATACACTAAACCCAGTGGATGTTTTAACAAAATCTGCTCCCGCTTCAATAATAGCATCGCATGCAAGATATTTTTCTTCATCAGTTAATAAACAAGTTTCAATTATTACTTTTAATACTTTATTACCAATAGCTTGTTTAACTGTTCTAATATCATCAACAACAAAATCAAAATCATTACTCTTAAGTCGTCCAATATTTATTACCATGTCAACTTCATCTGCACCTAGATCAACAGCTTGTTTTGCTTCAAATGCTTTTGCTTCTGTAGTCATAGCACCTAAAGGAAAACCTATTACAGTACAAATTTTTACATCACTATCTTTTAGATATTTTTTACATTCCACAATCCAGCTTGGATTTATACATACAGTTTTAAAATCATACTTTACAGCTTCTTTACATAGTTTTGCAATCATCTCTTGAGTTGCATCTTGCTTTAGCAATGTATGATCAATATATTTATTCAAGTTCATTTTCTTCCTCCATTAGTCTTAATTTTATTATTTCCTTAGCAATTTTATCATCACCTTGATAATATTCAGAGCCAAATTCACGATACATAAAATCTTCATCACCTTTTCCAAGTATTAATATAGTATCGTTATCTAAAGCAAGTTCTATTGCTTGTTGTATTGCATAATATCTATCTTCAATTATTACATAATTTGTATTTTCTATTCCTGATGCTATCTCATTAGCTATATCGTGTACACTTTCATCTCTTGGATCATCTTCTGTTAAAATAATCATATCACAATATTTATCTGCAATTTTCCCAAAAATCTTTCTCTTTTTAGTATCTCTTTTTCCTGCAGAACCAAAAACAGCAATAATTCTTTTTCCCTTTGGAGTAATTTTAAATGCGTATTCACAAACTTTTGAAATCCCATCAGGTGTATGTGCAAAATCAACTATTACGTTATATTTTTGTCCTAAATCAATTCTTTCCATTCTTCCATCAATTTGTTTAATATTAACTAATTTAGGTAATAATTCCTCTATCTCTATTCCTTGAGTGTTTAATGCAGCTATAGCTGCTAATAAGTTATAAATATTAAATGTTGCAACAAGATTGGTTGAAACTTTATATTCTTTATCAAAACATTTTAATATAAAATTGGTTCTATCTTTCATTACTTGAAGATTTGTTGCTTGATAATCTGCTTCATTATCTATACCATAGGTATAAACTTTACATTTAGCATCTTCAACTATTTTAATACCATAAGGATCATCAACATTAGTAATTATTAATCCATTAATTTTCATTCTATCAAAAAATGTTTTTTTAGATTGAAAATAATTTTCCATAGTTCCATGATAATCTAAATGATCATGTGTTAGGTTTGTAAAAATAGCAACATCAAAATCAATAGAATTTACTCTTTCTTGTTCTATTCCAATACTACTAACTTCAAGGGCACATGCTTTTATATCTGCATTAACCATATCTCTTAATATGCCGTGTAAATCATCTACTTCTGGGGTTGTAAGTAACGGTGCTAATTTTACATTCCCATATTCTATAGCAATTGTTCCAATATACCCACAAGGTTCATAATCATTTAATAAATCTCTTATTAATGAAGCAATAGAACTTTTACCATTAGTTCCAGTTACGCCAAACATTCTTAGTTGACTTGATGGACTGTCATAAAAAGCATCCGCAACACTGTTAAATGCCTGAATTACATTTTTAACTTTTATATACGTAATCTTAGGATTTATATTTTCAATTTGTTCGCTATGAACTATTACCTTAGCACCATTTTCTATAGCTTGATCTATAAATCTGTGACCATCAAACATCATTCCCTTTACACAAAAAAATATAGAATCTGGTCTTTTTTTTCTACTATCTGACATCAAGCTTTTAATTTCAATGTCAGGCGCATTTTGAAATAAATAACTTAGCTTTACCATATATTACTCCTTTATTGCATAAAATTTATCAGTAGTTAAATTAGATCCTTTAACTTTAATAATTTCATTTTTATTATATTTTCCTTCAATATATACAGGAATATATTCACTTGAATGTCCAAATGAATAACCATCTTCATATTTTTCTATTAATACTTCTAATGATTTTTGAATAAACCTTCCCTTATAAGCATAATATAATTTATTTGATAAATTACCAATTATTTTTACTCTTTCCTTTTTTGTTATGTTATCTATAGTTTTATCTAGTTTTGAAGCTTGTGTTCCTTCTTTTGAAGAAAATGGAAAAACATGAATGAATGAAAACTCACATTTTTTTAGAAAATTAACAGTTTCCTCAAAATATTCATCAGTTTCACCTGGAAATCCGACAATTAAATCAGTACTAATAGAAATATCTTCAATTTCACTTTTTATATACTTTATTCTATCAAAAAACAACTTTGTATCATATGGTCTATTCATAGATTTTAAAATATAATCACTACCTGACTGTAGTGGAATATGAAAATGTCTTGCTATTCTTTTATCATTTTTCATTATTTCTATTAGTTCATCACTAATTTCTGTAATTTCAATAGAAGAAATTCTAATTCTCTCAATATTTTTACTATTTTTTAAAATTTCTTTTATTAAACCTGCAAGATCAATTCCATCATAAATATATCTTCCAGTATGTATGCCTGCCAAAACAATTTCCTTATGATTCTCACTTAAAGATTTAGATAAATCAACAATGCTATCTACAGATAAACATCTTTCTTTTCCTCTAGCGTAAGGAATTATGCAATAACTACAAAATTGATTACACCCATCTTGGATTTTAAGATATGCTCTTACTTGTTTATCAAATGTTGTAACTCCCATATTTTCAAATTCTACATCTTTTAATCTAACATCTGATACACTATTAATTCTTTCTCTAGTATCTAAAGCCTTTTTAATAAATTCTACAAGTCTACTTTTATAGTTTGAACCTACAAGAATATCTATATTTTCATTATCATTTAATTCCGTTGGTTTTAATTGAACATAGCAGCCAACTACAACTATTAAAGCATCTTTATTTTGTCTTATTGCCTGATTAATTTTTTTTCTACTTTTACTAGCAGCAGTATTAGTAACTGCACATGTAAAAACAATATAAATATCTACAATATCATTAAAATTCTTTTCAATAAAACCTTCATTCTTTAATGATTCTATTGTACTTTGTGCTTCATAAGTATTCACTTTACAACCTAATGTACTTACAGCAAATGTCTTCATTGATTTACCTCATTAACACTACTAATAACACTTAATGCATAAATAGATGCTGTTTCAGCCCTTAAAATGCGTTTTCCAAGACTTACGGGTATAAAGTTATTATTCTTTAAAAATGTAGCCTCTTCACTACTTAAACCGCCTTCACAGCCAATAATAATAGTAATATTTTTACCTTTTTCTATATATTTACTAATATTATTAGTTTTTTCAAATTCACTTTCATAAGCAAATATATTAATGTCACTTTTATAACCTAAACACTCTTCTAATTTTATAATATCAGCTAAAATTGGGACAACTTCCCTTTTACTTTGCTTTGCTGCTTCTAGTAATATTTTATTATATCTATCTTTTTTGTTTCTTATAATATCACTATTAACATTTACATACTTACTATTCATAGGAATAATATTACTAACACCAAGCTCACAAACTTTTTGAAGTACAAGTTCAAATTTATCATTCTTAATTAAAGCCTGTATTAAGGTTATGTTTATATCTAATTCATTTTTTGTTTTATCTATATCATAAACAAAAGCATTAGGTTCTTTATTACTATATCCTATTTTTGCAAAATAGGCATTCGAGTTAAAAACTAACCGAACTATTTCACCACTTTTTAATCTTAAAACATTTTTTATATGATGGGCATCATCTTTAGAAAATTTATAAATATCATTAATCTCTATATTTTTTTCTATAAAATAACTATACATAAAATTACCTTTTTAATTTGATATTATAGAATATCCCTAATTTCTCTTTCCTTTATTTTTTAGAAGAAATATATATGTATCTATTAATTAAAACAGCACATATTATACCAATTGAAGTTTCTATTGTCCTATGTATTGTATTTAATATTATTGCATCTGTATTATGGAAATACCCATTTAAAACTATAATAATTAGTATTACAGAGTTAGCAGCACTACCTGCACCAAATTTTAAACTTTTATTTATCCATAAAGAAATAAAAGATAATACACCTGTAGAAATAGTAAGAATAATAAAATTATGTAAATCAAAAAAATTAATAGAAGTATAAATATACACTAATGATAATACACTTCCAAATACAGTACCTATGATTCTTTCTAAACCTGTTGTAATAGAATCTTGTGTTGACTCCTTTAAAGTAACAACTGCAGAAATTGGAGCTATCGCAGAGTAATTGCCTGTAATAAAATATGCAAATAACATACTTGTTACAACTGCCAAGACAGTTTTAGTTATTCGTGCTCCTGGTTTAACAAACACAATGTTTTCCTCCTAAAATATAAAGGGTAGAGAATTATCTACCCAAAATCATATTATTCATTTGGAAGTATTAAATTTAATAATACTCCAACAACAGCGCTTAATGCAGTTCCACTAAGTGTAATAAAATCACCAATTGGAAGTACTGCACCACCTATACCGATAACTAACATAGCACTAGCAATAATAAGATTTCTTTGTTTTGTAAAATCTACGCGATTATCAATAAGTACTCTTAATCCATTACTTGCTATTACACCATATAATAATATACCCATACCACCTAGTACTGCACTAGGGATAGTTTGAATAGCTGCAGAAACAATACTTACTAATGATAATATTATAGCAATAACAGCTGCTCCACAAGTAACATATACACTTGCAATTTTTGTCATACCAATTACACCAGTGTTTTCGCCATACGTTGTATTTGCAGGACCTCCTAAAAATGCTGAAAGTGATGTTGCAATACCATCTCCCATTAAAGTTTTATCAAGCCCTGGATCCTTTAAAAAGTTTTTATTGCATATTTTTCCAAGAACTGTATGATCTCCAATATGCTCAGATATTGTTACAATTGCCACTGGTAAAATAGCTAATGTTTCAGGACCAAAATAAAAATTAAAAGTTTTAAAATTACCAAGTTTAAAAGGTAATATAAAATCAGGTAAGCTAAAGTATTGGCCACTTTCAATAACTGCTTTTATAGGTGTAAAATCTACAATTTGAAGAATCACAGCAGAAATATAACCAATTAAAATTCCAGATAAAAAAGGTATTATTTTAAAGAATCCTTTTGCTTTTGTACTAATTAATGCTGTAGCAATAAAAGTAATAATAGCTACAATCATAGCTCTAGAATCTCCACCCTCAATAAAATTAGCATTACTAATAGCTGATCCTGCTAAACTTAACCCTATGACAGCAATCATTGGTCCTATTACAATTGGAGGAAGTAATTTATCAATCCAATCCTTGCCAATATACTTTATAATTATAGCAACTAAAACATAAATTAAACCTACAAGTACTAACCCAGTTTGAGCAGCATCAAAACTACCACCCATAGCCGCTACTGCAATATTAACTGCAGTAATATAAGCAAAACTACTACCCAAGTATACAGGAACCTTAAATCCTGTAATAAATGAATAAACTAGTGTACCCAAACCAGAAGCAAATAAAGCTACTGAAATAGGATATCCTGTAAGAATTGGAACTAATACTGTTGCACCAAACATTGCAAAAACATGTTGAAAACTTAATAAAAAAAACTGACCTAAACTCGGTTTTTCATCTACATCTAAAATCATATCTGTTTTTCTTGACATATATTCTCCCTATTCACAAATAAAAAAGTCCTAGCAAAAGGACTATGAACTAATATTTTTCCCCTATTTGATTTTTCACATTTAGTAAAGAATCCTTTGCTATGGACATTATACACTTTTACTAATGAAAATCAATCTTGTGTTTCTTCATTATCTTTGTTTATTTTTACTTTTATTTCAATAACTTTTCGATCATCGGTCTTAGTAACTAATACTTCTAGATTTTCATAAACGAATGAATCTCCAGTTTTAGGTATTCTATCAAATTGGTTAATAACCCATCCAGAAACAGTAACGTAGTCATGCTCTTCATCATCATATTCAACATCAAATCTTTCAAACATATCTTCAACTTCAACATCACAAGAAACTAAATAGACATCTTCTGCCAATTGTGTATAAAATTCTTTTACTGTATCATGTTCATCCCAAATATCCCCAACTAATTCTTCTATTATATCTTCAAGTGTTATTATACCTGCAGTTCCTCCATACTCATCTAAAACAACAGCTAAATGAGTTTTCGAGGACTGAAGTTGTCTTAATAATGCAGATATTTTTACATGTAAACTTGTAAATAAAGTGGGTTTAATAATATTTTTTAATACACCTTTATTAGTATGATATATTCCATAAAAATCTTTTTCATGAATTACACCAATAATATTATCTATAGTATTTTCATAAACAGGTAATCTTGAAAAAGAATTAAGTCTAAAGACTTCTTCTATTTTTTCAATAGGAGTAGCGATATCAATAGCAATAATTTCAACTCTAGGTGTTAATATATCTCTAACATCTAAATCATTAAATTCAATCGCAGCACTAATCAAATCACTTTCATATGATCCTAAATCGCCTTCATTTTCTGCTTCTTCTACCATTGTCATTAATTCATCTGTTATATCTGAATCATTTTCTTTTATTTTTATAACTTTATCTAATAGTAACCTAACTGATTTAAATAAAACCGTTAAAGGTGTTAAAAATACAATTAAAAACTTAACTATATTAACAGTGCCCATAGCAATTTCTTCAGGTATTCTTTTTGCAACACTTTTTGGAGAAATTTCCCCAAAAACCAAAATAAGAATTGTAATTACTATCGTAGAAATAGTTGGACCCTTAGTTGGTCCAAAAAAACCAGTAAATAACACTGTAGCAATAGTAGTAGCAGTAATATTAACAATATTATTACCAATTAAAATCGTACTTAAAAAGTTATCAAAATTATCTAATATATCTAAAACTTGCAGAGCTTTTTTATTATTATCATTCGCAAGATTTTTTATACGTATTCTATTACAGCTAGAATAAGCTGTTTCAATTGAACTAAACATCGCCGAACCTGATATAAGTAATATCAAAATAAAAAATAAATTTAATTCAGTAGTATTCATAAAACTCTCCTTTCTAAAAAAATTTATATAAACTTACATTCTTACAAAAGAAAGTCTTAATCGTCTATAAAACCACAAAATAAATATATTTTTACTAATTAAACTAAAACAACTGGGCTGCGGTGAATCATCCAAAATAAGACACGTCCTTTCAAATATCGATTATTATAGCACGCTCATGATTTACATGCAAATAGCATCAAAATCATTTATAAATTCAAAAATTTTTTCTTTTTGAGTTGACCATGAGATCACAATTCTAATACAAGCAGTATTTTCATCTACATCACTCCAGTATTCAAATGCATACTTTTCTTTTAATGCTTCAATTACTTTTTTATTTAAGATTAAAAATAATTGATTAGAATATCTCTTAGAAAACATTTTAATATTTCTTTTTTCTAGCTCGTCATTTAAAACAAATGCAATATCATTGGCATGTTTCCCTAACTCATAATATAAATTATCGCTAAATAATATATCAAATTGTAATCCTAATAAAAACCCTTTAGCCAACATTCCGCCTCTTTGTTTCATTGAATATCTAAAATTTTTAGATAATTTACTTTGATTAAACACTACTGCTTCTCCAAATAAAGCTCCACATTTAGTACCACCAATATATAAAACATCAACTAGATTTTTATATTCATTTAAAGCAATATCATTATTAAGTCCACTTAATGCATAAGCTAGCCTAGCTCCATCTAGATACAAAGGTATATCATATTTTTTTGTAACGCTGTATAAATCACTAAGTTCTTTTTTAGTATACAGTGTTCCAAGTTCAGTAGGATTTGATATGTAAACCATTCCTGGCATAGTACAGTGTTCACAATTATCATCTTCATAATGAGATTTTATTAAGTCTTCAACATCTTTAGCTTTTAATTTTCCATCGTTAGATATAATAGAAATTACTTTATGCCCACACGCTTCTATAGCACCAGTTTCATGAACATTAATATGTCCTGTATCTACACTAATAACACCTTGATATGGTTTTAATAAATATGAAATTACTGTTAAATTAGTTTGAGTTCCACCCACTAAAAAATGGATATCACTATTACTTTCTAATGCAGTATTAATTTTAGTTTTTGCTCTATCACAAATTTCATCCAAACCGTATCCACTAAATTGATAATCTTCTATTTCTTTTAAAGCTTCAACAATTTTTGGATGACATGTTTGATTATAATCATTTTTAAAAGAATACATATTTCCACCTCTTTAAGTATTATAAACAAAAAAAGATAGCATTACACTATCTTTTAAAAACTATTCTGCAGGAATTACTGATCCATCAGACCATGTAGATAAAATAAATTCTTTTACATCTTCTGATTTTAATACTTCTACAAGAGCTTTGATTTTTGCATCATCTTCATGACCTTGTTGTACAGCAACTATATTTACATATGGATTTGTTTCATCAGCTTGTTCTAATATTACAGCATCAATTGTTGGATTTAATCCTGCTTGTATTGCATAATTTCCATTTATTGCTACTAGATCTCCCTCATTATTTTCATAAGCAAGAGTTAGTAATTCAGGTTTAACTTCAATAAATTGTAAATTTTTAGAATTTTCAACAATATCACTTGTAGTTGCATTTAGTGCATCTACCCCATCAGCTAGTTTAATTAATCCAGCTTTTTCAAGAATTGTTAATATACGACCATGGTCAGCAATAGAGTTAGATATTACTACTTTTGAATTGTCTTCAAGATCTTCAATACTTTTTATAGTATTAGAATAAAATCCAAATGGTTCGATATGAATACCAGCAACATTTGATATTTTATAACCATTTGATTCAACTTCTCCATCAAAGAAAGGTACGTGTTGGAAATAATTTGCATCAACTTCCCCAGAATCTAATGCTTTATTAAATACATAATAGTCATCTAATACAATAACATCTAAATCAATATTGTATTGTTCTTTTAAAATTGGTGCTGCAAATTCTAGTATTTTTGAATGAGGATCTAGTGTTGCTGATACTGTTAATGTTTCAGCATCTGTTGTTTCTACTGTAGATTCTGGTTCTTCACTATCTGTATTTGTAGTTGTAGAACTACATGCTACTATTGATAACGCTAGTAAAGATATACCTAATAGTTTAATTAATTTTTTCATTTTTTTCTCCTTATCGTTTATCGATCTTTTTTACTATATAATCACCTAATCCTTGTATTACTAATACAATAATTAAGATAATTAACGTTGCTGAATACAATACCGCATTATTTCTTCTAACCCAACCATACATATATGCTAAGTTGCCAAGACCTCCTGAGCCAATAGCTCCAGCCATTGCAGTATAAGAAATAAGCGAAATTCCTGTAACAGTGATTCCAGATATAAGTGCGGGTAAACTTTCTGGTAATAATACCTTATATATTATTTGCCAATTAGTTGCCCCCATTGACTTACTTGCTTCTATAGTACCCTTATCTACTTCTGTAAAAGCTATTACACATAGTCTTGCATAAAATGGTACTGCAGCTATTATCAATGATGGAATTGCAGCGCTTGCTCCTAATATAGTTCCAACAATAGCCTTTGTAAAAGGCATTACTAGAATCATTAATATAATAAATGGAACTGCTCTAAGCACATTGACAATAATATCTACTATTCTATTTACAAATTTATTTTTATATAGGCCATCACTTTGTGTTACAAATAATAATATACCAATTAATAAACCTATAATTGTTGCAAATATCAGTGAAGTGAAAGACATATATAAGGTTTCATTTAAAGCAGTTAATAATTGATTAAAATCAATCTTTTTTATAAAATTCACCTAGACCACCTCCACTTTCACATCATTTGAAACTAAATAATTAACAAATTCATTTATTTGGTTTTCACTACCATTTTCAATATGAATATAAGTAAATCCAATTGCGCCTAATTTTGTATGATTTATATTACTATCTAAAATACTAACCAATAACTTTGTTTTATATATTGCATTTGCAATAATAGGTTTATCAGAATTACCACCTGTAAAAGTAAGCCTCAAAATTTCTCCATTTGGATACAATTCTTTTAACTCTTTTTGAATTCTTTCTATATTTTTCCCACTATCTATATTTTGCACAAATCTTTTTGTAACCTCATGCTTAGGATGTGCAAATACATCTTTAACATTACCCATCTCAACAATATAACCATCACTCATTATTGCTACTTTTTGACATATTTTTTGTACAACTTCCATTTGATGTGTAATCATCACTATAGTAATACCCAAATCTTCATTAATTTGACTAAGCAAATCTAGTATCGATTCAGTAGTATCTGGATCTAGTGCACTTGTAGCTTCATCACATAATAATATATCTGGATCATTTGCTAAAGCTCTAGCTATACCAACTCTTTGCTTTTGTCCTCCAGATAGCTGGCTTGGAAACGAGTCTTCTCTTCCTTCTAATCCAACTAATTTTATTAATTCATTTACTCTTTCACTTCTTTGTTTTTTATCTAAACCTGCTATTTCTAATGGAAGCTCAATATTTTTAAAAACAGTTCTAGACCAAAGTAAGTTAAAATGTTGAAAAATCATACCAATTTTTTGTCTTTTTTTTCTTAACTCTTTATTACTTAAAGTACTGAAATCTTCATTATTAATAATTAATTGTCCTGAAGATTGCTTTTCTAATTGATTAATAATTCTAACAAGTGTACTTTTTCCCGCTCCTGAATAACCAACAATACCAAAGATTTCTCCTTCATTAATTGTGACACTAACATCTTTTACAGCATGAATATCTAATTTTCTAGTATTAAATGTCTTAGATATATTCTTTAGTTCAATCATTGTTAGTCCCCTTTCTATAAATAAAAAACTTGCCCCATATAAGGACAAGATATATTCTCGTGTTACCACCTTACTTCAAAATAATTTCACAATTATTTTCTCAACAAGTACAACCATACTTTGGCATTTTAACGGTTGCTTCCGTCGTAGTCTTATGATTTCTCACTCGATACGCAACTCCAAGGCCATTTTCAATTAGACTTTGTTTTCCTACTTTCACCACTGTAGAAATCTCTTTGAAACTAATTCTAACTTACTTTCCTTTTCCTAGTCTTTATGTTGTTAAGTATACAATTGTAAAAAAATAAAGTCAATACACTTAATTAAAACATTTTTAACTCACTGTTTATCAAAAAGCTTAATTATTAATTCTTCTTTATAATTTATAATTAAATCTTTGGGAAAATTCATTTCTTTTAATAAAGATAAACCATTGTCTAATTTTCCAACTGCACTAGAATGGTGAGCATCACTATTTACAATTATTAAAGTATTATAAATTTTACATGCTTCTATCATCTTTCTAGTATTTTCTACTCCGTTTAGTCTAAAGCTATTCGGTTTTAAAGATGAACAATTCACTTCAAGAATTGTATTAGTTTCTTTTGCGGTTTTTGCAAGTAAATCATAATCAATTGGATATCTACCATCATCTGGATGCCCTATAATCCTAACATATGGATTATTACATGCAGAAATATAGGCAGACATATTTTCATCTAAAGTATGATCATGACTATAACAAGGACCATGTAAAGACGCAATTACATAATCCAGTTTTTTTATTGTTGACTCTGGTAGATCTAAACTACCATTTCCATCTAAAATATTAATTTCAACACCTTTAAAAACCCTTATTCCTTCAATCATAGAAGGAACAGCTTGTAGGTTATCAAAAAAAAACTTGTGGGCTCCTCCAGGCATGTTTGGTGCATGGTCACTTATTCCTAAATACTTTAAGCCTACATTCTTTGCTGCAACAATATTTTCTTGTAATGTACTATAAGCATGGCCACTGTTTATAGTGTGAGTATGTAAATCTATTATAGCTTTCATTTTCCCTCCAAAAAAGGATGCAGTATGCATCCTAATCAATTATCTTTGTTTGAAGAAATCAGGAATACCTGAATCATCTTCTTCCACTAACTCAACATCTGGTTTAGGTTTAGGAGCTGTAGCTGTTTCCTTACTTTCTTCTAATCTATGTGAGTCTAATGCCTCTAGTTTAGGTAAATCAAAACCAGTTGCTATTACTGTAACAATAATTGCATCTCCAATTTTATCATTAATTGCAACACCAAATATAATATCAACATCATTGCCAGCAGCCTCTCTTATATATTCAACAGCTTCACTTGCATCATATACAGAAATTGAAACACCACCAGTAACATTTACTATAGCACTTTTCGCTCCAGATATTTGAGCTTCTAGAAGTGGAGATTGAATAGCTTTTTGTGCTGCCTCTTGAGCTTTATTATCACCTTGAGACATACCAATACCTATTAATGCCGATCCTTGACCTTCCATAATGCTCTTAACATCAGCAAAGTCTAAGTTAATTAAAGCAGGAACTGCAATTAAATCTGTTATAGTTTGTACACCTTGTCTTAAAATATTGTCTGCTTCTTTAAAAGCTTCTTCAAATGGTATGTGTCCAATAACTTCAAGTACTCTATTATTAGAAACAATTATCAAACTATCTACATATTCTTTTAATTGTTCTAAACCTGATTCAGCTTGAACCATTCTTTTTCTACCTTCAAAACTAAAAGGTTTTGTAACAATACCAACGGTTAAAGCTCCCATTTCTTTTGCGATTTTCGCAAATAACGGAGCCGCTCCTGTACCAGTTCCACCACCAAGTCCAGCAGTTAAGAAAACCATATCAGCGCCTTCCATAGCTTGTCTAATATCATCTTCGCTCTCTACTGCTGCTTTGCGTCCATTATCAGGATTTCCACCAGCACCTAAACCATCTTTTCCTAGTGTAATTTTGTTAGTTACTGGAGAAACATCAAGTGCTTGTAAATCAGTATTTGCTACATAAAAATCTACACCTTGTACTCCTTCTTGAACCATTCGGTTAACTGCATTATTTCCAGCTCCCCCAATTCCAAATACTTTAATCTTTGCTACTTGATTGTACTTTAAATCAGCCATTGCTTTTCCCTCTCTTTACTTCTTTGCCTCAAACAGCATTCCTCTTAATTTTTTAGTAACTGATTCTTCAGAATCAGATTTAACTCCGGTTTTATATATGACAGTTTTTTGAAACTGATCCATATTAACACTATTTACATCATAGCCAGTTATTTGTAACTGATCTTTATAAGCATAAAACAAACCTAAGCAACTAGTCAAACTACTTCTTCTTCCACCTATTGTTTCAGGAGAGTATGTTTTTACACTTGCATCTAATTTTAATGCTAGTAAATGATCTAAACCTTGCATTTCTCCACCTTCGCCAATAATAATAACAGAGGTTTTACCAGCCTGCAAGATTGGTTTACACATCATCTCTAATTCATCTAGCCAAAGATTAATGCTTGGTCTTATATTATCACAAATATCTTCTTCTGTGATAGTTTTAGTTATACCATTTTTAGACCATATATATATAGGGTTTTTAGAATATTTCTCTAAATCTACTCTAGCATTATACTTTATTAAGTTTTCCGATGCATCTATAGGTATCTCATATTCATCAACTAAGCTTGAAATTAAATCAGATAATCCCAAATCAATCTTATCACAAGCCTTTAATTTCCCTTGAGAAATAAGACCAAGAGTTGTTGTTTGATACTCTATCTTTAATAATATAACACTTTGATCAACAGTTTGTTCAAATAAAGCAGCTTCTTTTGAACTTGCATAAGTATCTAAGTATATATCCATTACTTCTAAACCAGCCTTACTAACACAAGAAACTAAATCAAAAGCTATTTTTCTATCAGCACACAATAAATCAATATTTACCAATAATTCATTAGTTCTTTCATTTATTGGAATTCTTCTTGAACTAATACCATTAACAGTATATTTAATGCATACAGTTTGTATTAGCGCTAAATTATTATCAATTTTTGTAACAGCAGCTTTTCTAACTGCTTCTTTTACATCATCAATTGTTACAACTCCATCAACATCCACCCTAACATTAAGAGGATATCTTTTAAAATTAAGTGAAGGAATTGCTAAAATAACTTTATTTATTTCTGCACCAATTGAATTTGATGCATTTATTATAGCTTTTTTTATACCAGTAATAGTAGCTTCTTTATCGAGTGTATTATTAATAAAGCAATTGCAATTAACTCTTTCCACTTTAATAATATTAAAACGGGTATTAAAAAATTCCCCGATAATAAGTCTTATTTCATGATCAGCAACTTCAAGTGCTGCAAATATTTGTTTATCCATAAAAGAGAACATCCTCCAATATATAGTCTATTTTAGCATACATAAATATCTTAAAAAAGGGTAAAAGTATAAATAAGTTTGATTTAAGATTTATATCCACTTGCAAAGGCACTAAAATAGTGTTATAGTTTACAAGCAAAAACAATGAGAGAGGGGGGTTACGTGATGTCTAAAGTTTGTGCCGTAACCGGAAAAAAGGCTTTATCGGGAAACAGACGATCACATTCTCTACGCGCAACTCGCCGTAAGTGGAATGTAAATCTACAAAAAGCAACTATACTTGTTGATGGAAAACCTCAACGTGTTAGATTAAGTGCAAGAGCATTAAAAACTTTGAAAGCTCAACAAGCTGCTAAATAATAGCCTTTATACAAAAGCGATCTAAAGATCGTTTTTTTTAATCATTTGATTGTATACATAATATTGTTCCTTGATGAATAATAAGTTTCCCTATTTCCCCAACTATTTCATTAGATAATCCAATTAAATCATCCTCTTTCAAAACTTTATTTGAAAGAGAATATTTCATATTTTCTAATGAAATAACACTATCTTTAATAGCAAAGAAAGAAATATATTTATATCCGTGCTTTAATAAGTCAAAGCTACCTCTTTTTAATATTCTAATGTAATTATGCTTATCCATAATACTTATTTGTCCATCAAATTTTAATAACAACTTCATATTAACATAAGTATGGTCTTGTCTCTTACCTAACCCACCTAAAATAATTATTTCTTCATATCCAAGCTCTATAGCAAGATTAACAGCTGCTTCGCTATCACTGATATCTTTTTCTTTATCAAGTTTAATAAGTTTATATGTTTTTTTATCAATTAATTCTATCTCTTTTTCACTGATGGAATCAAAATCTCCTATTGCCCTTTCCATCATTATTCCATTATTCGCAAGAAACAAAGCTCCTTTATCAACACCAATAAAGTCACAATCAATATTTGGAATAACATCTGTAAGTTTACATGCAAGAACTACAGGTTTTAGCATAGTGTTTCAACTGCCTTTACTATATCATTATTAAAAATATAGCTACCCGCCACTAGTACATCTGCACCTGCATTTTTACATCTTAAACCTGTTTCTTCATTAATGCCACCATCAACTTCAATTAAAGCACTAGAACCACTTTGTTCTATTAGTTTTTTTAATTCTTTAATTTTGTCGATTGATTCTTCAATAAAAGATTGACCTCCAAAACCAGGCTCCACACTCATAATTAGTACTAAATCCAAATCTTTAATAAACTTTTTTACAGAGCTTACTTTTGTATTTGGTTTTATAGAGAGCCCAACTTTTTTTCCTTTTTTCTTTATTTCTTTAATCAGTTTAAAGCAATCATCGTCATCTTTACAAGCTTCTAAATGAAATGTTATCCCATCTGCCCCAGCTTCAATAAATATTTGTTGAAATAACCATGGATTATCTACCATAATATGAACATCTATAAATAAATCTAAATCTTTTTTTAATGTAGTTAAAACATGCGGCCCAAAACTTAAATTTTTTACAAAATGCCCATCCATCACATCAAAATGTAACCAAGTTGCTTTCGATTTTTTTAATTCATCTAATTGTTTTTTTGTATCACTATAATCAAGTGATAATACTGAAGGAGCTACAATCATTAATATTTTTCCTTCCTTTCCTGTATAAGTTTCAATATATCTAAATAATTATTATACCTTATGCTAGAAACTTCCTTATTTAAAACTGCTTCTTTAACCTTACATCCTGGTTCATTTTGATGCAAGCAATTTCTAAATCTGCATTTATCAGCATAATCTTTAAAATCTAAAACACTTTCTCTTAAATCTTCAACACTCATTTCACTAAAATCAAGTGAACTAAATCCTGGAGTGTCTCCAACTAGACCACCACAAACTTCATGTAATTCACAATGTCTTGTGGTGTGTTTTCCTCTACCCAATGCTTTGCTAATTTTTTGTGTTTTTAAATTAAATTCAGGATTTAATTTATTTAATAATGTAGACTTTCCTACACCACTTTGGCCTGTTAAAACAGTGATTTTATCTTTAAGAATATCTGCTAAATCATGATCTGTATTATCTTTATCAATTAGTATAACATGATAACCAGAGGATCTATAATCTTCAATATATATATTAATTGACTCATCACTCAAATCCATTTTAGTAATACAAATCAAAGGTTTTATTTTAGCATTAACTATTAAAAATATAAGTCTATCAACTAAAGTAGCACTAAACTCAGGATCTTTTGCACTCATAACAATTAAAGCTTGATCAACATTAGCTATTAATGGTCTTACCATATAATTTTTTCTTGGTAAGATTTTTTTAATTGTCATTTTTGAATCTCGTTCTTCAACTATTACATTATCACCAACTACTGGACTATCTCCTAGTCTTAGTTTCCCCATAGCTATTGCAATATGTCTTTGATTATTTTCATCAACAACAGTATATTGATTTGAGATTATTTTTACAATTTTCGCTTTCATATTAATAATAATATATTACCACATTAGAACCATCTTCTTGAGTATAAGATGTTCCTACTGCAGGTGTTGTTTGAATTACAACACCATATCGTAAATTTTCCATTTCTTCATCACTCATAGTACTTGTATCTAAAGCACTAAGCATTACTTCAACTCCCATATTTTGAAGTAAAGTTGTAGCATCTTCTATTTGCATATCTGAAATCTCCCAAGGAATTACAATAGTAGTATATTTTGAATAAATAAGTTTTATGTCAGTAGATACTTCTGGATTAAACTGCATGCCAGGTGTTAATAATTCTTGTCTAATTATAACTCCTGGAGCAACATCTTCGCTTTCTTCTTCTTCTAAAATTATTTTTACATTTGAATATTTTGCTAAATCTTTTTTTGCATCACTAAGCTTCATTCCAGCATAATCACCTATATATGCAGCAATCCCACTTGATACTGTAATACTAACTGTAGTTTCTTTAGATATTTCACTACCTACTTCTGGATTTACTGAAATAATTTTACCCTTTGGAGTATCATCTGTTAATTGATATGTAATATTTGTTGTGTCCAAAATTAGATCCAATTGGTCAAGTGAGTTCTTTGCACTAGTAACATCCATCCCAATAATATTTGGTACTTCCAACATTGTAAGTGAAGGCTTTAATACCCCGCTTATACTAAGTAAAAAATATATACCTGAAACTATTAGGAGTGATACTAAAATCCCAACTAGCCATACTGGATTAAAGCCACCTTTTTTTACTTTTTTAGCTTTTTGAACTTCTTCAGCTTTTCCTGATTGCTTTACTTTTTCAATTACAACAGTCTTATCCCCTTCTTCAGGAAAACTAAATACATTTTTCTTTTCATTTTGTCTTTCAGGTCTTAGACAAGTTTTTAAATCATCAAGCATTTCCTCTACATTCTGATATCTAAATCCTTTGTTTTTTGCTGTAGCCCTAATTATTATATTTTCTATTGATTGAGGTATACTTGGGTTTATTTCTCTTACACTAGGTATTTCATTTCTCATTTGCATTAATGCCACTTGTACAGCCTGATCTGCCTTAAAAGGAACATCTCCAGTTAATAATTCATAAAATACAATTCCTAATGAGTAAATGTCACTTTGCATTGTTGCCTGTTCACCTTTTGCAAGCTCTGGTGCAAGATAATGAACAGAGCCCATAATAGAGTCACTTTGTGTTAATTGAAGTGCTCCTTGTGCCAAAGCTATACCAAAATCAACCATTTTAATTGTACCATCATTCATAACGAGTACATTTTGAGGCTTAATATCTCTGTGTATGATTCCTCTATTATGAGCTTCAATCGTAGCTCCACAAAGTTGTTTCATAATATCTACAGCTTCTTCTTTTATCAAAGCTCCACGTTGAGTAATTAATTGCTTAAGATTCTTCCCTTTTACATATTCCATTACAATGTAATGGTGCCCTTTATATTCTCCAACATCATATATGTCAACTATATTTGGATGTGATAACAATGTAGAAGCATTAGCTTCTCTTTTAAATCTTAAAACAGATACAGGATCATTACTTAATTCTCCTCTTAAAACTTTAATAGCTACTTCTCTATTAAGAATTGTATCAATTGCAACAAAAACATCAGCCATTCCACCTTGACCAATATGTTTAACTACTTTGTATCTACCTTGGATCATATTGTCGCTCATCTGTTATCACCATCCTTAAGTTCAATAATTATTATTGTGATATTATCATAGCCACCTGCTTTAAGAGCTAAATTTAATAACTTCCTTGCTTTAAGTGTTGTTGTTAGCTCATCAGTTAGCATAACTTTTTCTATTAAATCTTCTTTTACATAGCCAAATAGTCCATCACTGCAAATTAATATATCATTTAATTTTTCCTTATAATTTTCTATATCCACTCTAACATTACTCCATACTCCCATAGCATTTGTAAGTATATTTCTTTTAGGATGGTTAATTGCTTCTTGTTCACTAATTTCACCATGTTTTAGCATATCTTGAACTAAAGTATGATCTTGTGTTAATTGTTTGAAACCAAACTCATTAACTCCGTATACTCTACTATCTCCAATATTTACAACAAGTTTACCTACATTAGATATAAGCATACCTGTGAAAGTAGTTCCCATTCCCTTATATATATTAGTAGTACTAGATTTAATATATATTTTCTCATTACATTTAGATATGTGAAATCTAACCCAAGTTTTTATTTCTTCCATATCATTAAATCCAGTATTTTTACTAAATACTTCAGAAAAATAATCTATAGCCATTTTACTAGCAACATCCCCTGCTCTACCTCCACCAATACCATCACAAACAATAGCAAAAACATCACCAACTTTATTTGTTGAAATGATGTAATTATCTTGATTAGATTTACGGACTAAACCTTTATCGGTTACACCATAATATCTCATTAATCTATCCTTTCATGTTTTGCACGTAGTTGTCCGCAGGCAGCATCTATATCATCACCATGTTTAGTTCTTAATGTTGCTTTAACTTTATTTTTCATTAGCCAATCATAAAATCTTAATGCACTCTTATCATCAGTAGATTTAAAACCATGTTCATCAACTTGATTATAAGGAATTAAATTTACAAATGCATTCATTCCTTTAAGTAATTTAGATAATTGAACTGCATGTTTTTCTTGATCATTAACTCCTTTTAATAAAATATATTCAAAAGTAAGTCTCCTATTATTCTTTTCACTATAATATCTTAAAGCTTTAAATAATTCTTCTAATGGATATGCCTTATTTATTGGCATTAATTTATTTCTTAATTCATCATTAGGCGCATGCAATGATATAGCCAAATTATATTGAACTTTTTCATCAGAAAAATCATATATTTTAGGAACAATTCCACATGTACTAATCGTTATCTTTCTAGCACCAATTGCTAAACCTTTATCATGATTTATAATCTTACAAAAATCAATTACATTATCATAATTATCAAAAGGTTCTCCAGTTCCCATTATTACAACATTTCTAACTCTTTCATCTTCTTTCAACAATTCCTTATTTACATATAATACTTGTGCAACCATTTCACCACTAGATAAATTTCTTTGTTTTTTTAAAAGTCCAGATGCACAAAATGTAAATCCCATATTACATCCTACCTGACTTGTAATACAAACACTTTTTCCAAATGAGTAATGCATTAAAACAGTCTCTATTAAAGCTCCATCACTTAACTCAAATAAATATTTTGTTGTTTTATCTTTGGCAACTTGTTTATCAACTAACTTAAGAGTTTCAATATAAAAATTATTTTTTAACCATTCAATCGTTTCTTTGCCTAAATCACTCATTTTATCAAATGAATCTATTTGTTTTCTATAGAGCCACTGAAAACATTGATCACTTCTATATTTTTTCATAGAGTTCTCAAGAAACATAATTTGTAATTTTTCATATGTTAAATCATAAATTGATTTCATTTTTCACCGTTTTTCATTTTATCATAACTAAGATTGTCTTGCTAGTTTACAAATATAAAATCCATCCCCATTATTTTCAAATGGAAAAATAGTTAATGATTCTAAAATAAGAAAATTTGGATTTCTACTTATAAAGTCCTCAATTTGTTTTTCATTTTCCTTTTTATTTAATGTACAAGTACTATATACTAAAATGCCTCCAATCTTCAAACATTTAGAACTAGCATTAAGAATTTGTTTTTGTAAAATACAAATATTATCAATATCTTCTGGTAGCACCCTTTGTTTAATATCAGGTTTTCCTTTTAATACACCTAGTCCACTACAAGGAGCATCTACCAATACCCTATCAAAAAGTTTCCCATTTAAATCAATATTTACAGTAGTTGCATCTATAATATGAGCTTCAACATTATCTAATCTCATTTTTCTTTTTAAAGCAGATATTAATTCAACTCTATGTTTATATAAGTCTATAGCTATAATTTTACCAGTATTATTCATCATCATTGATATTTGACTAACTTTTGTTCCTGGAGCACTACAACAATCTAAAATTTCTAAATTATCTTTTATATCCAAATACTTACACACCTGTTGGCTTGAAATATCTTGTATAATTACTTCTCCATTTTTAAAATAATTACTTTCAACTAGATTATCGTCATAAGTAAATGCAATATCATCTATAAAGTGTATTTTTTTGTCTTTGCTCAATTCCTCTTTCGATTTTAAAATAGTGTTAATTCTACCATATACTTTTGATTCTTTTAAAAAATCATACGCAATTTTTTCTGTAATTTCAAATCCATAATGTGCATTCCACATTCTTATTATCCAATCTGGAAAACTAGTGTTAATAGCAAGAGTAGTTAAATTATCTTCTCTTTCAATTTTAATTATTCCTCTTTCACAAACTTTTCTTAGTATAGCATTTACAACATTTTTAAATTCTACTTTTGTTAGATCTACAGCTTCATTTACAATTGCATAAACGGGTATTTTATCCATTAAAAATAACTGATAAGTACTCATCATTAAAACTATATCTACTTCTTGAGGCAATTGTTTATAAATAAATTCTTCATATTGAGCTTTTAAAAATCTATCATTCCTTAAAGTTCCATATACTATTGAAGTGATTAAACCTTTATCTTTTGCATTTATACCATGCAAATTTTTTCTTAAAACTAGATTTGCAAACCCTTGTTCCATTAAAATACTTTTTAAACTATTATATGCAATTACTCTTGCCTTCATAAAACACCCCTTAATCTA
Organism: Erysipelotrichaceae bacterium; assembly: GCA_012513225.1. Classification (GTDB taxonomy): domain Bacteria; phylum Bacillota_I; class Bacilli_A; order Erysipelotrichales; family Erysipelotrichaceae; genus UBA9076. The sequence continues at coordinate 23,250 of JAAZCQ010000036.1, forward strand.
ACAACATTGGATTTATGTCTATTTTTAATCTACTAACTAATTTTACATCTTTTAAATTATTTCTTACTACTTCTTTCATTTCTTCAAGATCTTTTCCTTTTAAGATTATTCTATTTCTATATCTATCACTTATTTTTAACAATTCAGATGGTCCAAGCACTTTAAAATTACCATTTAATCCTTCTAAAAATTTATATGAATCATTAGTAACAACATCTTTTTTACTATGAGAGAATATTAAAGCAATTAAATAATTATAGGGAGGATATCCTCCTGCTTTTCTAAAAACCATTTCATTTTTAAAAAATGTTTTGTAATCTTGTTTTAAAGCAGCTTTTATAACAAAAGATTCTTTGTCATATACTTGTATAATAACTTCTCCATCTTTGTCACTTCTACCGCTTCTACCTGATGCTTGTAATAGCAAATCAAAAGTTAATTCCTGGCTTCTATAATCAACTCTAGATAGACCCGCATCACCATTTAATATTCCAACAAGTGTGACATTTGGATAATCTAATCCCTTTGATATCATTTGTGTACCAAGTAATATATCCGCATCATGATTAGAAAATCGACTTAAAATAGCTTCATGAGATCCTTTTCTTGAAGTTGTATCCGAATCCATTCTTAAAATTTTTGCCGTTGGAAACATTTTTCTAACTTCATTTTCAAGACGTTGGGTTCCATAACCAAATCCAAAAAATGTATTTCTTTCATTACATATTGGACAAACATTAGGTACTGGCAAAATTGCATTACATGTATGACATTTCATCATTTTAATATCATGATGGTAGCTCATTGCTAAATCACAATGAGGGCACATTATCACATGATTACAATTATTACATTTTAAAGATGTAGTAAAGCCTCTTCTATTTAATAATAAAATTATCTGTTCATTTTTATCTAATTTTTCTTGAATCTTCTCTTTTAATATATTAGTAATAATATAAGAATTTTTACTTTTTATTGATTCTCCAATGCTAACAATCTTTATATTAGGAACCTTATTATTAATTCTATTAGGTAATTCTACTAATTCATAAACATTTCTTAGTGCTCTAGCATAAGAATCAAGTGATGGAGTAGCACTACCCAAAAGTACTTTACAATCAAAGTTTTCAGCTCTTTTAATTGCTATATCTCTACAATGATAACAAGGAGAACCATCTTGTTTATAACTTAGGTCGTGTTCTTCATCCATAACTATAAGCCCTAAATTACTAAATGGCATAAATACAGCACTTCTAGTACCAACAACAACCTTAACTTTAGACTCTAACACTTTTTTATATTGCTCATATTTTTCTTGTGAGCTTAAATTAGAGTGGTATATTGCTACATTATCATAAAATCTAGATACTACTCTATTTACCATTTGTGGTGTTAAAGATATTTCTGGAACTAAGATTAATACTTGTTTATTGTTATCTATTATTCTTTTTGCAAGTTGTAAATATATTTCTGTTTTGCCACTTCCGGTTACACCATGTAATAAAACTGTTCTTTTTTTAGTATTTAATACCTTATTTATTACTTTATATTGATCTGGGCTTAAATCTACTATATCTTTCTTGCCTGTTTTTTCTATCTTTAAACTTCCACTTTTTAAAACTTCAAATACAATAAGTGCTTCTTTTTTATCTAGTGCTTTATACATGTTAGGAAATTTTTTGTTAAATTCAGTTAAAAACACTTCTTTATTTTCTTTTATATAATCATATGCTGCTTGTTGTTTAAGAGTAAATTTAAAATCATTATTTTTAACTTTTATTTTCTTTACATAAATTAGCTTTTGTTTATTAGAAATAGGTTTTACCTTATTCGGTAACATAGTTTGATAACATAAAATTGTAGGGCTTATTGTATCTTTTGCCATCCACTTTCCAAGTTTGTGCAATTCTTTTGTAATAAGGCTTTTATCATCTAAAATTTTTTTAATTGGTTTTAAACTATAACCTAATTTCTTTTCATAATTATTTAAATCTTCATCTAATTTTATACTATTTTCTACAAAACCAATAATATTTTGATTTTTAAAATCTATTTCTACTCTTACTCCTGTATCAATTGATTTTTCATATATATATGTAAAGGTTTGATCAAGTTTAATGACAGGATGTTCAACCCAGCAATTTATTAAATACATTACATTTCTCCATTAATAATCATATTTTATCATATATCACTACATTCCTTTGTCTTATAAGTGGATTTATGCTAAAATTTTTAAAAATGTGAGGATAGAAATATGAGAAATTGGAAGAGTATTGTAGTTAAAGTTGGATCAAACACTATTTGTAAACCAAACGGAAAACTAAATTTAAGACTTTTAGACATTTTAGTAAGAACACTATCTGATTTAAAAAGTGATGATATGAATGTTGTTTTAGTATCCTCTGGAGCTATTGCAGTAGGTTTTAATAAGATAGGCTTATGTGAAAAGCCTAAAGATATACCCACAAAACAAGCATGTGCTGCAATTGGACAAGGGGAATTAATGTATATATATGAAAAATTTTTTACAGACTATGGTCATAATACAGCCCAAATACTACTAACAAAGGATGTGTTTGATGATCCAGAAAGAAGAAATAATGTAGTAAATACTTTTAAATCTTTATTTAAAATGGGAATTGTTCCAATAGTCAATGAAAATGATACAGTTGCTTATGATGAAATTGTAATTGGGGATAATGATACCCTTTCAGCAATTGTTGCATCCTTAATAGAAGCTGATGGACTAGTAATTTTTTCAGATATTGATGGATTATATGATAAAGACCCACATCTTTATAAAGATGCTAAATTGATAGAAAAAGTAACAAATATTAATGAAGACATAATTGCTATGGCAACAGGATCAACTAGTAATGTTGGTACTGGAGGAATGATGACTAAGATACAAGCTGCACAAATTGCTAATGATCATAATATAGAAACAATTATTGCTAATGGTAGTAACCCTAGAGTTTTATATGATATTCTAGATAATAAAAGTGTTGGAACATCATTTATAAAGGAGTAAAAGATATGAGTATACTAGAGCAAGCAAAAAGAGCAAAACAAGCTTCATTCGAATTTAAAAATTGTCCTTTAGAAATAAGAAACAATATTTTAAAAGACTTAGCATTAATTATTGAAGAAAACATACAAAATATTATTGAAAATAATAATTTGGATATTGAAGAAGCAAAAATCAATAATATGGAAGAACATTTAATAGATAGGCTAACTTTAACAGAGCATCGAATTTTATCTATGATTGAAGGAATCCAAGAAATTATTAAATTAGAAGACCCTATTAATAATATTTTAGAAAATAGAATTTTAGATAATCAATTAATAATAAACAAAGTTACTGTACCTTTTGGTGTAATTGCGATTATTTATGAATCTAGACCTAATGTAACAATTGATTGTGCAGCCCTATGTATTAAATCCTCTAATACTTGTATTTTAAAAGGTGGAAAAGAAGCAAAATTTAGTAACGAATTTTTAGTTAAGCTTATACATGAAGCTTTAATAAAAAATAATGTCAATAAAGACACAGTAGTATTAGTAAATAATCCTTCTAGAACTGAAGTTGCAAAACTAATGAAAGCAAAACAATATATAGATGTATTAATACCTAGAGGTAGTGCTAAACTAATAAACTATACTGTTGAAAATTCTACAGTACCTGTTTTAGAAACTGGAGCAGGAATTTGCCATGTTTATGTAGATGAAAATTATGATGAAAATATGGCAATTAATATTATAGTTAATGCTAAAACTTCTAGACCTTCTGTGTGTAATTCCATAGAGACATTATTAATCCATAAAAATATTGCAAAAGATTTTCTTCCTAAATTAAATACAGTATTAAAAGATAAAAATGTTAAATTAATGGGAAATAAACCCGTTAAAGAAATAATTGATGTCGAATTAATACAAGATAATCAATATGATATAGAACATCTAAATTTAACTTTATCAATTAAAATTGTTAACGATGTAAAAGATGCTATAAATCATATAAATACTTTTGGAACAAAACATTCAGAATCTATAGTTACAAATAATAAAGAAAATGCACAAACATTTTTTAATAATGTAGATGCTGCGGCAATCTATCATAATGCATCCACTAGGTTCACTGATGGCTTTGTTTTTGGTTTAGGTGGTGAGATAGGTATATCAACACAAAAAATGCACGCAAGAGGCCCTATGGGGGTTAAGGAACTAACTACATATACATATCATATAGAAGGAAATGGACAAGTAAGATGAGTAAATGTAAACTTGGAATTATTGGTTTAGGTCATATGGGAGAAGCCATATTAAATGGAATACTAAATAACAATTACCTATTATCTAATGAAATCGGTTTATATACATTAGAAGAAAATACTCTATATTTTTATAATGAAAAAGGTTGTCTAATATTTAAAAATGAATTTGAACTTTGTAATAACTGTGAAATAGTCTTAATAGCTATTAAACCCCAAGGAATTGATGATCTAACATCAAAAATAAAAACTTGTAAAATGGAGTGTATTGTTTCTATTTTAGCAGGTGTTTCTATTGACTATTACCATAATAATTATACATGTAGTGTAATTAGAATAATGCCTAATCTGCCCTTACAAATAGGACTAGGAGCCAGTGCAATAAGCCATGATATTAAAGTAAGTGAAAAACATTTAAATACTATAGTAAATTTATTTAAACAATTAGGTGTTGTTCATATTATAGATGAATCACTAATGAATGAGATAATTACTGTAAATGGCTCAACCCCTGCTTATGTCTATTATTTTATTGAAACAATGATTAATGATGCAGTAAGTAGAGGAATAAATGAAAAAGTCGCAAAAGACTTGTTAATACAAACCTTTATTGGTTCTGCTACAATGCTTAAACAAAGTAATAAGAGTATACAAGAAGAAATAGATGCTGTATGTTCTAAAGGTGGTACTACAATAGAGGCAATTAATACTCTTAAAGAAAAAAAACTAAATGAAATTATTCATTTAGCAAATACAAATTGTATAAACAAAGCTAAAACTATAGGTAAATAGTAAAAATTAATTTTTGGATTTTTTATTTAAATATCTGTAATAATTTTATCCATTTTTACATCATGAGGATCAATTTCTAAATAATTTGTTTTTTGAAAATAGTATGCAATTCCTAGTTTAAATCCTTTATAATCTTTTAAAGCAAAATCGTAATGTGCTTTTCCAAAGCCTAATCTATAGTTTTCATTATTAAATGCAACCATAGGAACAATAATACATTCAATATTATTTATATCAGTAAAATGATCAGCATTAGGCTCCATTACTCCAAAAGTACCCTCATGTACATCTTTTAAATCATTAACCTTATAAAAATCTATCTTTCCATTATTAACTTTTGGTAAATATAGATTTTTATTATTTGCTAATATCCAATTATTTATATTAACTGTATCTACTTCATCATCAAAATTATAATAGCTACCAATATTTTCATATTGAGTAAGTATGTTCTTTAATTTATCAAAAATAATTTTATTTGAATTTTTTTTATCTTCTTCCATATACTCATGACGTTTTTCAATCATAAGCTTTCTTAATATCGGTTTATCCAATGCTTCCCTCCATATCTAACTTCATAAGTTGATTTAATTCTACTGCATATTCCATTGGTAATTCTCTTGTAAAAGGTTCTATAAATCCCATAATAATCATCTCAGTTGCAGCTGATTTACTTAATCCCCTTGACATGAGATAGAATAATTCCTCTTCTGAAATTTTACTAACTGTTGCTTCATGTTCGATAGTACTAGTATTATTACTTCCAATATTAGTTGGTAAAGTATCACTTCTAGATATATTATCAAGTATTAATGTATCACATTCTATCTTAGATTGAGCATATTTCGCTTTTCTTGAATGAGAAACTAATCCTCTATAATTAACTTCACCACCATTTCTAGCAACTGATTTAGATATAATCGTACTAGAAGTATAAGGAGCCAAATGAATCATTTTGGCACCAGCATCTTGAATTTGACCTTCACTTGCTATCGCAATTGAAATACACATCCCTCTTGCATACTCTCCTGCTAAAACACATGCAGGATACTTCATATTTAGTTGTGATCCTATATTGCCATCAATCCACTCCATAACTCCATATTCTTCTACTTTAGCTCTTTTAGTAACTAAATTGATAATGTTATCACTCCAATTTTGAACAGTAGAATACCTACATTTCGCATTAGGATGAACAATTATTTCTACAACTGCAGCATGTAAACTATCTTTTGAATATACTGGCGCTGTACACCCTTCTACATAGTGAACTTCAGCTCCTTCATCAACAATAATAAGAGTTCTTTCAAATTGTCCCATTCTTTCAGAGTTAATTCTAAAATAAGACTGTAAAGGCTTTTCAAGTTTTACTCCTTTTGGTACATATATAAATGAGCCACCAGACCAAACAGCACTGTTTAACGCAGCAAACTTATTATCAGTATAAGGAACAACACTAGAAAAATACTTCTTAAATAATTCTGGATATTCTTTTAATGCTTGATCAGTTCCTAAAAATATTACACCTTTATCTTCAACTTCTTTAAGCATATTATGATATACAACTTCAGATTCATATTGTGTGGAAACACCAGCTAAAAACTCCTTTTCAGCATCAGGAATTCCTAGCTTATCAAAGGTGTTTTTTATTGTTTCAGGAACTTCTTCCCAATTACTTCTAACATTTTGGCTGGGTTTAATATAATAAGTATAATCATCAAAGTCAATATTTTCTAAATTAGGGCCCCAATCAGGTAAAGGTTTTTTATTAAATTCCTTTAAAGCTTTTAATCTAAATTCAAGCATCCATTCTGGCTCATTTTTAATTTTAGAAATTTCTTTAATTGTTTCTTCACTTAGTCCCTTGTTTGTTTTATATATACTTACATCTTCATCTTTAAAACCATATTTATAATTATCTTGACTTTTTATTACATCATTCATTATTTGTCTCGCTTTCTAAGACCATTTGTTTTATTGCTTTCCAGCCTATAGTTGCACATTTAATTCTATTAGCTTGTTTATAAACATTTTTCATTGCAATAGCTTCATCTAATATCTCTGGATCATAAGGTTTTTCTTCTACCATATTAAAATAATTATCTATAATAATTTTTGCCTCTTCAATTGTTTTTCCAGTTAATATTTCAGACATCATTGAAGTTGATGCAGTAGAAATAGTACATGCGACCCCATCAAAATTAATCTCTTTAATCACACCATCTTCAATAATAGATTGAACTGTGATGTCATCAATACAAGATTCACTTGCCATATGTACTTGTTTATATAAATCCCCATTTTTTAATGAATGATTTCTAGGGAATTTATAGTGATCCATTATTAAATCTCTTAATACTAAGGGATCATCAAATAAACTATTCATAATAATCCTCTCCTTTAAAAAAATATATCAATTGCATTTTCAATATTTAAATCTTTTGCTGCATTTATAAATTTATCGATTTCTTCAAATGTATTATAAAAATACATAGAAACTCTAACTGTATCTTGTTGTGTAATTAACTCAGGTAATAATTTAGCACAATGATTACCACTACGCACACATATGTTCTTCGTGTTAAAAAAACTTCC